>JANLSO010000190.1:0-17882 GCA_031362405.1 Thermoleophilia bacterium | reverse complement strand
CACGCGGGAACCACCATCATGGGCGAGGGGGGACTCGAACCCCCAAGCTCTACGAGCACTAGACCCTGAACCTAGCGTGTCTACCAATTCCACCACTCGCCCGCGCAGTCCTGCTCTCAGGGTGCCGAACCTTACCACGGGCTCGGCGCACCTCGTTTCGAGGCAGGGGTTCGCCGCCGGGCGGTCGAACACCTGCTGACCCGTGCCCGCCGATTCCCTCTCACACACCGCGCCGGTACTCGGCCGCTACCGCCCGGGCACACTGCTCGGTCGCGGTGCCACGGCCACCGTGCGGCGCGCGCTCGACCTCGAGACCGGACGCCAGGTCGCGTTGAAGGCGGTTCCCGCCGACCCCGACCTCGCACCCCGGGTCGCCGCGGAGGTCCGGGCGGCGCGACGGGTCGCGCACCCGGGCATCGTGCCGCTGCTCGACTGCGGCGAAGACGACGGAGTGCTTTATCTGGTCTGGGAGCTCGTCGAGGGCCCCACGTTGTCGCGCACGATGGCGGCCCGACGCATCGACGATGCCGAAGCCCTCTCGCTCACCGCCGACGTCCTTGATGCGCTCGCGCACGCTCACGCGCGCGGGGTCGTGCACCGTGACGTGAAGCCCAGCAACATCCTCATCGCCCCCGATGGACGAGCCCGACTCGCCGATTTCGGCGTCGCGCGACTCTCGGGAGAGGAAGGCCTTACCGCCGTCGGCGACGTCGTCGGGACGGTCGCCTACATGGCACCCGAGCAGGCGCGCGGGCATCCGGTCGGGCCTGCGGGCGACGTGTACTCGGCGTGCCTGGTGGCATTCGAGGCGCTGACCGGCAGCAACCCGATCCAGCACCGCAGCCCGTCGGAGATGGTGCGGCGGGCGACCATGGGCGCCGTTCCCTCGCTCGCCGAGGCGCGGCCCGAACTGCCGACGGCGCTCGTCGACGCCATCCACTCCGGGCTCGACCGCGATGCGACGCAGCGGCCACGTGCCGACGAGCTGGCCTACGAAATTCGCGAACACGCGTGGGCTCTCGGCGCGCCGGTCGATCGCGCCGTCCGGTTCGCCCGCTGGGCCCCCGCCGTCGCATCGGCGATCGCAGGAGCCGGGCTGGCGGTCGCTGGCCTTGGCGCGGCAACGACCCTTCCCCCGCTGCAGGTCGCGGCCGGGGCGGCGGGGGCGGCGGCGGTTGCGGCCAAATGGCCCCGCCTGGCGGCACTGGCCGGGGCGGCGACGGGGGTGGCCCTGGTGGCGCGCATCTCCGTGGGTGCGGCGATACCCTTGGGCATCGTCTGCGCGGTGTTCGCCGCGGCGGGGTGGCAACGGGGGCGGGTGATGCTGCTGCCCGCCCTCGCACCGGTGCTGGCGATCGTCGGCGTGATTCCCCTCTACGCCGTCGTCGCCGGGCTGACGCGTCGCACCAGCGACCGGATCTGGGCGATTGCCGGCGGTCTCGTGGCGCTCATCACCTGGCAGTTGATCGACGCCTCGGTCGGCCTGGGGCTCGGCCCGGCCACCGGGACACCCCTCCTTGCCTCACTCAAGGAGACGGCCGATCCACGCCGCGCACTCGAAGCCGTCGGAACGGTGCTGTCAGACAACCGCTGGGTCGGGAGCCATGCCGCCCTGCTCGCGATCGCCGCGCTCGCGGTGCCGTTGGTGATGCGGCTTTCGCCCGGCGGCCCGCGGACCCTGGCCACGCTCGCGGGGGCGTGCGCGGTCTGCGCCGGGGCCGCCGCGCTGGGTCCACGAGCCGACATCGCGCTGGCCGCGACCCTGCCCTCGGCTATTCTCATGGTGATCTGGGCGGCCCGGCCGTGGCGGCACCTTGTGCGCCTGGCCGGCGGGCCCGCGTCCGCTACCCTGCGCGGTCCGTCACGATGAGCGTCTTCAGGAAGATCGAAACAAGCATCGAAACCGTCTTTGAGCGGGGTTTCCGTCGTGCCTTCTCAAGCGCCCTGCAGCCGGTCGAACTGGCCCGCAAACTTGCCCGCGAGATGGCCGATCACAAGACCGTGTCGGTGTCGAAGGTCTACGTACCGAACGAGTACACGGTGTTTCTTGCCACCGCCGACCGTGAGGCGTTCTCCTCCTACGAGGAATCGCTGACGACCGAGCTGGCCTCCTACCTCGAGGCCCATGCACGCAGCTCGGGGTTCTCGCTGGTGGCCCCCCCGACAGTGCTGCTCGAAACCGACGCCGACCTGCGCACCGGCGAGTTCGGCATCGCCTGCCGGATGGTCGATGCGCCCCGCGGCGCCCCGACCGTCGCGGCGGGACCGATTGCGCCGTCCGCGGCGGCCCCGGTGGTCGCGACCCCGGTGGTCGCGCCCACGGCGCTCGGGGCTCCCGCCGCGGCAAATGCCGCGCTTCAGGGCGTCAGTGGAACACAGGTCATCTCGGCCGCCGATGCTCAGGCGGCGGGTCTTCGCCAAGAGGCGTTGACCCTCGTGATGCACGGCACCCGCCACCGCGTGACCAAGCGGATCACGACCGTCGGGCGCAGCCGCGACCGCGACATCGTGGTGCCCGACGCGAACGTCAGCCGTAACCATGCGGAGATCCGACATGTCGGGTACGACTACTTCCTCATCGATCTCGATTCCACGAACGGCGTCGAGGTGAACGGCCAGATGGCGAAGCGGCATGCGCTCGCCGGTGGCGACGTGATTCTGTTCGGTACGACCGAAGTCCGAGTGGAGGTGTCCTGATCGGCTCCGAAACGACGCCGGGCAGATGACCGAAACCGGCCTTCTCGCCGCCCAAGTGGCGTTCATCGCCCTGCTGCTCGGCTTCGTGTGGGCGGTCGTCCGGTCGTCGAGCCGAACGGTGACGCGGGCGGTTCCGCCGCCTCCACCGCTCAACGACCCGGTCGTTCGCCCCGACGACACCGCCGCGCACCCGATGGTCGCCCGGCCCGCGCCGACGCCCGCGGCGGTCGCCGCACCACCCCCGCTCGTCGCGCCGCCTGCGGTCATCACGCCGCCCGTCGTTGCGCCTCTGGTCGATACACCCCTCGGCCCAGGCCCGGCGCTTCCCGATTTTCTCGGCGACGACGAGCCCCCATGGGCCCCGACGCCGACGCCGGCCGATGCTCCCGGTGAGGAGCCTGGCACGGGCCGGGCACGGGCGAACCGCGAGCGAATGGACCTCGCCGCGAACCTGCACCCGCGTTTGATCGTCGAGAGCTCCGAGGTGCTCAACTCCGGGTCCGAGGTAGAGCTCGGTGGCGGGCTCACCGTCGGACGGTCGCGCTCGAGCGATCTGCAGATCGACGATGCGTTCGTGTCGCACATGCACGCGCGGATTCTTCGTCGTGGCCAGTTCTACTTCGTCGAAGACCTCGGCTCGACGAACGGCACCTTCGTCAACGGCCAGCGTGTTTCCGGCGACGCTCAGCTGCGTGTGCGCGACGAGCTGCGCTTCGGCGAGACCGTGCTGCGCTACGAGGAATGAGCGTGCCCGCCGCTCTACAGGTCGTCGAGCTCGTCGAGCGATCCGACACGGGTCGGGTACGCGACCACAACGAAGACCGCTCGCTCGCGTCGTCACCGATCGCCGCCGTCGCCGACGGGATGGGCGGTGCCCTCGCGGGTGAGGTCGCCTCCCAGATCGCCGTCGATTCGCTCGGTGGCCTATCGGCTCCGGCCTCTCCCGACGCGTTGCGCAGCGCCCTCGAGCGCGCCAACCGGCAGATCCGCCGGATGGCGGCCGATGACCCGGCCAAGGCCGGGATGGGCACTACGATGACCGTCGCAAGCTTTACCGATGACCATGTCGATCTCGCTCACGTGGGTGATTCGCGCGCCTACCTGTGGCGCGACGGCGCCCTGCGGCAACTCACCCAAGACCACTCGGTCGTCGCCGAGCTGGTGCGCCGCGGCAGCATCTCGGCCGACGAAGCCGAGCGTCACCCGCACCGCAACGTCATCACCCGCGCACTCGGGGCAGAGGCCAACGTGCAGGTCGACGCCGTCTCAGAACCGCTTCACATCGACGACATCGTTCTGTTGTGCAGCGACGGGCTGCATTCGGAGATCAGCGACGAGGCGATCGCCGGCGTGCTTGCCGGAGCCAACGGCCTCGACGCGGCGGCGGATGGGCTCGTGGCGGCGGCAAATGCCGCCGGCGGCAGCGACAACGTCACCGTGGTTCTCGCCCGCGTCGGGGCCGGAGACGGCAGGGAAGCACCCATGCCCGAGGCGCCTGAGCCGTCGGCCACCCAGGAGTTCCCGACGCTCAACGCCGCGGGGGTCGAGGCTCCCTACCGGGAGATGCCGGGGCCCGATGACCACACCATCGCCGGCCCCGTGGCTCCGACGATCATCGGTGGGCTCGCTTCACGTCAGCGTGAGCTCGAGCGGGTCGAAGCCGGCCCGCCCGCGGCGCCACGGGTGCTGGAAGCCGCAGGCCGTCGCCGTCGCCGCGGCGCGCCGATCGCACTCGTTTCGGTCGCCGTCGCTGTCATTGCGATCGGCGGGATCTTCTGGGCGCTTTCGCGTGCCTACAGCCTCGAAAACGGTCCGAACGAGACGGTGTGGGTCGCCCAGGGGGTCACTCTCGGGCCGCTCGACCTGCGCAGCAACTGGCAGAGCACGGGCGTCGGATCGACCGCCGTCGACGACACCTCGCGGAAACTTCTGGGCAACATCGACGGCCTGGGGCGCACGGTCCGCGACGGGGTGCGCCTGATCTGGAGCACTCCGCGCGATGTGCCGGTGCTCGAACCGTTCAATCCGCTCACCCCGCGCCGCACGCCCGCGACACCGACGACGCCCGCGGCCCCTCCGAGCCAGGGTTCGGGCTGACCCGGGTGTCACCCAGAACGCGTGAGCTGGGCTTTCTCATTCCGGGAGCCCTGCTCGGAGTGATCGGGGTCGCCTCGGTCGCAAGTGCCAAGTCGAACGTCCTCGAACCGGGTCCGGTCGCGGTGGCGGCCGCCGTGATCGGCCTTTTTCTGGCGATGCATTGCGCTCTTCGCTGGCGGATGCCGCAGGCCGACCCGTACCTGCTGCCGATCGTTGGCGCCATCACCGCGATCGGCCTGGTGACGCTTCAGCGCATCGACCCCGCACTGGCCCGGGACCAGGTGATCTGGGTGGCGGTTGGTGCCATCGGCTTCATCGGGGTGGTCCTGATCGTTCCCGACCATCACGTGCTCGAGCGCTACCGGTACATGATCGGCCTCACCGGTGTCGGGCTGCTTGTTATCACGATGATCTTCGGCACCGAGATCAACGGCGCGCGCCTCTGGATCGAGATCGGCGGCGGACAGACCGTCCAGCTCGGCGAGTTCTCCAAGGTGCTGATCGTCATCTTCCTGGCGGGTTTCCTGCGCGACAAACGTGAGCTGCTGGCCGTGCCGACCCGCAAGGTGATCGGCGTGCCCGTGCCTCCGGCCGCGGTCGTCGGGCCCCTCGCGTTGTTCCTCGTCGCGGCACTCGCCCTGGTGGTCGTTCTGAACGATTTCGGCACCGCCCTTCTGTTTTTCGGAATCTTTCTGGCGATGATCTACGTCGCGGCCGGGCGCGCCGCCTACGCGATCAGCGGCTTCGTGCTGTTCATCGCGGGTTCGGTTGCCGTGTGGGCGCTTGTGCCCCGTGTCGCGGACCGGGTCACGAACTGGCTCGATCCGTTCAGCGACGAGCAGGATCAGGGCTACCAGTTGGTTCAGTCGCTCTACGCGCTTGCCGACGGGGGCACGTTCGGCCGCGGGCTGGGTGGCGGGTTCCTGGTACTGGAGAACGGCGGCCGCGTCGTTCCCGCGCTCGAGACCGACTTCCTGTTCACGGCGATCGGTGCGGAGTTGGGCTTCATCGGGGCCGTGGGCGTGCTCTTGCTGTTCGTCGTGCTCGCCGCCCGGGGCTTTGCGATTGCGGCGCGGGCCCCTGATGGCTTTTCGAAGTTGCTGGCCGCCGGGCTGACGACCGTCGTCGGGCTGCAGGCGCTGCTGATCGTCGGCGGGGTCGTGCGCCTCGTGCCGTTGACCGGCGTGACCCTGCCGTTCATGAGCTACGGCGGATCCAGCGTGGTGACGAACTTCGCCTTGATCGCCCTGTTGCTGGTGATCAGCCACCGCACCGAGCGCCCCTACCGGCCGCGGATGCGCCGACGCGACCGCGCGGCCGAGCGGTCGTTGCTCGATCCCGAGCCGATCGAGGCCTACGGTGAATAGGAACATCTCACGACTGAACTGGGCGCTTGCCGCCGGTTTCGTACTGTTGGTGGTGATGCTGGGGTGGTGGCAGGTCGTCGACGCCGAAGACCTGCGCGGACGGGCCGGCAACCAGCAGACGGCGCACCGGGAGCGGCTGATCGACCGCGGATCGATTCTCACCGCCGACGGCGTGGCGGTTGCCCGCTCGGCTGCAAAGAAGGTCGATGGCCAGACCATCTACCGCCGCGTCTACCCCGAAGGCACTCTCGCGCCACACGTGGTCGGCTTCACCGACGACAACGTCGGCACCACGGGGTTGGAGAGCACCTACGACCGGTACTTGTCGGGCAGCTACGGCACCGAGCCGCTGCTGCAGCGCCTCAACCTGAAGGCCAAACGCGGCGCGACCCTCAAGACGACCCTGATCGCTCGAGTGCAGCGGGTCGCCAACCAGCAGCTGCTCGGGCGCACGGGGGCGGTCGTCGCCCTCGACCCAAAGACCGGCGCGGTGCTGGCGATGGCCTCGTCGCCCGGCTACGACCTCTCGAAGGTCGCGAGCGGTTTCGCGACGATCCAGAAGCAAGAAGGGGTCCTCGTGAACCGCGCGACCTCCGGGCGCTACGCCCCCGGCTCGACGTTCAAAGTCGTCACCGCCACCGCCGCGCTGGAAAGCGACCTTTCCTATACCCCGACTACCCAGTTCGACGACAACGGGTCGATCTCGACGCCCGGCGGGCCGATCCGGAACTTCGGCGGAAAGACCTTCGGACGCCATTCGCTGACCGACGCCCTGACGTTCTCGATCAACACGACGTTCGCCCGCATCGGCACCAACCTCGGGGCAAAGCGCCTCGGCGCCGAGATGACCGCATTCGGCTTTGGAGCCCGGCCGGGTATCGATCTGCCCGAGAATCAGGTGATCGCGTCCGGTCGCTACAAGGGGCCGACGCTCGTGGCGTCAGATCAGGAGGGTGAGGACACCGCCCGGATCGCGATCGGCCAGGAACAGTTGGTCGTCGCACCCCTTCAGATGGCGATGGTCGCCCAGGCGATCGGCAACGACGGCACGTTGCTGCGGCCGTACTTGGTCCAGACCATCGTTGATCGCGGCGGCGCGGTCGTGCGCGAGCAGACCCCGCAGGAGGTCGGCCAGGTGGCCTCGGCCCAGACGGCCGGCGAGCTTCTCGGCATGATGCGGCGCGTGGTCGACGAGGGCACCGGAACGAGCGCCGCGCTCGCCGGCCTGTCGGTCGCCGGCAAGACCGGTACTGCCGAGACCGGCGACAGCGGGCTCAACAACGCCTGGTTCATCGGCCTCGCCCCCGCCGAGAGCCCAAAGGTCGCGGTCGCCGTCGTGATCGAGAACACCGGCGGCACCGGCGGCAGCGACGCCGCCCCCGTCGCGCGCGAGGTCATGCAGGCGGCCCTGGCGGGTGGCGGCTGATGGGCATTTTTGCGGCGGGGACGGTCCTTGGTGGCCGTTACGAGATCATCCGCCAACTGGGCGCCGGCGGGATGGCGCGCGTTTACCTGGCCCACGACCCGAAGCTCGGGCGCGACGTCGCGGTGAAGGTGCTCGCCGAGCGGTACGCGAACGACCCGACGTTCGTCGAGCGTTTTCGCCGTGAAGCGTCGGCGGCGGCCGGCCTCAGCCACCCGAGCATCGTGTCGGTGTTCGACCGCGGCGAGGCCGAGGGCACGTATTACATCGTCATGGAGTTCCTGCCGGGGCCCGACCTCAAGCAGATCATCCGGGGGCGCGGCACGTTGTCGCCTTTGGAGGCCGTCGACAACGCGCTTCAGATTCTGTCGGCGCTCGCCGTGGCCCATCGACGCGATGTGATCCACCGCGACATCAAACCGCAGAACGTGATGATGGCCGGCGATGGCCTTCTGAAGGTCACCGACTTCGGTATCGCCCGCGCGGGCGCCCAATCGGACATGACCGAAGCCGGGTCAGTGATCGGTACCGCCCAGTACCTGTCGCCCGAGCAGGCCCGCGGCGATGAGGTCACCCCCGCGAGCGACTGCTACGCCGTCGGGATCGTCCTCTACGAGATGTTGACCGGGAAGGTCCCGTTCGACGGCGAGCGTCCGCTGACGGTGGCGATGAAGCAGATCAACGAGCCGCCGGTGCCGCCGAGCACCTACGAGCCGGGGATTCCGCCGAAGCTCGAGCGGGCGATCCTCACAGCGCTCGCCAAGCGGCCCTCCGAGCGGTACCGCACCGCCGATGAATTCACCCGGGCCCTGCTCGATGTACGCGCCGACCTCGAAGGCGCGACGGGCGCGACGGGCGTGCTCGGCGGGGCGACCGGCCCGATCACCGGGGCGACACGGGTCTTCGAAACCCCCACCGAGGCGACGCGGATCACGCCGCCCCGGCCGCCGCGCCCACCGGCGCCTCCGATCGAAGGGCCTCCGCGTCGCCGCAAGGGCGGCCTTCTTGTCGCAGCGGCGCTGGTGGTGTTGGCGATCATCGGTGTCGCGGCCTTCATGTTCTTGTCGGGCAACAACGGTCCGAAGACGGTGGCGGTCCCGAGTCTGGTCGGTCAGTCGGGCAGCGTGGCCAGCCAGGCTCTGCGCGACCTGAAACTCGTTCCGCAGACCCGGCAGGTCACCAGCGAGGTCTCACAGCGCGGAAGCGTGACCTCGACCGATCCCGGCGCAGACACGAAGGTCAAAGAGGGCGACACGGTGACGCTCTCGATCGGGAAGGGTCCCGACGATGTCGCGGTTCCGAACGTGGTCGGGCAAAGCGAGGCCGATGCGCGGGCCCTTCTGGCCCAGAAGGGTTTCACCGACGTCACGCCGACCACCGCCGCATCGGACACCGTCACCACGGGCGACGTCATCTCGCAGAACCCCGCGGCAGGCACGCAGGTGCAGCCGAACACGCCGATCGCGTTGGTCACCTCCACGGGACCGGAACAGGTGGCGGTACCCGACCTACGCGGCAAGACTCTCGATGCGAGCGGCAATAAGAGACTCGCCGATGCGGGCCTGACACTCGGGACGACGACGCCGCGGCCCAACGGAAACTTCGCCGAAGGAACGGTGCTCGAGCAGGACCCGCCGCGAGGAACCAAGGTCGATAGGGGAACCCCCGTCAACGTTGTCGTCGCCGTGGCGCCGGCCGACGTCGGCATTCCGAACGTGGCCGGGCTCGACGAGGAAACCGCGCGCGCGAAGCTTCTGGAAAACGGCTTTGAGAATGTCGACACAACCGAACAGGAGAGCCTCGAACCCGCCGGCACGGTGATCGCCACTTCGCCCGAGCAAGGCACGCCCGTGGCATCTGGCACGCTCATCACCCTGATTCTGAGCCTCGGCCCGGCGGCGACAACGACACCGCCCATCCCGGTCACCCCCGCCCCCACGGTGACCACACCGTGACCCGCGTTGCTCTGCTCATGGGCGGCCGCAACAGCGAGCACGAGGTCTCGGTGGTCTCCGCGCAGGGCGTGATGGCCGCGCTCGACCCCACCCGCTTCGAGGCGATCCCGGTCCTCATCGCCCGCGATGGCGGCTGGACCTGGGACGGCCGTCCCGTCGCCCTCTGCCCTTCCGTCAGCGTGCACAGATCGGTGCCGGGCACCGATCTGTGCACGGGTGGCCTGATCACCCTCGACGACGCGGCGTGGCATCCGGTCGATGTGGTCTTCCCCGTTCTGCACGGCCCGAACGGTGAAGACGGCACCATCCAGGGGATGTGCGAAGTCGCGGCGCTGCCGTGCGTCGGGGCCGGGGTCACGGCGTCGGCGATCGCCATCGACAAGGCCCTCTTCAAGACGATCGCGATCGCCGAGGGCATCCCGGTCGCCGCAGGCATCGCCGTCGAGGCGTCGCGCTGGGCGAGCCACGAGGCCGGGGTCCGTGAGGAGATCGCGGGGCTGCTCGGCTACCCGTGCTTCGCAAAACCGGCGCGACTCGGATCGAGTGTCGGCATCTCTCGCGTCGCGTCCCCGGATGAACTCCAGAGCGCAATGGACCTCGCGTTCGCGCACGATTCTAAGGTGCTGATCGAGCGGGCCGTGGTCGGCCGCGAGGTGGAGGTGGGGCTGCTCGGAAACGATGAGGTTACCGTTTCCCCGCCGGGTGAGCTCACCTACGAGGGCGACTGGTACGACTACGACACCAAGTATCAACCCGGCCGCGCCGAGCTGACCGTACCGGCGCCGCTCGAACCACAGGTCGCCGAACGTGCTCGTGAACTTGCTCTGGCCGCCTTCCGCGCCGTGGGCTGCGAGGGCATGGGCCGCGTCGACTTCTTCATCGAGGCCGACGGCACCGTGCGTGTCTCGGAGCTCAACACGATCCCCGGTTTCACCCCGACGAGCGCCTACCCGTCGCTGATGGCCGCCTGCGGGGTCTCGTACCCCGAGCTCGTCACGCGGCTGATCGACCTGGCATTCGAGCGATCGTCGCAGCGCGCGTTCTACAAGAGCTAAAAGGCCCGCTATGCGCCGGGTGCCGAGATTGGCCGGCCGACCCTGGCGACCCACGACCCGGCGCAGCACGTACGTGGCGGGTGGGCCTGATCGCCGACACGCACGTCGGAGAGTTCTTGGCGGAGCTGCCCCAGGCGGTGTTCGCCGCGTTGGACGGGTGCAACCTGATTCTCCATGCCGGAGATCTGTCGGTGATGAGCGTGCTTGACGACCTCGAGCAGATCGCACCCGTGCGCGCGGTGCGCGGCGACCACGATCAGCACGCCGATCTACTTCCGACAAGCCTTGTTGCAACGGTGGCAGGGCAGCGGATCGGCCTGGTGCACGGCAGCCTTGGCCAGGTTGCTGATGCCGCGGTGGCGCTCACCCAAGCCGCCGCAGGGCGACCGTTGCCCTGGCGTGACCTGTACCACCGCCGCCTGATCGCGCGTCTCGGAGACATCGACGCGCTGGTGTACGGCCACTGGCATTTCCCGGTCATCGCCCGCGTCGGGGCCGTGACCGTTGTCAACCCGGGGGCCGTGTGCCCCGAAGGGAGCCTCGAAGGAGGGCGCCCTGTCGGCCGTGGGATCACGGGGGTCCCTGATCGCGTCGTACGACGCTTCCGGGCCGCGATGCCGCCTGAGGACATGTTGCCGTCGGTGGCCATCCTCGACGTCGGAACCTCCGGCATACGCCCGCGGTTGGTAACGCTCCGCGCCGAGCACGGATAAGCGGACTGTGATCAGCACCCACCGAAAGCTGCCGCCGACTCTCGCCGGTCTCGCCCTGGGCTGGTCGCCGCAATCGTGACGATCTTCGTTGCCGGGCGGATGTTGGTAAGCGGCTCCTCCAACGCCCGCGACTACTTCGGCGACGAGAACTACGATGTCGACGCGGGCTTTATCGCCTTCGCCGTCGTTCTGGGAATCCTGATCGCCGTCGCGATCGGCCTTCCGTAGTCTGGGCCCGCCTGGCCGGGATCGGGCTTACCGCGTTTCTCGCACTCGCACTCATCGTCGCAGTGGTCGCCGCGCGCTCCGACGACGACCTGTTTGCCCCCAACTACGACGTGTTACTTCACAGCGGCGGGGTGATCCTCGTCGTCGCCTTTCTTCTCGCGGCAGCCGGTTTGGCGCTTTTCTTGGTGGGGTCACGCGAGCTGGCCAGTGACCACAACAACCCGCAACCACTCCCGCCTCCCGCTCTCGGGCCACCGCTGCCCGGCCGCCTCGTCGGGTTGGGCGGTCGCGTCGCTCACCTTCGGGATCGCGGGTTCTTCAGCTTCTTCACCGGCCGCACGGGCCGCGGCCTCGCCGTCGCGGGCCTTGTGCTCGGAATCGTCGTCCTCAGCCTCTACGGCCTCCCGCTGCTGCTCTCGGCCTTGTTCGCCGGCCCGTCCTGAATGCGCCCCGCCCGCGCCCGCGGATGGGCCCGGTCGAAGTCGTCGCGCAGATGGGCGGCGGTGACGTGCGTGTAGACCTCGGTGGTGACCGGTGAGGCGTGTCCGAGGTGCGCCTGCACGAAGCGGATGTCGACACCGGCCTGGATGAGGTGCGTACCGCACGAGTGGCGTAAGGCGTGCGGAAACACGCGGGCGCCGTCGTCGAGAAGACCGGCCCTCCCCGCGGCGGCGTTCACGATCCGCCAGACCTCCGCCCGGCCGATGCGCCGGCCCCGGGTCGAGAGGAACACCGCATCCGCGTCGAGGCGAGGCGCGCTCCGAGCACCGGCGCGCAGCCGCGGTCGCGTCACCCGCAGATAGGCCTCCAGCATGCCCCGCGCCGTTGCGGGCACCGCCACCCCGCGGGTCTTTCCCCCTTTGCCCTGAACGACCACGAACGGGTCGGCGGTGTCATCAAGATGGCACGCGGAGATATCGAGACCGGCGGCCTCGCTCGCGCGCAGGCCGCAGCCATAGAGAACTTCGACCAGCGCCGCGTCGCGGGCACCGAGAAGGCCAGGACGCGCCGCAGCGGCCTCACACAAACGCCGCGCGGCGGAAGGCGCTAGAGCGACCATCTCCCGGGTGATGCTCTCCTGGCCCGTGGTGCCGCCCGGAGGGCGGAGATCCTTGGCCGGGTTCGCCACGGCGAAGCTGCGCGACACCCACCGCGCAAACGCTCGGGCGGCGGCAACCCGGCGGCGGCGCGTCGAAGGCCGCCCGTCGAGCGCATCTCTCCACGTCGTGAACCACGCGAGCGACAGCCCCGCGAAGGTTGCCGCTGCAGCTGCGGCGACCGGGTCGTCTTCGACTCCGAAGGCCGTTTCGTACTCGATCGCCCCGGGCAAGGCCTCCTCGCCAAGACCGAGGCCCCGCCCGAGCTCGGCAAGGTCGCGGGCGTAAGCGTCGCGCGTGTTGGGGTTCTCCCGCCGAGCGAGAAAACCCGCGGCAAGCAGACGAAAACCCTCAGGGCTCGGAACGCTGCTCATCCCCGCGGGTGCCCCCGCTTGAGGGCGGCCTGGATGCTCTTGGTCGTCACCCCGGTGTACCGCTGCGTGGTCGCGAGGCTCGCGTGGCCAAGGACCTCCTGCACCACTCGCAAGTGCGCGCCGCCCTCGCCTTGACCGTCGAGAAGATGGGTCGCCGCCGCGTGACGCAAGAGATGCGGCCCACCCCCCCGACCCATCTCCCGCAACCGCCGCGCCACTACCCGGTAGACCGCACTGCCATCCATCGGCCGCCCCGACCGGGTCAGAAAGACCGCATCCGGAACGCCCGGTGCCCGGGACGCAAAAACAAGCGCCGGGCGCGCATCAAGCACCCAGTCGCGCAGGGCGCTCACGCTCGGCTCGGTGAGCGGGACGGTGCGCGAGCGGCCGCCCTTACCGACGACCCTCACCGTTTCATGCTCGAAATCGAGGCCGGCGAGCACAAGGTCGCAGACCTCTTGCCGGCGAAGGCCCGAGCCGTAGAGCAGCTCGACCAGCGCCCGGTCGCGGACGGCGAGCGGGTCATCGGGATCACGCTCATCGGGCGCCTCAACCAGCGAGGTCGCCTCGGCGACAGAAAGCCTCGGAATCGGTGGCGCGTGAACCTTGGGACGTTCGAGCAGGTCAGCCGGCGATCGACCGGCAGGGGAGCCGGGAGCCAGCCACTCACGGATCGCGGTCAACGCCCGGGCCCGGGTGGCGGCCGACCAGCCAAGACCCCGAAATGCCGCCTCCAATGACGAGGCCGTGACGGAGTCGGGCCCCGCAACCCCGTGACCAGACAGCCAGGCGGCGACTCGGCGGGCATCCGAGTGGTACGCGGTTTGTGTCCGGGCCGAAAGCGGCGCCGACCGTGACCCCTGGCGCTCAAGCCGGGCGGCGAACTCATCGAGCGATACCTGCCAGGCGGTCACCCCGGGGTCTTCGACACCCCCAGCAGTTGAACCTCCCCGACACCGGCCCAGAAACGTTCATCCGAATCACGGGCCACGACGCTCGTCAGCCAAAGGGTCACCGGCCCCGCGACGAGCGATTTCCAGGTGATGTCCTGATTCGCTTCGGTGAGTGTCCCCGTCGCCAAACCCTTTCCTGCAATGCCGTCTGGGCCGTAGACAACGAAGGTCACGCCTGGTGTTGGTGAACTGACCCGTAGCCCGGTGACCGGCGAGCCCACCGGAGGTGTGAGCGACAAGCCCACACCGGGCTTCAACCGCGTCGGGAAGGGATCGGAGTTGTCGTAGCCCTCGGTGTACCACGCGGTCGCGGGGTCCCCGTCGGTCGCGTTGACGGTCTGATCATCATTCTCCTGCCCATCTCCCCTGGGCGGCGGGTCGTACGAAACCACCGTCGTGGCAAGGGGGGCCGAGACCACCGAAGGGGCGGGAGCCTTTGCCGTGTCGCCAAACAGCACCGGCTTTAGGGTGATTGCTCCTCCACCCACGGCAAGCGCGACCGCAAGCCCGATCAGCACCGGTTTCCGGACCGAGCGTCGCCGCCGCGAAGCCCGATTCGTCGGGCCCTCCGAGGTCTCGGAGATCGCCGGAAAGATCGCCGTCCCATCGCTCGGAAAGTCGTCCTCGAGGGCCTCGGCAAACGCCCTTGCCGTCGAGAACCGGCGATCCGTTTCTTTGGATGCCGCGCGCAGCACACACGCCGCCAAGTGAGCGGGAATCTCGGGCCGCAACCGCCGCGGGTCGGGAAGCGGGTCGGTGACATGGCGCATCGCCACGGCGACGAAGCTATCGCCCGGAAAAGGCAGCTGCCCGGTAAGGCACTCCCAGAACACGATCCCGAGGGAGTAGATGTCGGTGCGCCCATCCAAAGGCCGCCCATCGGCCTGCTCGGGCGACAGGTAGTCGCTGCTGCCCATGAGCATCCCGGTGCGCGTAAGGCCCGTGTCGGTGGGCCCTTCCATAAGCCGCGCGATACCGAAGTCGGTGAGTTTCGCGTGGCCGGAGCCGTCGATGAGAACGTTTTGCGACTTGATGTCGCGGTGCACGATGCCGGTGCCGTGGGCATACGCCAAGGCACGGGCGACCTGGGCGCAGATGTCGGCTGCGGTCGCCGGCGGAAGCGCTCCCTCGCGACGGATCCGCGACTTCAGGTCTTCGCCCTCGACGAGTTCCATGACCAGATACGGCCCCTCCTCGTCGTCGCCGCGATCGAGAAGCCGCACGAGACCCGGATGCGAAAGGCGTGCAACGGTGTCGGCTTCACGCCGGAACCGCTCAGCGATCTCCTTGTCGTCGAGAAGGCTCTTCTTCAGCCGTTTGAGGGCGACGGGCCGCTCGAGGAGTGTGTCGGTAGCCCGCCAGACGGTCGCCATTCCGCCGCGTCCGATCTGGTGCTCGGCGACGTAGCGGCCGGGGGCAGAGGTGCTCATCGACGCGTCGGCGTAGGGGGAACAGTCATGCGCGGCGAAGGATAGCCAGCCACACTCCCAGCGCCGCCCGCCCCTGGTCGATTAGTCTGGCCCACATGGCATCTACGCAGACGGTTTTGGTCGTCGAAGACGACGAGGCGATCAGCGAGTCGCTCGTCTACCACCTCGACAAGGCGGGCTATCGGGTGCTGAAGGCGCTCGACGGGGCCCATGGGTTACGCCTGTTCCGCACGCACCGACCCGACCTGATCGTTCTCGATCTCATGCTTCCCCAGGTCGACGGCTGGCGCTTCACCGAACAGGTGCGCGAAGAAGACCCACGCGTGCCGATCCTCGTGTGCAGCGCCCGAACCAGTGAATACGACCGCGTTCACGGCCTCGAGCTGGGGGCTGACGACTACATCACCAAGCCTTTTTCTATGAAAGAGCTCGTCGCGCGCGTCAACGCCCATCTGCGCCGGGTCGAGCTGCATCGCCAACCCGACGGACGGCAGCCGATCGAGGCCGAGGGTCTGGTCGTTGATCCCGAGCAGGTGCAGGCGTTCGTCGATGGCGCATCAGTTGGCCTCACGCCGCGTGAGTTTGAGGTCCTCTACGCCCTTGCGCGGACGGGGAACAAGCCGATTCCCCGCAGCCGCCTCTACCGCGAGGTCTGGGGCTACGAGATGTTGCAGGGCGACCGATCGGTCGACGTTTTCGTGCGCAAGGTCCGCCAGAAGCTCAGCCGGGCCCGGCCGGAGATCACTTACCTCCAGACCCACTACGGGGTCGGCTATCGATTCGAGGCGACTCGGGCGACGGCGGGGCTGGGGGCCAGCGAAGGAATCTGAGCTTCTGGGAGCCGCGCGAGACGCGACCCCCAGATCGCGCTCAGGCTGGGACGCCGACCTTGCGCTGACGCACCAGCGCGACGATGACGCCGCCGATGAGACCGCCGACCAGCGGGCCCGCGAGGTAGATCCACAGATTGCTGAACTCGCCCGCGTAGATCGCCGGGGCGATCGAGCGGGCGGGGTTGAACGAACCGCCACTGGCCGGGCCGATCACCGTCGCCGCGACGTAGATGAAGCCACCGATCGCCAGCGGTGCGAGCACACCGCTGCACGGAGCGTTGTCGGTTGCGCACGCGCTGATGACGATCAGAAAGAGCGCCGTAGCAATGATCTCGAGCGTCACCGCGGCGTCGTCGCCGAGACCCAGGCCGTTGACGAGGGCGTCTTTGACCTTGTCGCTGAAGATCAGGCTCACGGTCCCCGTGGCGGCGAAGCCACCGATGAGCTGCGCGACCCAGTACCCGGCAGTTCCTTGACGGGGAACTTGCCACCGGCCGTCAGGCCGAGCGTGACCGCAGGGTTGAAGTGACCCCCCGAAACATGCCCGAAGGCAAAGATCATGAGCGCAAGGCCGAGGCCGAAGCCAACGGGGATCGCTCCGACGGCAATGGATCCGGGGAGATCCGTGGCGATCGCCACCCCGCTAAAGCCGAGAAGGAAAAGGCCGAAGCTACCGATGACTTCCGCCGCAAGCGGTAGGCATGTGGCGGTTGTTCCAATGTGCCATCTCCAGAATCAGTGAATGGGCACCTCTGATGAGGCGCCAGAACCCTAACCTCGGCCCCGGCGCCCTAACCACCACAACCGCGCCTTGTTTCACCCGCGTCTCCTCGGGTACCATCCGCCGGCCCGAGCCACGGGGGGATGCCCGAGCGGCCAAAGGGAGCGGTCTGTAAAATCGCCGGCTACGCCTACGGAGGTTCGAATCCTCCTCCCCCCATTGCTCGGCTTCACGTAGTGCACGCCCAGTTAGCTCAGTTGGTAGAGCACCTCCATGGTAAGGAGGGGGTCAACGGTTCGAGTCCGTTACTGGGCTTTGCGGGTCTCCCCGGAGACCCGCTCATGGCGGAGTAGCTCAGCTGGTTAGAGCAGCGGAATCATAATCCGCGTGTCGGGGGTTCGAGTCCCTCCTCCGCTATCCGAAAAGGCCCGCATACGTGGGCCTTTTTCGTTGGTGGCTCCGATAGGCGTTCTCGCCGAGAAGCGTTGCGGGGCATCGAAATACCTTGGGGGTTCACCCGCGACGTTGGGGGTCGCGTTGGGGGAATCGCTCGGACAGATGTCCCTGCCGGCGCCATCGAGGCCTCGCGATGAGGCCTGGCGCCCTCTGGTCGGAGCCACGCGGCCGGCGCAGCTTCACCGCCGTCGCCCGCGACGTCACACAGCTGCTCGCCGCCGTCGATGCTCTGCACCTGCTGCCGACCTGGCTCGCCCTTCAGGACGAGGGCTGGCGGCAGCGACGGCGCAACCGGCTCGGGACGCTGGGCGTTTCGCCCGCCGAGCTCTGCGGCTCGCACGACGAGCGCGGCGCCGCTGGAGTGCTGGGGCTGCACACGACGCGCAGCCGGGCGACGCACTACCGCCACCTGGCGGCCCTGGAGATGCTGGGGCTGCTGGAACGCGTGCGGCTGCGCGGCGAGCCTCGCCGCGGGCCTGGGGC
>JANLSO010000103.1:0-1583 GCA_031362405.1 Thermoleophilia bacterium | reverse complement strand
GGCGCCGGTGCTCTCCGATGGAGCCCAACGTTTGCTGGTGCTCATCTGGCCGGTAGAGCACACTTCGGCGCGGATGCCGGGTCTCAGCGCGCGCTACGACCGTTCACGTGAAGCCATCGTGAAGCGCCCCGGGTTTAGTGGAGGCTCGGTTCTCCCACAGCGACGGTCGCTGCGGGGCTGTTGCGCTGGTAGTAGTTCTCCTCGTATTCGACAGGTGGGACGTAGCCGATCTCGCCGTGCAGGCGGGTGTGGTTGAACCACCACACCCAGCTGAGGGTGGCCAGCTCGAGGTGATCGACGCCGCGCCACGGCCCGTCGTGGCGCACACACTCGGTCTTGTACAACCCGACGACGGACTCGGCCATGGCGTTGTCATAGCTGTCGCCCACGGACCCGATCGAGGCCAGGGCACCGGCGTCGGCGAGCCGGTCGGCGTACCGAATCGATGTGTACTGGCTGCCCGCATCGCTGTGGTGGATCAGCCCGTCAACCAGCTCGTTGGCTTGCGCGCGGGTCCATAACGCCATCTCCAAGGCGTCCAGAGGCAACGCTGTTGGCATCGTGGCAGCGGTTCGCCACCCGACGATCCGCCGGGAGTACGCGTCGGTGACAAACGCGGTGAACACGGTGCCTTCGTATGTGGCGATATACGTGAAGTCGACAACCCACAGCTCATTCGGCCGCACCGCGGCAAAATCACGGTTGACAAGGTCCGGCGGCCGGGATGCCGCGGGATCCGGCCGGGTGGTTATGAACCTGCGGTCGCGGCGGGCTCCTTTGAGGCCCGCCATCCGCATCAGGCGCTCCACCTGACAACGTGGCACCACCCCGACCTCCGGATACGCCCCGCCGGCCCGTTCGCGGCGCAAGTGGTGCCAGACCTTTCTGGCCCCGTAAAGGCCCCGCCCGATCCTCGGATCACCATGAACCCGACGCACATGGGCAAGCACCATCTCGTCACGCACCGCCCGGGCCGAGGTGGGCCGGGCGTGGCGGGCGTAGTAGGTGGACGGGGCGATCCCGCAGCCATGCTCGGTGAGCACCCTGCAGATCGGCTCGACCCCGAACCTGTTCTTGTGGGCGTCGATGAACCCGACTACCACGGCAGTCGCGGGTCGAGCTCCCGCGCGAAGAAACTCGAGGCCGCCAACAAGATCTCGTTGGCCCGTTTGAGCTCGTTGACTTGCTGGCGCAACGCCCGGATCTCCGTGGCATCCGTTGTCGTGGTGCCGGGCCGAGATCCCGTGTCGATCTCGGCCTGCTTGACCCAACCACGAAGCGTGTCGACATTCACCCCAACCCGCGGGCCAATCCGGTTCACCGCCGCGTTCAACGACAAATCCTGGTTTTGCTGGCGGGCCTCGCCGACCAGGCGCACGGCCCGCTCCCGGAGCTCGCTTGGATACTTCCTCGGTGCTGGCATGACTCCCACCTTCCCGTGAGATCAATGCCTCTACAAGACCCGGGGCGCTTCACCTCGCCAGTCCACCCGGCCAACCGGATCAACCCCTCGGCATTGAACTCCGCATCGCCGTGCAGGATCCGATCCCCGTACCGCTCCAGGTACCGATCGAGCTGGGTAA
>JANLSO010000081.1:0-20360 GCA_031362405.1 Thermoleophilia bacterium | reverse complement strand
GCACGATCGCGGCGTCGTTGGGGAATATCCCCACCACGTCGGCGCGGCGCTTGATCTCGCCGTTGACCCGCTCAAGCGGGTTCGTCGACCAGATCCGGCGCCAGTGGCTCACCGGGAATCCCCCAAAGGCCAAGATGTCGGGGGCGGCGTCCAGGAGCATCTGCTCGACGGCCGGGAATTGGCGCCCGAGCTTTCCGGCGATCGACTCCAGCTGCTCAGCGACCGCCTCGGCGTCGGGCTGGGCGAAGATCGTGCGAATCGCCGCCGCCACCATCTCGGCCGAGCCCTTGGGCACCCGCGCCAAGACGTTTCGCATGAAGTGGACGCGGCACCTCTGCCAGCTGGCGCCGACGATCACGGCGGCGATCGCGGAGCGCAAGCCCTCATGGGCATCAGAGATCACCAGTTTGACGCCGCCCAGGCCACGAGCCCGCAGGCTGCGAAGGAAGGCCGTCCAGAAGGCGCCGTCCTCGGAGTCGCCGACGGCCAGGCCAAGGACCTCGCGGCCACCGTCGGCGCGCACCCCGGTGGCAATCACCACGGCCTTTGAGACGACGTGCGGTCCCTGGTGGGCCTTCAGGTAGGTCGCATCGAGAAAGACGTAGGGAAAGCGGACGCTCGCAAGCGAGCGGTCACGAAAGGCACCGACGTGCTGATCGAGCTGTGCGCAGATGCGCGAGACCTCGGACTTGGAGATCCCGGCCTCGATGCCGAGCGCGCGCACGAGGTCATCGACCTTGCGCGTTGACACCCCGTGGACGTAGGCCTCCATCACGACCGCCCACAGGGCCCGGTCGATGCGACGGCGCGGCTCGAGCAGCGAGGGGAAGAAGGCGCCGTGGCGCAACTTGGGGATCTGGAGCTCCAGATCGCCGGCTTTGGTGGACAGAAGGCGCTCGCGGGCGCCGTTTCGGTGGGTGAGCCGCTCCGGGCTTCTCTCGTAGCGGCCGGCGCCGATCGCCTCGGTCGCCTCCAGGTCGATCAATGACTGCAGCACCAGCTGCATGCCGGTGCGCACCACATCCAGATCACCGCCCGCGCGTAGTGCGTCGAGCAGGTCGGACAGGGCATCCTTATCGAGGGCCATCGGGTTCTCCTTCAGCGCGACTTGGTAGGTCACGCCGAGGATCACCCGGTGGCCCTCTCAGTGGCTACCGGCTCCCGGAAATCACACCACTCGAAGGGACGTCAGCAAACCGCTCTCCGCTCGGGGGTTGTCAGGGCATCGGCATGTGACGCGACCCGTCGGGAGTCGCGTCGACTGATTGTTCGGACTCTCTTCGGACTAGTCATTCTGATTTCGCGGGTCTTGCAGCGCCTTTTGCTGTCCACGCATCGCTCTGACTGCGGCGGTGGCGTAGCCGTACCTGCGGCGGTTCATCGCACCAGCTGCGGGGGTCCATCGCTTGGGGTGCGGCGGTTTGCACCATTCCCAGTGCCGGGGCAGCGGTGGGACCATCGCGTCGACTGCGGCGGTCCATCGCCCGGCCTGCGGTGGTCATGATCACTTCGACGGGTCGTCGCGGCGGCGTGCCACCAGGACGTAGGAGGCTCGTTCACCCGTCTGCTCAAGACTCACAACGGCGTAGTGGTTCTGCGCCGAAGTCACCTCCATTGCGGCTCGCTTGAGCGTCGCGCGTTTGTGGAACGGCTTGGTCGCGGTGATACCGAGGGTCGTCAGCAGCGGCTCGTCTACTCGGCGTTGCCAAACCGATCCCACGAAGCGCTCAGACTCCAGGTAGACGAAAAGCCGGCGGGCCGTGGCGCTTCGCAAGGACCGCAGCTCGCTCCAGTTGACGAAGGTGACGTGTTTGCGGCATAGCTGCTCCTGGAGCCAGTCGCCGAGGACGAGGAACCCCGGCGTGGCGGCCCGGCCAGCGCGGTCGGGTTCGCCGCGTTCCCAGCGGTCAAGAAGGCCGAACGTATCGATGCGGGTTTCTGCGAGGCGGGCGTTGTAGACGCGGGCCCTGAAGGTCGCCTGCCGGAGGGCATCGAGGACGCGGGTGAGTTCGCCGTTGGTCCCGCCGCCGCGACGCCAGCCAAGGTCGTCCCCCAGTGCCTGGAGGGTGAACGGGACATGCCGCACCTCGGTCTCGCCACGTTCACGCCAGCGCGAGCAGGCCCAGACGATGACGTCGAAGGCGAGGGCGCCGAGCGGTGGTCCCACGTCGATGCGCTGTACCGGGCCAAGCTGGTCGGTTGAGTCGAGCAGGCGCACCAGCTCGCCGCCTTCATTCTTGGCGGTGCTCGGCCGCCACAGGCCCTTGCGGGCCAGGTTGGTCTCGACGCAAGCGCGGTCCGATGCGAGTCCGAGCGACCGCGGCGCGACCATCATCGTCGAGTCGTCGCATGGGACGACGGCCTCGATGGGCGGAGCCTCGTTGACCTGGGATGCCTCCCGCGCCCTTGAAAGCGCCAGACCGCGCTCGACAAGCGCCTGAAGGGTCGTATCCTGCGGGGCGACGAACCCCATCTCGTCGGTCACGGCTCCACCCCTGGGGTGGGAACAAAGTGGGAACAAGACCTACCAAGACCCACCGAGACACATCGAGGCTGAAACGCCGTCGATCCCGCCCGTGAACCACAAACTACGAGACCGCCCGAGACTCGCCGAGATGGCTGGGGACTACTCTTAATCCCAAGGTCGAAGGTTCGAATCCTTCACGGCCCATTTTCTCGACTGCATGCGGATGCGCCACCGGGCATGGTTCGGGTCGAGGCCGGGCTGCCTGGTGGGTAGCGATGAAGTCCGGTGTCCGGCACCTGGCGCGACCACCGAAGTGATGCGGCGGACCTTGCCTCACGACGCGCGGAGACGCCGGGCATTCACCTCAGGCCAGCCGCGGTAGCGGCACCTCGAAAAGGGTCCCCTTGCCCGTCTCAAAAGCGGAGACGTTGCAGAGCGTGGTCTCAGCGATGTTCGCAAGTGCCTCTCGGGTGAAGAAGCCCTGGTGGCCGGTGATGATCACGTTCGGGAAGGTCAGCAACCGACTAAACGTGTCATCGGTGATCACGCTGTTCGAGAGATCCTCGAAGAAGAGCCCCGCTTCCTCCTCGTAGACATCGAGGCCGAGCGAGCCGACCCGTCCTGCCTTCAGGGCCTCGACAACGGCGGGCGTATCGACAAGCGCGCCACGGCTGGTGTTGATCAGGATCACCCCGGGTTTCATTTCGTCCAACGCCGCGGAATCGATCATGTGACGCGTCTCCGGGAGCAGGGGGCAGTGCAGCGAGATGACGTCAGACTCGCCGAGCAGTTCGTCCCAGGACACGTAGCTGGCGTAGGGCTTCGCCGCGTCGCTGGCGGGGTCGAAGGCGATCACGCGGCAGCCAAAGCCCGCCATGATCTGGGCGAAGACGTCTCCGATGTGGCCGGTTCCCACGACGCCGACCGTCTTCCCGTTCAGATCGAAGCCGAGCAGGCCATCGAGTGCGAAGTTTCCTTCCCGCACCCGGTTGTAGGCGCGATGGATCTTTCGATTCAGCGCCAAGACGAGCGCAACCGCGTGCTCGGCCACCGCGTGTGGTGAGTACGCGGGCACGCGCGCGACGGTTATGCCGAGCGACCGTGCCGCGGCGAGGTCGACATGATTGAAGCCTGCGGACCGCAAGGCGATCAGTCGTGTGCCTCCGCCGGAGAGGCGGCCGAGCACCGTTTCGTTGAGCTCATCGTTGACGAACGCACACACCGTCTCGAAACCGTCGGCGAGCGCGGCTGTCCGGGCCGTCAGGTGCTCTTCCAGAAAGTGCAGCTCGTGACGGTGTCGAGCGTTGGCGTCGATCAGCGGTCGGCGCTCGTAAGCCTTGGTGCTGAAGATCAGCATCTGCATGCGTGCCTCTCCCGTCGGGCATTTCCTCACCCGAAACCTCCGCGCTTCGCCAGTGCCCGACCCCGGGCTTTGCCAAACTCCCCGCATGGCCGGTTTGGAGATTCGCGCTGCCGACGGAACGCCCCTGGCGGCAGGGCGTCTGCGCGGGACCGGCCCGAGCGTGGTTCTTCTGCATGCGGGTGTGGCCGACCAGCGTGCGTGGGCTGACGTCATGCCCGGCCTCAACGCCCGCGGTGCTGACGTCGTCGCCTACGATCGACGCGGATTCGGCGAGACACCCGCCACCGCGGCGCCCTTTCGTCAGGTCGATGACCTGCTTTCGGTGCTCGACGCGACAACCGACGGGCCGGTCTGGTTGGTCGGGAACTCCCAGGGTGGCCGGGTCGCACTCGATGTCGCCTTCGAGCACCCCGATCGCATAGCCGGTCTTGTGCTTTTCGCTCCCGGGGTCAGTGGTGCTCCGGGTTTGGAGCATTTCGGGCTGGATGACGCCACCCGAGCGATCGATGAGGAGATCGATCGGGCCGACGAATCTGGAGATCTCGACGCCGTCAACCACCTCGAAATCCGGCTCTGGCTCGACGGCCCCGCGGGCCTCGAGGGTCGCGTCGCCGGGCCGGCTCGAGAGCTTGCGCTCCACATGAACGCCATCGCGCTCGCTGCCGAGTCTTCTGACGGTGAGGGATTCGCTGCCCCGGACACGTGGGCGGCGCTCGAGGAGATCCGACTTCCGGTGACGGTTATCTGGGGGGTTCTCGACCTACCACCGGTCATCGCCTGCTGCCGCGTGCTCGTCGCGCGTCTGGCGAACGTGCCCGAAGCCGTTGAGCTTGCGGGAGTGGCTCACCTGCCGATGCTCGAGCAGCCTGAGGCGGTTGCCCGCCTGATCGCCGGCGCCGTCGGGCTCGAGAACTCGCGCTACGGCCGCTTCTCGCTCGGTGCCGCATAGTTCGTGCCGTCATGGGGTAGCCCGTGACCGGAGACGACTCGGTCGTCGTTCAGGCGCACCAGCTGCCACGCCAAGTCGATGAGGTCCTCGGCCACGAGGTCGCAGGAGGGGGCAGGTTCAAGGTCCGTGGTCTGGAGGGGGCCGTACTCAATGGGGCGCCGGACGAATGCTGTCCGAAGGCCGCAACCGGCGGCGGCGATCAGGTCGCTGTTGTGGGCGGCGACCATCATCACCTCGTGCGGCGTGCAGTCGATCAGCGCAACGTTGCGCAGGTATGCCTCGGGGAGGGGCTTGTAGGCCCGTGCAGTCTCGGCCCCGAGGATGACGTCCCACGGAAGGCTCGCCCGCCGAGCCATGTTCAGGATCAGGGCGATGTGGCCGTTGGAGTTCGGGGCGACCATGTGGTCGCGTTTCATTCGGGTCAGCCCCTCGACGGTGTCGGGCCACGGGTCGAGGCGGTGCCACGCCCGGGTCAGGCCGTTTCGTTCGTTGTCGCCGATGCTCGACAGGGCGGTGCCGGCGAGAACCACGTCGAGCGCTTCGCGATGAAGCACGTCCAGGTTTACCCAGGGCCGCGAACCGCGGCGCACCGTCTCCATCTGTGGCTGATACTCCGCGCGCCACGCGTCGGCGATTGCGGGGGCGTCGACACTCACACCCACCCGTGCGGCGAGCGATTCGATCTCGCGCGAGACGCTCGTGCGCCAGTCGACGCACGTCCCGAAGACGTCGAAGAACAGAGCTTTGGGAGGTCGCACCGCGTTGCTGCCTCTCGGAGGGTTCTCAACAACTCAACGCTGTCTGCCGCTCATGAAAACACCTTTTGTGCTCGCCGCGCTCTGCGTATCCACCGCCATCGTGTTCGGATCTGGATCAGACTCCTCGACTCAGGACGCGACCGCCGCAACAACGCCTACCGTCGCTACCGCCGCCGCCGTAGGGGCGAAGGTCTCGGCCAACGCCAGCCAGCAAGAGCTCACCGCCGCCTTCACCGCAGCCGGGATCTCCCGCGCCGACCGCTGGGCTCCTGAGGTCACCGAGTACCGGCCGAATCCAACCGGCGACCCCACGTTCGCCGCGCTGCCCGACCGGGGCTCACCACCGATGCGCTCTTTTGGCGCAGCATCGCAGGCTTGGCGCGGTCGCCGTGCTCGGAACCGGAGTTGAGCTCACCACCGATGCGCCACTGCAAGACGCCTGGGCCAACTGATCTGTGGATCTGCCTGGCGACGCTCGTCGTCGCGTTGGGCCTGACGCTCTTCGTCTCGTCGCGGCCCGCAATTCTGGTCGCTCGGGTTCTTGGCTTTGCGGTCGCGGGTGCCTCGCTGTTCGGTGTCTTCGAACACGTCGAGGGCAACGACAACGCGGGCCCTTGTGATGCGCGGTACGCGGCAACGTGGACATGGTGTCCGAGGCCGCCCGTTGAGGGGAGGCCGCGAGCGGAGGCGTCGGGCCGGCCCGCGTGTTCCGGGGGCTCGCGCGGGCCGCCATTTGCGTTGTCCTCGCGGGCTGCGTCCTCCCCTACCTCGGAGTGCGCGTTAAGCTCCGCGCGTCGTGGGCGGGTTCCTCCAAAAGTTGCGTGGCGACGGGGCTGATCTTCCGCCCCGCCATGCTCCTCGCCTCATCGGCATCGCGGCTTTGGGTGGCTTCTTTGCGACGGCCGTGGTCGCGGGTCTCACCGAGGGCATCGATGAGCTGCTCGTCCTCGGGTCGTTCGGTGCGACCTGTGTGCTGGTCTTCGGCTACCCCGACGTGCCGTTTTCGCAGCCGCGCAACATCGTGGGTGGCCATGTGCTGTCGACCCTCTGCGGCTTGGTCGCGGTCGAGGTATTCGGCACATCGTTCTGGGTCGCCGGCGTCGGCGTCGCGGCGGCGATCGCCGTGATGATGGCGACGCGCACGGTGCATCCACCCGCGGGGTCGAACCCGGTGATCGTCTTCCTCGCGACCCCCGGCTGGGACTTTCTGTTCCTGCCGACCCTCATCGGGGCCCTACTCGTCGTCGCGGTCGCGGTCGCCTACAACAACCTCAGCCGCGAGGCCCGCTACCCGAAGTATTGGATCGGCTCCGGGTTGTAGACCTGGCTATTGGGTGCTGGTCGGGTCCGGGGCGGGCGGGGTGGTGGTTGTAAGGTCGGGCGCCGGGGTCACCTGGGTCGTCGACTCGGTGGTCGTCGACGGGCTTGGGCTGGGTGTGGGTGACGGCGTGGGCGTGGTCGTCGGGCTCGAAGGACTCGCCGGCGTGTTCGAGGTCGTGCTGGTCGCGCTACCGGTCGCGAGCGATGTCCCCTCGGTGCCGATCACGACGACGACAGGGGTCTCGGCGAGGGTCGTCACGAGATCGGGAACCTGGCCCTCCGGTCGCGGTGTCTCGAGAATTCCGGCGTCGTCGGCGACCTGCTGGGCGGCGCGCAACGAGCCTTTGCGGTAGGCGACGTAGCTGGTCGTGCTCTGGGTGGCGGCGTTCCCCGTGGCCGTCTTGGTGTAGCCAAGAACCTTGGCGGCCGCGGCGGTGCTGCCGGCAAGGCCTTTGATGCCCGAGGCGTTCAAGAAGGTGATGCTGATACCGGATCGCGAGAGCGTCGGGGTCGGCGTGACGGGGACGGTCGCGGTCGTGGACGTCGACGTCGAGGACGTCGTCGTCGGGGCGGCCGCCGACGATTTCCCGTCGCCTCCGCCGCTCACGAGGATGGCGATCAGGGTGGCGGCGACCGCCAGACCCAGAAGCATCCAGTGGGTGGGGATCCCGAGGCCTCCGAGGCCACCGCTCGGCGGCGCCGGACGCCGGGGACCGCGTTCTTCGTATCGATCGCTCATCGGTGTGGGCTCCCGCCGTGGCCACGGGGTTCATCCGGATCTACCGGATCATGACGCCTCTGACAGGTGGCACTTCGACGAGAGGCTCCCACGGCCTGCTCGCCACCGCTGATTTCTTCGTCAGCGGTGGCGTTTGGCGTGTATGTCTAGGCGATGGTGACGTCGTCGCAGAGGTACACATCCTGAACGGCGTTGAGCAGCTCGACACCCTCAGCCATGGGCTTCTGGAACGCCTTGCGGCCAGAGATCAGCCCGGCGCCACCGGCACGCTTGTTGATCACGGCGGTGCGCACGGCGTCGGCGAGGTCGTTGCTTCCCGAGGCGCCACCGCTGTTGATCAGCGGGGCCCGGCCCATGTAGCAGTTGGCCACCTGGTAGCGGGTCATGTCGATCGGGTTGGCGGTCATCAGTTCGCTGTACATAAGGGGATCCGACTTACCGAACGCGAGGTCGTCGAAGCCGGGAGCCGGGGTCTCCGGCAGCTTTTGCTTGATGATGTCGGCCTGGATCGTCACGCCGAGGTGGTTCGCCTGCGACGAGAGGTCAGTGGCCGTGTGGTAATCGGGGCCGCCCGCCCCGGTGGTGTTGAACGCGGAGTTGCGCAGGTAGCACCACAGCACGGTCGCCATGCCCGCGTCGTGCGCCATCTCAAACGCGTGAGCGACCTCTTGGATCTGGCGTTTGCTCTCGGAAGACCCGAAGTAGATGGTCGCACCGACCGCCACACAGCCCATGTCGCGGGCCTGTTTGATCGAGGCGAACATGATCTGGTCGTACGCGTTCGGGTACGACAGGAACTCGTTGTGGTTGATCTTCAGAAGGAACGGGATGCGGTGGGCGTAGCGCCGCGCGCAGGTGCCGAGCGCACCGAGCGTCGTTGCGACCGCGTTGCAGCCGCCTTCCAACGCGAGCTCGACGATGTTGGCCGGGTCGAAGTAGTCGGGGTTCTTCGCAAACGACGCGCCTGCCGAGTGCTCGATGCCCTGATCGACGGGCAGAATCGACACGTAGCCGGTGCCGGCGAGGCGCCCGTTTCCAAAGAGGGTCGCCATCGAGCGCAGCACGGGAATCGACCGGTCGGAGGCCATGAGCACACGATCGACGAAGTCGGGCCCGGGCAGCGTCAGCCTCTCGGGGAGGATCGTCTCGCAGCGGTGGTTCAGCAGAGAATCGGCGTCGGCGCCGAGGGTCTCGACGATGCGGTCGATTCCAGCGGCGCGGGTGGTGGCGGCCATGTCGCTCCTTGTCTGCCGACGGCTGCCGCCGCGGCCTCTGTCAACGGGGTCGTCCAAGCCTACCCGGGCCGACGCTCGATCAATCGGCGACGCACAGATCGGTGCCAGGCACCGATCTGTGCGTCAGTCGGCCAGGTAGCGGGCCGAGACCGCACGTTCGGGCACTCCCTCGGGCGCGCCGCTGATCCGGCTGATCAGCCGACTCGTCGGACGCGCGCCGATCGAGGCGCGTGGCCAGCACATCGCCGCCAGGGCGATCAACACGGTGTCGCGGGCGACGAGCAACGCGATCGGCAGGCTGTCGAGGGCAACCAGATCGAAGTACCGCTCGGGGAAGTACAGCTGGGTCATCACCATCGCGGCGGCGGTGGTCGCCAACGCGGCCCACCCGTAGCGTCCGCCGACGAGCACGCACACGGGGACCAGCCACACGAGAAACTGCGGCGAGAGGACCTTCCCGCTGGCCAGAACCGTCGCCATCGTGGCGGCCAGGGCTGTGGCGACGAGTACGGCCTCGGCCTGCGGGCGAGCGCGGCGCAGGGCGATCGCAAACGCGACGGCGATCGATGCGACGGCCACGGCCAGCACCGCCGACGACAGAGCGGAGATCGCGTCGGGGCCACGTCCCGACAGACCCTGGCTGCCGAACGCGTTGATGACGGTCAACGGCACGCCGGCGAGCCCATGCAGGCCGAGCATGTAGGCGGCACCGGTCGACTCGATCTGAAGGGGTCGATCGAGGTGGTAGCTCACCAGATGCCACGTGCCCGAGGCCGACAGCACCACGAAGGGCGCGACAGCGGCGGCCACGACCCCCAGCGCGCCAAGCGCGCCCCGCACCGTCGATCGCCGACCGACCCGGTGTACCTGGTAGATGATCAGCACCGGCACCAGCACCAGGGGAATCAGCTTGGTCAGCGTCGCGACCGCGACAAGCAGCCACATCAGACGCCAGTGCTCGGTGACGACGGCCACCACGAGCCACGCGATGAGCGCGGCGACCAGCAGGTCGAAACGGGTCTCCAGGAGGTTCCCCAACAGCAACGGGCTGAACGCGGCAACGGCCCCGGCCGCCATCTGGCGGCGCAGGTCGAGGCCCACCGCTCCGGCCGCGACCACCACCCCGGCGGCCAGAGCCGCAAGACAGAGCATCATGAGGATCCCGAACACCTGCTCGTACGTGCCGGGCAGCACCCCGGCCAGCCAGAAAAGCCCCGCCGCGACCGGCGGGTACTCGAGGCTGAAGTCGCGGTAGGGGACGCCCCCGGCGGCGATCGCCTCGTACACGCGCTGGTAGGTCGGAATGTCGGTGATTCCGGGCCGCGCGTACCAATCGATGAGCTGCAAGGGACCCAGCCACACGGCCATTGCGGCGATGGCGGCCAGCCAGGGAAGCAGACGGCTCATGCGCCGACCGGCGTCGCCGTCGCCGGCGCCGGCGCGGCATCGACATCAGCCTCGGTCGACGCGCGCGCGTACCGCATGGCCGCCGGCCACTGCGGCACGAGCGCTACCAGCACGAACGGCAGGAACCATGGGATGTACAGGTAGAACCAGTGGGTCAGCGTCAGCTGCGTCGCGATCAGAAGTGCCCCGGAGAGGGCCATCGTCGACAGCAGGTCGAGCCGGCGCGGCCAGCGGGCCACGGCGATCGCGGCGACGGCGACCAGCGCGACAAGGCCGAGTTGCAGCGGCCGCAGGCCGGGGTACTGACCCCAGATCGAAAACGGAGACTCGCGGCCGAACTGGTAGCCGACCGTCCGCGACCAGAATGCCCGCACGCCGACCAGGCCGTCGAGCAGCAGCACCCACCCGGTCAGCGCCCCGGCAGCAGCGACACCCACCGCGAATCGTTTCGCGCCGCGCCACGGGCGACCCCGCGGGAACGGGCTTCGCGCCCAGAGGATCAGCAGGATCGCCGGCCCGAACTTCGCCGCCACGGCGAGACCGAGCATCAATCCGCGGAACACGGGTCGGCGCGCGAGCACGAGCCCCCAGATCAGGAATGCGGGAACCAGGGCGTCGTTGGAGTTGCTCTCCAGGGCGTACGCCGTGAACGGAAACGCCGCCCACGCCACCGCGAGGGCCATGCCGAGGCGGATGCCGCCGAGATTCCATCCGAGCACGAGCATTCCTGCGACGCAGAGAATGTCGAAGAGGGTGGCGGCCCCGTGCGCGGCCGGCAGGGAATCCCAGCGCCCGGTCCAAGGTTGGGTGATCTCAAACGGCAGGTAGGCCAGATAGGCCACCGGTCCGTACGTGTCGCAGCGCCCGCAGTCGGACGGAAACGTGCCGTACGGGGTGGCCCCGTCAGCAATGCGGTCGGCGCCGATCACCCCGGCGTAGCCGACGTCGATCACGTTCGAATCGAAGGCATTGAGCCCGTATCGCAGGCCCAGAACGACCGCCAAGGACGTGACGAGCACCCACGTCGGCGCCCACCCGGTGAATGTCGGGCGCAGGGGCAGGCGTGTCGCCGCCGGGGCGCCGTCGTCGTGCGGGGGCCGCGTACGGCGAAGGCCGATCCACCCGAGCCGCCCGGCGAGGTAGACCAGCGGCGGGTAGACGAGCGGCACGGAGGTGAAGATCTCCCCGCGGTTGAACCAGATCAGCGACAGGCTGAACGACATCAGCACCACGAGGTCGAGCGTGCGCCAGCTCACGAGCCGTCGAATCGAGATGAGCGACACCATGAACACCACGCACAGCCCGATCCAGATGGTGGGCCGATTGATGGCACGCCCGAAGGCACCGTCGTTGCCGCGCGCCATCATCCAGGCCACCTGTGGGCCGGCGCGCTGCTCGGTGATCTCGCCGCTCTCGTCGGCGATGAAGACCTGGGCCTCGACGACCTCCTTGCCGTCGGCTTTCTTGCGGACGTACCAGACCGTGTGAAGTTTCTTCTTGGCGTCGAATTCGGGCGTCGTGCGGGTGACCGGGTGGTCGGCGACCCAGTCGGCTACACGGTCGGCGCCCTCGGCCAGGTTGAGCACCTCGGTGTTCGAGAGCGATGGCGCCGCGTCTTTGACCCCGAAACTGCGCGCGGTCGAGCTCTCGATGCGCGTCGCCTCGCGGGAGAGGCCGTCGACCAGTTCGCGCACCGCGTTGGCGGCCTGAGGCGGGGTCAGCTCGGTGACCGGGAGGGTGCGAACCTGCGCTCGCGCCGAGGGCGCTGCCCCCAGGAGAACCACGGCCGCGACGAGCAGGGCGATGGCGGCGACCGCCCGCCCCCCGCGTCGCGATGCGGCTACCGGAAGGCCCACCGGCGGTTCATCAGGAACGCGGCGGGCGTGACCACCAGAATCGAGATCGCCTGGGCGGGCAGCTCGCTCATCCCCGAGCTCACCAGCGCCTGCAGGATGGCGAGGTTCAGCCCCAGCGCAACCAGGCTGGTGGCGAGGTAGCGGGCTCCCTGAACCGCCACCGGACTGTCGTCGTCGCGGAAGGTCCAGTAGCGGTTGAGCGCGAAGTTGTTGAGCCAGGCGACGCAGAAAGCCCCCACGGCGGCAGCGATGTGATGCAGGCCGGCGCCGTTCAGGATAGCTGCGAAGACGGCGAGGTTGACGAGATACCCCGAGGCTCCCACAACGCAGAAACGGACCAGTTGGGTCCACGCCTCACGGTTGGTGGCGCGGAGGTTCGGTACGCGCAGCACCCGGGCGGCGCGCCCGAGCGTGCCTCGGGGGGCGTCGCCGCTTCTCATCGACGCCGAAAGGTAGCAGGGCCGCCCCCGACCGCACACCAGGCGGGGGATTCGACCGGCTCGCCTAAGATGGCGACTCCGTCCCTGAAACCATCGGAGTGACCACGACGGCCGAGCCCCAACCGGCCCGCACTCGCCCCGCCGAGAGCGCCCGCGTTCCGTCTGACGGAGCCCGCTACGACGAACGGTTCGCCTCGCGCGCATCGAGCATCGTCAGCTCGGCCATGCGCGACCTCATGTCGCTCTCGGAACGTCCCCGGATCATCTCGTTGGCGGGCGGGTTTCCCGACACCGAATCGTTCCCCTCCGAGGCCTTCGACGAGATCTGGGCCCGGATCGGGCGCGAACACAAGGCCTCAGCGCTGCAATACGGACCCACCGAGGGCTTGAAGGGGTTGCGCGAGCGGATCGTCGAGGTGATGGCCGTCGACGGGGCCGCCGCTCGCGTCGACGATGTCATGGTCACCTCCGGCGGCCAGCAGGCGATCGAGCTGTCGATCAGCACGTTCGTCGACCCGGGCGATGTCGTGCTCGCCGAGGGGCCCACGTACCCGGGCGCCGTCCCCGTGTTCACCAAGTACCAGGCGCAGGTCGTGCACATTCCCATGGACAACGACGGCCTGCGCGTTGACATGCTCGAGGAACGCCTCGACGACCTCGCCTCCCAGGGAATCCGACCGAAGCTGCTCTACACGATCCCCAATTTCCAGAACCCCGGCGGGGTCACGATGTCGCGCGAACGCCGCGAGCGGGTGGTTCAGATCGCTCATGAACGCGAACTGCTCATCGTGGAAGACAATCCATATGGCCAGATTCGTTTCGAGGGTGACCCGCTGCCGACCCTGTGGGAGCTCGACAGCGGCGCCGGCTGGGTCGTCTATCTGTCGACCTTCTCGAAGATCCTTGCTCCCGGTCTGCGCGTCGGGTGGGTCGCCGCCCCCGCGCCGGTACTGCGCAAGATGAACATGGGTAAGCAGGCGGGCGACCTGTGCAGTTCGACGATCAGCCAGCGGTTCGTCCTCGAATACCTGCGCACGTACGACTGGCGCGAACAGGTGGCGCGGTTGAACGACATCTACCGAGGTCGCCGCGACGCAATGCTGCGGGCGTTGGAGGAAGAGCTGCCCGCCGAGGCGACGTGGAGCCGACCCCAGGGAGGCCTCTTTGTCTGGGCGACCCTGCCGGAGTTCATCGATACCAGCGAGCTGTTGGCGCTGGCGACCGACAAGTACGAGGTCGCCTTCGTACCCGGGCGTGCGGCGTTCCTCGACGGGCGCGGGCGCAACTCGCTGCGACTGAACTTCTCGGGTGTGAACGAGGCGATGATCTCCGAGGGCATCGAGCGCCTCGGCAACGCCGTGAACGACAAGGTCGAGTTGAACCGCATCTTTGGAGGCTCCTGATGGGTCGCATCGCCGTGCTCAAAGGGGGCCGCTCGCTTGAGCGCGAGGTGAGCCTGCGCTCGGGCGCAAACGTCGAGGCTGCGCTACGCCGCCTCGGGCACGAGGTGATCGCGATCGACGTCGACCAGCATTTGGTGCGGACGCTGCGGGCCGACCGACCCGACGCGGCGTTCGTGGCATTGCACGGCCGGGGTGGGGAGGACGGCACCGTGCAGGAGCTGCTGGAGATCCTTCAGATTCCGTACACCGGGTCCGGCGTGCTCGCCTGCCAGCGCTCGATGGACAAAGTCGTCGCCAAGGGGCATTTCGCGGCCGCGGACATCCCTACCCCGCCGAGCGTCGCCTTCAGCGAGGAAGCCTTCCGCGATCTGGGTGCCGCCGACACGCTCGATGACATCCGCGCCCGGCTCGGCCTGCCGCTCGTGGTGAAGCCCGCCAAACAGGGCTCGGCCCTCGGGATCACCGTGGCCGACGAGCCCGGTGAGGTCCCGGCGGCCCTGATGACCGCGCTTTCATACGACAACCGGGTCCTGATGGAGCGGTTCGTTCCGGGGCGGGATCTCGCCATTGCCGTGATCGGCAACCGCGATATCCGGGCCCTGCCGGTCGTCGAAGCGGTCACTCACGACCGCGCCTTCTACGACTTCGAGGCCCGCTACACACCGGGCCTCACCGAGCTCGTCGCCCCGGCCGACATTCCGGCGGAAACGGCCGCGGAGGCAACCCGCCTCGCCCTGGTCTGCTACCGGGAACTCGGCTGCCGCGGCTTCGGCCGCGTCGACATGATGCTCGATGCCGACGGGGCGCTGTGGGTGCTGGAAATCAACGCGATCCCGGGGATGACCGACACCAGCCTGTTGCCCAAAGCCGCCGAGGCGGCCGGCCTGAGCTTCGACGACGTGATCGCGGAAGTCCTCGAGTTGGCCGCCCTGGGGGCGTAGCCGTGCATGAAAAAGTGTCAGACACTTTTTATGCACGAGGCGATGTATAATCCCGCCACATGTTGCGCACGCAGATCTACATCACCGAAGAGCAGAGCCAGCGGATCTCACAGATGGCGGCCGAGCGAGGAGTGCCCAAAGCCCAAGTGATTCGTGGAATCCTGGACCGGGCGCTCGACACCGGTGACCATGAGGCAGAGGCGCGCGCGGTGATCCTGGCCTCGGCTGGTGTGATGGCGGATGCCCCCGACTGGCCGGAGTGGCAGCGTTCTGTGCGAGGCCGCACGGCGGCCGAGCGTCTCGCGGATCTCGGTCTCTGAGCACGCTCTTCGATACCTCCGTATTGATCGCGCATCTGCGCGGTGATGTCCGCGCGACGAACCTGCTGCTCGATGTCGAGGATGGTCAGCGTTTCGCGAGCGTCTTGACGCGCGTTGAGATCGAGGGCGGCATGCGCAGCGCGGAGCGTCGGGATGTGGCCGCACTGTTCGGTGTGATGCGGCTTCTGCCCGTCACGGACATGGTGGCTTCCCGGGCCGCCGAGCACCTGCGGAGCTATCGCCGGTCGCATCAGGGGATCGACGTCGTCGACTACGTCATCGCGGCGACGGCTCAGCTGGCTGACGCAACCTTGCTCACTCTCAACACGAAGCACTTCCCGATGTTCCCTGAGCTCGCTTCCCCCTGGTAGCAGCACCGTCGCGGCAATGACGGTGGCAGACTTCCCGCGTGAATGACTACCGAGAGCTGAATCGGGCCAACTGGGACGAGCGCGCACCGGCGCATGCAGCGTCGCCGGGCTATGCCGTCGAGCAGTTCGTGGCCGACCCCACGTTCCTCAGCGAGGTGGTGCGCTTCGACCTGCCGTTACTCGGGGATGTCGCCGGCCTGCGGGGCGTGCACCTGCAATGCCACATCGGCACCGACACGATCTCGTTGGCGCGCCGTGGTGCGCGGATGACCGGCCTCGACTTCTCACCGGTGGCGTTGGCCGAGGCGCGGCGTCTTTCCGAGCGGACCGGCGCGGGAGTCGACTTCGTCGAATCCGACCTCTACGGGGCGGTCGACGCCCTTGGCGCGGGTGGCTTCGACCTGGTCTTCACCGGGGTCGGGGCGCTGTGTTGGCTGCCCGACATCCGTCGCTGGGCGCAGATCGTGGCGACGCTGCTGAGGCCGGGTGGCCGACTGTTTCTACGTGAGGGGCACCCGATGCTCTGGACCATCGACGAGAATCGCACCGACGCTCTCGTCGTCGCGTACCCCTACGTCGAGCGGCCGGAGCCCTTCGTCGACGACTTCGAGGGGACGTACGTCGACACGGACGTGGTCTTCCAGCACAACCTGACCCACTCCTGGAACCACGGGCTCGGTGAGATCGCGACGGCGCTGATCGAGGCCGGCTTGGATCTCACGGGCCTCGTCGAGCACGACAGCGTCCCTTGGGAGGCCCTGCCGGGGCAGATGGAGCAGATCGGTGGCGGCGAGTGGCGCCTGGCCGACCGACCCGAACGCCTGCCGCACAGCTACACCCTGCAGGCCGTCCTGCGCGGCTGATGGGCCGGCGGGCGCCGTCGGCGACGCGCCGATCGCTCCTCGGTAGTACGCCCACGCGGCCATGGTGTCTTCGAGGCGCTCGAGCTCGTCGTCGATGAACTCCCGCCGGTTGCGTTCGTCGGCGAGCGCCGCCACCGTGAATAGAGGGCGGCGAACGCGCCCAGCAGCACCGACACGCGAACGAGGGGCTCGGTGAGCACGATGTCGTTCCCGGCAACGGAGATCGACAGCAACACGTTCAGATCTCCGGCGGGAAGGCCGGTCCACGAGGCAGTGGTCGAACGGGTCACCATCAGCATCCCGAAGCCGATCAGAAACACGCCGATCGCCAGGCCGACGGCGGCGATACGAACGCCAAGGCTCACGAGCAGTGCGACCGCAAGGTTGATGCGCGCCAGACGGCCAAGCGGTGGGAACACCGGCGTTACTCCCTCGCTCACGAGGCGGGCGGCCGGGGTACGGGCCGCCCTCTCGGCGAGCGCCGGGGTGGGCTTCGAATCGACCAGACCACGCCGGTAGCCACGCAGACCGCCGAGCAGGAACGTCGTGCTCATCACCAAAAACGACGTAAAAACGACCCCGAACCGCCAACCCTCGACGACCCCCAGCGTCTGCCACACCTCCGTTGCGAGGAACAGGAACAGCAGTACCGCGAGCATGGGGGGCATCGCGCGCGCCGCGATCAGCGCGGTGTCGCGCAGACCCTTCACCGATTCTCGGCCGAGCTCGATGATCGCGGCAACGACGCCCATGCTCGCCAGGGCGTAGGAAAACGCGGCCACACCCACGGAGACGAGGCCGATGAGCACCGCCCGCCCCGGTCGATCTCCGAGAGCAAGGTCAAGTCCGGCGGGGAGCAGAACGAGCGCGACGGCACCGCCGAAACCGACCCGCTCCGGTGCCGCGAAAGTCGAGCGGCCCCGGATGGCGTTGAGCGCTACGACGACGATCGCCGCCGCAGCGACCCCACCGAGTGCGGCCAGGGCTCGCTCCCATCACGGCCAGTCGGGGCGCAGGGCGACCGCGAGCAGGGCGCCGAACAGCACCACGAGGAGGGGCCGCAACCGCGTGAGCGTGTCTTCGCGCGGGTCGTAGTCGTGGATCAGGTGCGGCAGCCCGCGCCGCAGGAACCAGCGCTCGAGGTCGGTGAGGTCCTTCGGTGCGTGCGGCGAGCGCTACTGCTTCAGGCGACCAGCGGCTCGCGCGATCCGCGTCGTTCGCTGCGACGGGCTTCCCGCGCGAGCGCGTCCTCGAAGTAGCGGATCACGTTCTCGGGCACCGGCCCGGCGGGGGTTTCGTCGACCACCTCGGCAAGACGCAGCGTGCGATGGCGCGTGGTTGGGGCGTCGTCGTGAAATACCGGGCTCGTCGTCACGGTCTACTCCTCGGGCAGCGGCTGCGTTTCACTCCCGTAGTTCGCTGCTGGACCCGAGCTCCCTTTCGCCTCGGGTTCAGTCGTCGATGGTGATGTGTCCGGGCTGTGCGGCGACGCGGTCGAGCCATGCCCGCACATCGGGGAAGGTGATGAGTTCAAAGCCCGCCTCGTGAGCGACGTGCGTGTAGGCGTAGAGCGCCACGTCCGCGATCGTGAACTGATCTCCGACCAGGTAGGTCCGGCCGATCAGGTGGCGCTGCATCGCGCCCAGGGCGCGGTAGCCGGCGTCGATGCGCTCGGGTAGGCGCGCGGCGAACTGCGCGGGATCACCGGAGAACAGGAGCCACGCTCGGGCCACGGCGATCGCCGGTTCGTGGTCGTACTGCTCGAAGAACATCCACTGCAGCACCTGTGCCCGCTCGAACGCTTCGGTGGGGACCAACGACGTGCCCTCGGCGAGGAACCAGATGATCGCGTTCGATTCTGCGAGGACGCGCCCGTCGTCGAGCACGAGGGTCGGCACGCGAAGCGCCGGGTTCGGGCCACCGAGAATGGCATCGCGGTCGACGTCGCGCTTCAGGCCGACCGGTTCCCGCGCGTACGACAGACCCCGGTAGGCGAGCACGAGACGCACCTTGTAGCAGTTGCCCGAGGAGGCCATGTCGTAGAGGAGCACGGGTGGTTCTCAGTCGGCGCGGTCTCGGACACGCTCCAGGAGCTCGCGAACGGCCTTCCGGGAGATCGGCGGAAGTCCGACGTCGGATATCGCGACGAGCCCTCGGCCGCGTCGCTCGAGTCGTGTCTGCGGAACGGGGGGTTCCGGTGTCCAACCGGCGTGCTCTCTTCCGTCTCTCCGGCTGTTGCGGTTCATGGGTGCAGCGTCCTTCCTTCGGAGAGCATCTCGATGAACTTTGCGATGCGACGGGCCCGAGTCTCGGCGCGTTTCGCGTCGTTGACGCGGTAGACGATGGCGTATCGGCTGGTCGCGCTCAGCGTGCCGAAGAATGCGTTCGCGGTCGGGTTCGCGTCAAGGGCGGCGGCGAGGTCGTTGGGCACGGTCGCCGTGCTCGGCGGGGCGTAGGCGGCGTCCCAGCGGCCATCCGCCTTCGCCGCATCGATCTGGGCGAGGCCGGCCGGCTGCATGCGGCCCTCGGCGATGAGGCGCGTCACCCTCTCGCGATTGATAGCCGACCATTTGCTGCGGGCGCGCCGGGGGGTGAAGCGCTGGCGCCAAAACTCGCCGTCGATCCGGCCCGATTGGCCATCGATCCAGCCGAAGCAGAGGGCCACCTCCACCGCCTCGGGGTACGTCACGCTGGCCTCAGTGACGCCCTTCTTGGCGATCCTCATCCAGAGCCCGTCGGAGGTGGCGTGGTTCTCGTCGAGCCAGGTATGCCAGGCACCCGCCGACGCGAAGCCGATCGTCGGGAGGTCGCTCACGTGAGCCTGTCCTGCTGGAGAGCGAGGAGGCCGTCGAGCACGTGGTTCACCGGGGTGTCGACTCCCCATTCGATGCCCTGGCGCACAACGAATGCCGACAGAGCGTCGCGCTCGACACGCTTTCCGGCGTCCATGTCTTGCGCCGTGGATGGCCGGTAGTCGCGCAGCTGCGGATCGTCGGCCGCCATGGCGTCGACGTTGTCATCCGTCAACGCGATGCCGCGGGCACGGGCCACGGAGACGACTTCGTGCATCGCCTTGCGAACGAGAGCTGCGCTCTCAGACGTCGCAAGGAGTTGCCCCGCCGTCGCCCCGGTTATCGCGCACATGGTGTTGAAGCCGACATTCCACAGCAGCTTCGACCACTGATCGAGAACGATGTCATCGCTGAGGCGAACCTCCCAGTGGGGATGCAGGAGGTCGAAGACCTGACGTGCCTGGGCCGTGAGGCCTCCGGCCGGGTCGCCGATGACGGTCCACCCCTGCGCCTGGTGATCGACGATTCCGGGCTCGTTGATGCGCAGGCCGACGAACGCCAGGCCGGCGAGTACTCGTGGGCCGAGGGTTTCGGCCAGACGGCCGGCGTTCTCGACGCCATTCTGGAGCGACAGCACCGGTGTCGTTGGCTCGAGGGCCGCAGCCAACGACGCACCGGCGGCGAGGGTGTCGTGCGACTTGGTGGTCACGATTGCCAGGTCGCACGGAGCCGGTGCAGGCTGCGCGCGTGCCTCGACCGGGACACTCCACCCGGGGCCGTCGTGTTCGCGTACGGTCACCTGACCCGCTGCTTGGAGGGACTCGAGATGTCGACCGCGTGCCACAAGCGTGACCCGATGGCCGCCCCGGGCAAGAAGGGCCCCGTAGTAGGAGCCCATCGCCCCCGCCCCGATCACCAGAATTGATGCCAGCGTCGACCTCACCGTCGCTCGTGGTCATGCGCGAGGGCTCGCGCACGTCCTGAAGTGTCGCAATTCCGCCCGGGCGAACGCGAGGGGGAGCAGCGTCTGCCACGGCAACGTCGGTGATCGACGCGTGCCTGGTGCGCGTCGCTGCGATCATCGACGGGGCCGCCTTCGGCGGTGCCCTCGAGTTGGCCATCGCCTGCGATTGGCG
>JANLSO010000002.1:0-3430 GCA_031362405.1 Thermoleophilia bacterium | reverse complement strand
CTGGCGGTGCTCGGAAAGCTGGTCGCCGGGGTGATCGCGGCGCGCATCACCGGCTTCACCCGCCGGCAGGCCGTCAACGTCGGCGCCGCGTTGGTGGCCCGCGGCGAGTTCTCGATCATCCTCGCCCAGCTTGCCGCCGCCGGAGCTGTGCTCGACCCCGATTTCCGTGACAACGTCGAAGCGTTCGCGGGGATGTTCGTGCTGGCGACGGCTATCGTTGGGGTGCTGCTCATGCGGGAGTCGCGGCGAATCGGCCGCGCGATCTACCCTTCTCGTAAACCCTCTCGGGGGCGACCCGCCCCAGGAGCCTGAATCGGCATGGTCGATGTTCGCGAGACCCGCCTTCCGGGCGTCGGCACCAAATTCACGATGAAGACGACCCACGACGACCGCGTCAGCGCCGTCGTGCACCTCGACGGTATGCGCGAGATCTACCACTACAGCGACGCCGACGACGAGCCCCACGTCATCACGATGAACGACGAGGAGGCCCGTCAGCTCGGCGCGATCCTCGGTGGTGTCGTCTACCGCCCCCAGCTCGTCAAGGACCTTGAGATCGTGCTCAAGGACCTCGTCATGGAGTGGATCGAACTGCCGGCGACAAGCCCCCTGGTCGGCCTTACGGTGGCGACCTGCCGCATCCGCTCGACCACCGGGGCGATGATCGTCGCCGTGCTGCGTGAGGCGGGGTCGTTGGCGGCACCCCATCCTGACGAGGTGCTGAGGGCCGACGACACGCTCGTCGTGATCGGGCGCCCCGAGAGCTTCGTCGATATCTCCACGCTTGTTCGCGAGGGCCCGCCCTCGGCTCCCCCCGCGGGCGGCCAGTAGGGCGTGAGTTCCCAGGAGGTCCTGCGGGTCGCGGGGCTGATCATCGCCTGCGGGCTTCTGGCCGCGCCCCTCGCTGCGCTCTTGCGGGTGCCGATCATGATCCTTCTCGTGGGCCTCGGTGCACTGGTCGGCCCATCGGCGCTCGGCTGGGTCGAGAGCCCGCTGTCGGGTGTCGGTGCCCAGTTGATCCTCACCTTCGGGGTCTCACTGATCCTGTTCCATGGGGGAACGGGCATCAACCTGGGAGTCATTTCTCGCACGGCGGTGGGGCTGGGGCTGCTGGTCCTCCCCGGGGTGATGCTGACCGCGGTGATCGTGGCCCTGGTCGCCGGCCCTGTTTTCGGAATTTCGTTCACGGTCGCGCTTCTTATCGGCGCGGTGCTCGCCTCGACCGACCCGGCCATTCTGATTCCGCTGTTCGACCGTCTCGGACTCCGCCCGAAGGTGTCGCAGACCGTGATCGCCGAGTCTGCCTTTAACGATCCCACCGGTACGGTGCTGGCCCTGACGCTCGCCGGGGTCGTCACCGCCGGGAAGTTCGAAATCGGCGATGCCGTCATCGAGTTCAGCACGAGCCTGGCGGTCGGCGCCGTTTTTGGAATCGTCGGCGGCGCCGTTCTCGCGCTCATGCTCTCGAACCGCCGCCTGGGGCTGTGGCGCGACTCGCCGGCCGCGGCCATCCTCGCCCTTGTTGCTCTCGAGTACTTCGTCGTCGACGAGATCGGCGGATCCGCCTACCTGGCGGCTTTTCTCATGGGCCTCATCCTCGGAAACATGGACCGCCTCGGCCTCGGGCAGCACGACCATCACGCTCGACTGACCGAGGGTCTCGTCGGGCAGATGTCCGAGCTCGCTGCTCTCGCGGTTTTCGTGACCCTCGGGATCAACCTGCCTTTTGATGCCCTGGGGAAGTACTTCTGGGGTGGGCTCGCCGTGATGGCGGTGTTCATCTTGATCGCACGTCCGCTCACGGTCCTCGCGTGTCTTTTGCCCGACCGCCGCGGGACCTGGACGCGCAATGAAATCCTGTTCATGTGTTGGTGTCGTGAAACCGGTGTGGTGCCCGCCGCAGTGGCCGGCCTGCTGCTCAGCCGCGGCGTGGAAGGTGCCGACATCGCTGTGGCGATGGTGGCGATGGCGATCGTCGTGACCCTGCTCCTTCAGGCGACCACGGCGGGCCACGTCGCGCGCCGTCTCGGTCTTCTCGAAGGCCCCGTCCCCGAATAGCGCCAGGGGCACGCGGTATGGTGCTCGCTCGCCCAGGGGGAACGCTCGGTGCACCGACGAGCCAGACGTGAACGCGGGTCCCTGCGCGGCACACTCATCCGGCTCTCGGGTGGGCTTGCCGTGGTGCTCGCGCTGCTCATCCTGACGGCCGTCGCCGGAACGATCATCGCGACGCGCGACTACCGCGACACGGGCCTACGCGCCGAGCGCCGTCAAACGGCGGCGAATCAGCTTCTCATCGACCTGCTCGATGCCGAGACCGGCAACCGGGGTTACGTCCTCACCGCCGGGGGCGACTACCTGACGCCCTACACCCAAGCGCGAAAGCGCTACCCGGACGACCTCGCCCGACTGTATGAACTCGTGCAGGGTGACGAGGATCTCGAGCGCAGCGCCGACACCGTCGATGTGCGCGCACAACTGTGGTTCAGCGAGGCTGTTGAGCTGATTCGCCTGCGCCGTCAGGGGCAGGTCGGCGACGCTCGAGAGCGCCTCGGCCAGGGTCAAGCGCGCGAACGCTTCGAGGCATTTCGCACCGCCTACGCCGACCTCGCCGATGGGCTTCGCGCGAGTAGCCAGCGGTCGATCTCCAACGCCGATCGGCAGCGTGCGTTGACCATCGCCGCGGTCATCCTGACCGCATTCCTCGCCCTGGCGATGGTGATCATCGCCTCACGTCAGCTGTGGCGACGCGTCGGAGGGCCCGTGCGACTGCTCGCGCTCGGTGTCGGTCGCGTTACCCGCGGTCGACTGTCGGACCCGGTTCCCGCGAGCCCCCAGGCGGTACGCGAGCTTTCCGAGCTCACCGATGGCTTCAACACCATGCAGCGCCAGGTCTCCCAGCAGCGCGATGCCGTGACCGCCGCAGCGCGACGTGAGGCCACCCAGAAGACCGAACGCCGTCTCTGGGAGACCGTGCAGAACGGTCTGCTCCCGACCCGCCTGCCGGGCTATGCGGGCTTTCGTGTCGCCGCGCGCTATCGGCCGGCCGAGCGGTCGCTGCTGATTGGCGGAGACTTCTACGACGCCGTGGTTCTCTCCGACGGGCGCCTCGCGGTCATGGTCGGCGACATGGCGGGCCACGGGGCCCCTGCGGCCGCCCAGGCGGCGGGCCTGCGGTTTGGCTGGCGCACGATGGTGGCCGTCGACCCCGACCCCGGGCGAGTCCTCGCCGCGCTGAACGCGCAGATGGCCCAGCAAGAGCTACGTCGCGAGGGGCTGTTTGCCTCGGTGCTCTATGCGCTGATCGACCAAGACGGCGTCGGGCTGGTCGCCCCCGCGGGCCATCCACCCCCGATCGTGGTGGGTCGCCAAGGCTGTCGGGTGGTCGCGACCCCCGAGCCGGGGCCACTTCTCGGAGTCGTCGACGAGG
>JANLSO010000029.1:0-4003 GCA_031362405.1 Thermoleophilia bacterium | reverse complement strand
ATGATCTGGTCGGTGTCGACGTCGGCCCGGTCGAGAGGCATGCCGAGGCACATTGAGCAGCCAGCGCGTTGCCGTGCGCGTCGATGGAGATCCCGCCAATGAGGTGCTCGGTTCAGACGATCTCAAGACCCGCGTCGGCGGTGAGGGGTGGCCGGCCGCCAGCGGAGATTCAGCGCAGGTCTGCGGTGACCCGCCACGATCTCGGTGCCCGTGTGAACAGCAGCTCGACGATCTCTCTCTGCCGAGCGACGAAACTAAACCGAGTGGGCCTCTCTGGGCCGTCGAAGCGATCCTGCGGAGCCGCGTCGGCGAACGACTGAGTGCCCTCGACATCGATGGCGAAAGAATCGACTCGACCGTCGTAGCGCCACGGTTCGGCGGCTTCGGGCAAGGAGACGTAGAGGCCCTCGGCGCCGGTCACGCTGCCGCGTGCGGAGCCCGCCCGCGGGGCAATTTCGGTGTGGGGCCGGTCGCTTCCGGCAATGATCGCGTTGCCTGCGAACGTTCGTACCTGGTCGCCTTCGCCGCTACCGGCGGCTGAGGTCGATTGGGAGTTGGACTCGCACCCCGTCAGAGCCGCCAGCGACACGAGGATTGCGTAGGCCAACCGGCTCCGGTGCTTCATCGCCGCACCATCGCCCGAGCGCGTCCGCGAGGGCGATCGGAACGGCTTCTCGCGAGAGACGAGCGGCGCTCCGCCGCGCCCCCATGTAGTTCGTGGCCCGGCCTCGTCAGTCATCTCGCGGGTGCTGTCGCACGGAGAGGCGATCCGCTTTGTGGTGCTGGCCCTTGAAGTCGAGCGTCGTCACCCTGGCGCGCACCGGATGCGCACACGGACACGCATGGACACGACCGATGTCTTGGCCGTCGACCTCGTGCATCTGGATGTCGACGTCCGTCGCTGCGCAGACGATGGCCCACGACTCTTGCCGCCACACTGGACCGTCTTTGGACTCCACCTCTTTCAGGAGATCTCTGAGGGCTTGCGACCCCCAGGAGGGTCTCAGAGGAGGCTCCTCCAGCATCTCCGCTCAGTCGACGCTGAGGATCCGCAATGACGGGACGCGCGCGAAATCGCGGACGTTGTGCGTCGCGACTCCGGCTCCGCGGGCGAGTGCGGTCGCGGCGATCCAGAGGTCGTGGGTGCCGATCACGGTTCCCGCGTTGGCGAAGTCCGCGCCGAGGGCGGCATGCAGCCGGGCAACGGTCTCGTCGATGGGCAGACATTCCATGCCGGAAAAGAGCCGCTCAACGAACGAGAGGCGGCGGGCCCGATGGCTCCCGTTGGCGCGAAGGGCTCCGTGCAGCAGCTCGCTCATCGTGATCACGCTGATCGCGCGCTCTTCGTCGGCGATGAGGTGTTCGAGGAGGGCGCCACGAGCTGTGCCGCGCTCCAGCTCGATCAGATGGTCGGTGTCGATGACGACTGCCACGGATCCTCCGGGGGCTCGGCGGCTTCGCGCAGCGCCCGAACGTCAGCCAGGAAGCCTTCATCCAAAGTTCCCGAACCGACGAGATCGCGAAACCGCTCGGCCGAGACAAAATGCGGTCGAGGGGGGCGGATCACCGCGACGGTCATCCCGTTACGGACTACCTCGATCTCCTCCCCCGCCGCGACGCGGTTGAGAACATCGGAGAATCCACGTGCGGCGTCTGTGGCGGATAAACGAACCATCCGTGGAGAATATCAGATAAATCCGATCTCTCGCGTGAGACATACCGCGTCGCACTCGAGGCGACGTCCTGCGGCTGCCGAGATCGCCGACGAGTGCCTGGCCACACCCAAACCACCTCAACACCCGGAAGAGCGGCCATGTCGGTGTCTCGGGTGACAACGGGAACTCCGTGCTCGACGGCTGTCGCTGCGATCAGGGCGTCGATCACCGGGGCGCGCCGGCCCGCTGCGTAAGGCCGCGACGATCTCGGAGAAACGTCGGGCCACCTCCGCCGTCACGGTAAGCGCTTCATACAGGCGTTCTACACGAGCAAGGGTCTCGAATCGTCGGCTGCGTAGCTCGGTGAACGCGGCATCAGGACACCCACCCGGGGCCCTGCACGCGTCATCAACGAGATGGCCGCTCGTTCTGCCACCGCACTCCCGGCGACGGTGCTGCTTCGAGACCGATGAGGACTTTCATGTCGAGGATGCCGTCGAGTTCAGACATCATCGGTGGTGTCGCAAAGCGCTCGGCGAAAGTCGTCGCGCATTGTCGGATCGGGCTTCCAACGCGCGAGGAAGCTCATCAGCTCGTCGCGCGGCACCCTTTGTCGCCGCTGCGGGCGGGGGATTAGGTCGGCGACCGGCCGCCCATCGATCATCACCGTGAGGCGCTCGCCAGCTTCCACGCGGCGAAGAACCGCAGTCGCGTTGTTCATAGTTCCCGAAGGGGAATCGACGCCATTCCCCACGACCGTAGCCGATGGCCTACGCCCGGGGAAATCGCGACGGCCCATCGACTGATCCACGGCGGCTGCGGGCCCGGTAGATCCGAAGCGGACGCCCATGGACGGGATCGACCGTGTCGCAGAGGTACGTCATTCCGAGCTTCTCCATGACGCGCTGCGAGGCGGGGTTGGCGGGCTGGTAGATGCTGAGGATCTCCTCCAGACCAAGACGTGAGAAGCCGTCGGCAAGAGCAGCCGTCGCGCCTTCGGTCGCTAAGCCCTGCCCCCAATGCTCACGACCAAGGCGCCATCCGATCTCCACAGCGGGCAGAACCTCTGGCAGGAAGGTGGGTGTCGACAGACCGATGAAGCCGACCAGACGGTCGTCCGCCCGCAGAGTCGTGGCCCAGAACCCAAAGCCTTTCTCGCGCCAGTGTTCACGACTGCGCGCGACCTGCTCGCACGTTTCCTGCAGGTCGTACTGACGTCCGTCCCCGATGAACCGCATGACGTCGGGGTCGCCGCAGATCGCCGCGTAGTTGGCGAGGTCATCGTCGTCCCACAACCTCAGACGCAGGCGGGCGGTCACGATCTCCATGACCGGCACCGTACCGATGTCATGTCACGTGTCCGGCACCAGTCTCTCGGGCGCCGAGGCGTGAGCCGACGATGATCGCGACGGCTCCCGCCAGGGCCATCCAGGCGCCGTAGCCAATCGTCAGCACCTCGCTCGGACCGGGTCGGACGATGATCCGAAACAGCACGCCGCCGACGGCGAGAGTGCCCGCGGCGGACACGAGATCGTCGACGGGACGCGACAAGCGGTCGGTGATCGACAGCACAATGAGGAGGGCGGCGCCCGCCGCGGCGGCGAGCAGAACCACATCGAGAATCTTGAACGCGTCCCAGGCCGTTACGGGGAGGCCGCCGCGGATGGCGTGGTCGGTCTGGGCGACGAAGACTTCGCCGAGGGCCCGGGCGAACGGATCGGTGGTGCCGGTGACTGCAGAACGGAAGGCGTCGGCGAACCCCGGTGGCAGGACGACCCGGTACCAGGGCGCAAAGAGAGCGAGCAGAAGAACTCCTGCGCCCGCGAGTGTGAGGACGTCGCCGAGCCGCAAACGGTGGGTGACCATGCCTCACCTATCGGCAGGTCACCCCCGCCTGTTCACTGCGAACTGACTACGCGACGCTCGTCGTCACAGGCCCTTCGCGCTCGCGGTCGCCCTCGTAGCGGGTGATGTCGTCCTCGTGAAGGAGCGTGAGGCTGATGTCGTCCCAGCCGTTCATCAGGCGCTCGCGGATGACCGGGTCGATCTCGAACGGCATCTTCGTGCCGTCGGGGCTCGTCACCATGAGGTCGGCGAGGCTGACGGTGACCTGGGCTCCCGGGGTGGCCCACAGCTGGTCGAGAAGTACCCGCACCTGGTCCTCGGGAAGCTCGATCGGCAGGAGACCGATCTTGGTGCAGTTGGTGCGGAAGATGTCGGCCAGGCTCGGGGCGATGACGACCTGGAAGCCGTAGTCCTGAATCGCCCACGGGGCGTGCTCGCGCGACGACCCGCAGCCGAAGTTGCGGCCGGCCACGAGCACCTTCGGGTCGGCGTAGGCCGGGTTG
>JANLSO010000007.1:0-2218 GCA_031362405.1 Thermoleophilia bacterium | reverse complement strand
CAGGCGATCACGCTCGGTCTGACCGGCAAGAACAAGCGCAGCTTCCGGTTCGGTACCAAGACCGCCAAGGTGAAGCTCACGCTGAACCGGGCCGCGACGATTACCGCGGTGCTCAAGCGGGGTAAGAAGACCGTGAAGACGGTCGTCAAGGCAGGCCTCGTCGGCTCCAATACGGTTAGCGTCAAATTGCCGAAAAAGGCGGGCAAGTACTCGCTGAGGGTCACCGCTGCGGCGACGGGTGTCACCAGCGCCAGCAAGACGATCACGCTCACCATCAAGGCCAAGCCCAAGGCTTAGCCCGATCCGCGACCTGTTCTTGGGTCGCTGCCCTCTCCACCACGGCCGCCGTCCGGACCACATCCGCATGGCGGCCGTTGTGTTTCCCCAGTGCTCACGAACCACGCCACGGAGATCATGATGACGACCCGAACAGACAACGGATGGACCCTCACCGCAGGTGCCTTGGCCGTAGCGGCGATGAGCGCCCTGGCGGTCACCGCAGGTGGCCCGATCGCCCAACGCGCAGAGGCCGCGGCGCCCGGAATCGCCGCCTCCTGCGGCGGCGCGGTGGTGACGAAGGACGCAACAGCCAACCTGGCTCTCGCGCCGGTCGCCGGCCCAACGGCCGGCACCTACGTGGCCGGTCCTGCGCGCACGAGCGTCATCAACGTCGCGGGCGCCCAGCCCTACCTGCGGGATGTCGACCTGCGCACGTTGATCAGCCACACGGCGTCGAAGGACGTGAACATCTCCCTCACTGCGCCGAACGGCAAGACGATCGTCATCAACTCGGGCTACTTCTCCAGGCCGGGCGTGACCAGCAGCGAGAAAGACACCTACGACCCGCCGGCCAACACAACGGGCTACGTCCGTAACGGCGGCTCCCATAACGACGAGTGGAACGGCACCCGCTGGGACGATCAGGGCGGTACGCCCGTCAACGATGTCAAGTTCCCGGGAGTCGACGACGGGCTGCCGACACCGCTGCTCGAGCCGGAGGGTTCGCTCGGCAACTTCATCGGCATCAACCCGAACGGCAACTGGACACTGACCGTTCAGAACTCGGCGCCGCACTATGCGACAACAAGCGGCACGCCCCCCGTCCTGGATCTTGACACCGGTACCTTCGTTGGCTGGGGGTTAGACCTGTCGACGCTTCCGGCCGTTCCTGTGCTGGCGCCGCTCTCCGCCGCAAATGCGACGGCGGTGCCGATCCCCGACAACCTCCCCGCGGGGGTCGCGCAGACCATCACGATCGCGGGTGCTCAGCCGGGGCAGACGATTGCTGACGTCGACCTGCTCACCAAGATTCCCCACACGGCGATCTCCGACCTGATCGTGACGCTGAAGTCGCCAGCGGGTACTGAGGTGACGATTGCAAGCGACCCCGGCCGCGAGGAGTTGAGCGGCACGCCGCCGAACGATCCGAACTACCCCAACGCATTGTCGGACACCCGCTGGGACGATTCCGCCGCCGAGCCCGTCACCGACGCGGTGTTCGCGAACGGGGTCAACAAGCCCACCCTTCAACCCGAACAGGCCCTCGCAGCGTTTGCCGGCGAGAACCCGAACGGAGTCTGGACGGTCAAGGCGGTCGACAACGGACTGCTTGACGAGGGCACCCTCCAGAGTGCCCTCGAGATCAAAACCTCGCCCTGTTCCGGTGGCTCGGCGGCCGTGACACCCCCGCCGCCCCCGCCGCCGCCCCCGCCGGTCACGACGACGGCCCTCAAGCTCGGCGTTCTGGGCTCCGCCAAGCGCAGCGTGAAGTACAAGGCCAAGCTCGCCACGGTGAAGATCACGCTGACCCGAGAGGCCAAGATCACCGCCGTCCTGGTGCGTGGCAAGAAGAAGATCAAGAGCCTCACCAAGGCCGGGGTTACGGGAACGAACACGATCCGTATTCGCCTCCCGAAGAAGGCGGGCAAGTACGCCCTGAAAGTGACGGCCCTCGCCACCGACGGCGCGACCACGGGCAAGGTCATCACCATCACCAAGAGGCCCCGGGGCTAGCCCTCCCGTCCCAAACAGCGCATAGATCGGTGCCAGGCACCGATCTATGCGCGGCAGCCCAGCGGCCGCCGCCCCGAGCCCAACGCGCGGCGGCCCCGGTGTGTCGTATTCCCATCCCAACGCCACAACTCATGTACCCTGCCCGGCAAGGGTTAGACCGTCAACCCCACAACGGGTCAGGCGCCTACTGAGCGCCTGGGTTGTT
>JANLSO010000212.1:0-11293 GCA_031362405.1 Thermoleophilia bacterium | reverse complement strand
GTTGTGCGGGGTCTCCGATCAGGATTACCTTGCCGCCTGCATTCTCGACGGCGCGCAGGGTGGGCGCGAGGACTCTCGTCTCGGCCATTCCGGCTTCGTCGATCACCAGCACGCATCCCGTCGGTAGGCCCTCGCCTCGCGACATCTGGTCGAGTCGCGCATGGAGGGTGCGGGCCGACAGGCCCGTGGCCTGGGCAAGCTCCTCGGCGGCCCGGCCGCTCGGGGCGGCGGCGATCACAGGCGTTCCGTCGCGCAAGAAGGCTTCGGCCATTGCCGCCACGGCGGCCGTCTTGCCGGAGCCCGCCGCTCCGACGACGCACACGACGCGGTCGCGGGAACTGGCGGCGACCTCCACCATGGCGCGCTGCTCTTCAGAAAGCGGCACCGCGGAGTTGGCGATCGCCTTGGCGACGGTCGCGGCGTCTACGCATGGCGCACCGGCCGCGCGACCGTTGCGCGCCACGTCGAGGGCCTCGTGCTCCAGGTCCAACAGAGATTTCGTCGTGAAGCGCGCGGGACGACCCGCGCTGGGCGACTCCTCGACGCAGATCAGCTCCGGACGGTGTGTGATCTCGTGTGCGCTCGCAAGAACCTCGTCGACAGACGCGCCGTCGCGGGCAGCTGCCGCCGCCGCGCAGACGATCTCCGGGGTGCTGACGCTCGTGCGCATGGCCGTGAGCGACTCAACGTCGACTTCGACAGGCGCTGCCATCGGACGGGCCGGATCGTGATCGAGGAGGTCTCGGAGTATTGGTGCTCCGAGACCCACCTCCGATGCGCGGTCGAGCCACGATTCGCGAAGGGCGGGGAGGTCGATCTCCTCTTTGCGCTCCCGGGTGGCCAGCGCCGCCACGCGTGCCGAAGCGAAGCCAGAGGTACCGAGGTTGTCCATGTACTCCACGAGCAGTCGCCGTCGGGTGGAGAACGCGGCGATCGCGTCCGGCGAGACGCCTTCGATCTCGGCCATGCCTTTGACCGGCTGGGTCCAGCGAACGCCGAGGACCTCGCAGAGTTCCGCCCGAAGATGAGCTTCGTAGAGGTAGCCCGCCGCCAGGCGGTGGGTCTTGAGGACCGCCTCGCCGTCGAGCGCGCGCCAGGCACCGTCGGGGGTGCGGGCGAGGTTCGCCACGATCACGTGCGTGTGCAGGTGTGGGTCCTGCGCTCGGCTGGTCCGGTGCCGAAACGCGGCGGCGACCAACCCGTCGCCGTGCTCTCGGATCGTTCCGCCGCGGCCGCGGCGAACGACATAGGCCTCCGACTCCAGATAGCCGAGCGCCGCCTGCCACGAGCGCTCGTGCGCATCGGAGATCTCGCGCCGCACGTGCTCGTCATCGGTGAGCGCGTGCAGCAGGCTCACACTCTTTGGACAGGAGAAGACCAGGTCGAACCCGGCGACCGGAGCGAGTCGCTTCTGCTCGTCGCTCCATTCGCCGGATGCGGCGTCGAGGCTCCGGACGGTGATCGTCCGTTCGGCCACGGGCTTGCGCAGCCTCTGCCCGTCGGCAGGGTTCACGCCGCTCAACATGACCCCAAGGTCGCCGTCGCCGACGACGCCCGCGAGCCCGAGACTCTCCGCCCCTGAACCGACCCACATCCCCGGCGACTCACCGCGACCTGCGTAGTAGTCGTCGAGGCCTCCGGCGACCTGCTGCTCGTAGTAGGCCTCCTGCCCGAGGGCGAGCTTTGCGACGCTCAGCACCGCGCACCCCGCAAGCAAGACCGATTCAGCGAGACGCAGATGCACCAAGGTGCAGAAGCCTCGGCGCGCACACCGCGCGCGCACCCCGTTTCATCCCACGTCCATCCCACAGGAGGTGCGCAGAAGGGCGTTTTCGGGCGCATAAGCGGCGCTCGCTGGAGGCGACGAAATGCCTGCTCAGACGCGCCTTTCGGGGTCCATCCGGGTACCCCGCAGAACCCCCTTTCGCCTTTTGCCATGCAGAAGGTCGAGGGTTCGAGTCCCTTCATCCGCTCCTTTGAAAGCCCCCACAAATCGGGGGCTTTTATCGTCTCAGGAACCATTGAGGTCCAGCTCCAGCTGCTTTCCATCTGACGTCCATCCCGCGGGCCTGTGGAGGGCGAGCCGAAAACGTGGCCCTCGAAAACCGTCGCGGCCGCCAGGCGGGCTCCGGTGTGAACCAGGCGGAGATCAGCCGAATCGAACGTGGCGAGATCAACCCACCGTGGTGACGCTTGCCCGCCTGCTGCGGCCGCTCGGCGCACGCCTTGCCATCACGACAAGGTCGGTCAAGGAACACCTGTCCGCGTCGAGGCGCCGTTGCCTGGTGCAATCAACCATCCCGCTCGTTGCCGCCTTGTTGCCACCCGGATGGCGCGATGACGGGACTGCCGGAGTATTCCGGACCTGGCGCTCGTCGAGCACGGTCTGGCGCCGGCCCGGGCGTGCGAAGCGGCTTCGTGGAGACGAATCTTGCCCGAAGGGCCTGTGGCGCGGCTTCCCCGCTTGCACCCGCAGGCGGGGAAGCTCGTTCGTCTCTCGACGCCACAGACGAACTCGGCCTCGTTCAGCGCATCGACGCCGGGCCACCGCAGAGTGTGCCCACGACCGGGCGATGTCGGGACAATCAGCATTGCGGCTACCGCGACGCCCTTCAGGATGCAGTGTGGAGCCCAGCGTCGAGACGCCGATACAGCCGAGAGGCGGCTCTGCTCGCCTTCACGCGGCACCTACGCCGGCAGGGCTCCGTTGGCGGCTCAGGCGGAGGCGGCCCCCTTTCCCGCCAGGGGCCCGCGCCGCACGTGGGTCATCGACGAGTGGCAGTTCTCGTGGGCGAAGCTGATGTCGCTGCTCCCCCGCAAACTCGTCGCCAGGGCCGTTTCTGCGCTATCGCCCTCGCCGGTGTACTCGAAGCCCCCTGGGATCGTGACGAGGATCCGATAGTCCGGAGGCGGGTCGCCGAACCCCTTGAGCGGTTCGACCTCTGTCTCCAGAACGTCGCCTGCGCGCATCCGACCGCGCCGCGCTGCCAGGTCGAATTCCCACTCGAAGGGCACGAACAGCGGAGGGTGGACCGTCGGGCACACGGCCGCGACGATCTCGAAGAGCGTGTCGCCGTGCGCTCCGGACATGATCTCCAGGAGGGCGTGCCGCTGGCCCTCATCGGCGCGCTCGTCGATGATCGGCTGGACAGCGCCGTTGCCCTCGTCCATGCGCCCGGGCCACCAGACGGTGCCCGCGAAGCACAGGCCATCGAGGTTCACGTCGCCGAAGTGCCCCCGATCGATCCGCATGGCGACCATCCCCTCGCAGTTGGGGTGGGTGGGCGCCTGGTTGAAGTCGCAGGGGCATCCGGGGTCGCAGTTGCAGTTCTTGAACCACTCGCCCTCCAGATTCCAGTTCTCGGCCATCGTCGCCACCTCCTCGGGCGCCCTCAGGAGCCCATCGTCATCTGTCCACTCATGTCACCCATCCCGCCGAGCCCCGGTAGCCATGACGGCTCGACCAGCGCTACGAGGCCTAACGCCGCGAGCGCCATCGCGATCGGCATCCCCCCGCCGACCAGGCGTGGGGTCAGCAGCTTTTCGGCGGCGATGGCCGCGGCGACGATCGCCATCCAGGTGATGCTTGCCGCCCCGAAGGCGACCAGAACGGCCATCAGCATCACGCAGCAGCCGACGCAGTAGGCGCCGTGCTCGATTCCCATCGTTAGGGCACCTCCCCGCCCCTCCCTCCAGCGCGACAGCAGGAAATCGAAGGGACTGCGGCAGCGGCGCAGGCAGGTTCGCTTCAGCGGGGTCGCCTGGTAGATCGCCGCAGCGAGCGCCGTCGGGCCGATCACCCGACGCGCCAGGTCTGCGTCGGAGAGGTTGCCGAGCTCCGCCGAGAGCAGCCGCAGCACGAGGAAGGCCACGACCCCGACTGCGGTCCATGCCGCCAGATAGCCGGCGAGGAATGCGGCGCTCCAACCGGTGACGTTCGCCCCGCCCAGCGCTCGGCGGTGCATGACCCGCCGGTGCACGCCGACCGCCGGGGCCACCGATGGCAGCATCATGGCGCCCATCATCACCACCCACAGCACAAGGAACGGCACCAGAGCCCCCGCGTCGAAGCGGCTCTGCATATCCATCCCACGCATCCACCAGATGCTCAGCGCCCAGAGCGGCAGGGCGCCGAGGATCAGGACAAGCTCCGTCCCTCCGAGGCGCGGTTGCGCCGCACCCAACGAGCGCGAGGCCGTCAAGAAGCGGTCGGCGACTCCCACACCGTATCTCGCGAGGGCCGTGATGCCTCCCGTCGGCCATTCACCCTTGAGGTGCGAGTGAACATCGCGCCTGCGGAGCCGTCAAGCCCCCGGCCGATAGTTGGCCGGATCGGCCAAGGTCGGCGCGGCGAGCCTGGCCCCGGAATGAGCGAAGAGAGAGAGTTCCAGTTCGATATCGAGGCCGCGTGGCAGAGGCCCGCGGACCGTCGGCTGGCGGGATCTTGCAATGGCGTCACGCCCGGGAAGTGGGAGACGCGGGGGAATCCTCGCTCCTCGATAGATCGTCGTGTTCGTTGTGCGGTCGCCCGAGTACGGTGCGGTGGGCGTCGATCTCCCTAGTCAACTCGTCACCGTGGCGACGGCGACCCAACCAGCCCAAGCCGCCGAGTCGGTCGTGCGCCCCCGTCAGGAGCTGCTCGCGCAGCTCGATTTCTCCGTTGACGCGCTCGCGTGTCATCTCCGCGCCGGTATCGCAGCGGCTTTGACGCTCAACCAGATCGCGGGCCGGTGACTCAGCCGCACGTCGGGAGAGGGCATCGAGAAGCTGCCGAGCAGCGGGTGTCCCGGGGCTGCGCAGCTGGCCGCCATCGCGCAGGGCATATCCGTAGTCGAGGTGCCGCTCGATGTAGCCAGCATCCATTGTCGTCATACCGCTGGCATCCAGCGCGAGCGTCAGCCTTCCACGTCGAGTTTCGACGGTTTCAACGGTGGCGCCTGCGCCGTTGAGCACTTCGAGGTAGGGGTCGGTGCGGCGGCACATAACGCGGTCGCGCCTCGCGGCCGTTGCGCGCGACGGCGAGGGCTTCCTGCTCCAGGTTCAGCAGAGACGTGGTCGTGAACCGCGCGGGACGGTCTGCGTTGCGCGTCTGCTCGGTGCAAATCAGCTCCGGTCCATTTGTGACCTCGTGCGCGCTGGCGAGAACCTTCGCCACAGACGCGCTTTCGCGGGCGGCTGCCCCCACTCCGCAGACGATTTCCGGTGTGCTCACGCTCGTGCGCCTGCCGTCAGCCCCTCGACGTCGATTGGCGGGTGCTGCCACGAGGACGCGGCGGTCACCTCCTTCGAGAGGCCTTCGATCTCGGCCATGCCTTTGACCGGCTCGGCCCAGCGGACGCCGAGGGCCTGGGAGAGTTCCGACCTGAGATGCGCTTCGTAGACCGATCGAGCGGGACGCAGATGCACCCGGCTGCAGAACGTTGTCAGGCGCTGTCGATCGTGGTGAGGAAGTCGGCGAAGGCGCGGTGCGTGCGCGTGGTGTTGCCGGTTGCGTCGAGGTCCATGAGGAGTCCACGGATGACGGCGAGCACGACGGTGGCCAGCTCGGGTCGGCCGAGGCTGCGCATGCCATCCTCGAGCGGTGCGAGCCAGTCGGTGGTCGCGGTCCGGCGGAAGCCGGGCCAGAGTGGTTCTCCCGCGGTGTCGTGCAGCCGGCTGAACATGCGCAGGTAGGGCTCGCCCTGCGGCCCGGAGATCGCCGACCATGCGCGGTCGAGGGTCACCGGGTAGGGCTCGTCGGGTCGCAGGTGTATGAGGTCGGTGAAGGCCTCGACCTGGCGCTGGCGGGCGTGTCCCAGGACCTCGCGGAGCAGGCCGTCACGGGTTTCGAAGTGGTAGATCAGCATCCGGCTCGATGTGCCCGCGGCGGCCGCCAACGGCCCGAGCCGATCAGGGAGCCCGTGCTTGAGCGCGTAGTCGGTGCACGCGTCGAGAAGTCGCTGCTTGATCTGCGGCTGGCGCTGCCTGCCCACCAGGTCACCTTTTCACGTAACAGATGATACGTCTACTATTGGCCCAGCTCAGATCGAGCCACGATGCGGAGGTCATGGTGAGGGTCGTTTTCGTGCATGGGGCATGTGTCAAGGATGGATCCTGGTGGTGGCACCGAACCGGTGAGCTGTTGGCCGAGCGGGGCGTCGCCAGCGAGGCGCCCGCCCTGCCCAGCTGCGGCGAGACGGGTGAGCCGGCGGGTGCGCGAGGACCCGGGCTGGCCGAGGATGTCGCCGCGGTCCGGCACGTCTTGACCGCGAGCGATGAGCCGACCGTCGTGGTCGCCCACAGCTACGGCGGCATCGTCACCGCGGAGGCAGCGGCGGGCGTCGATGCCGTGCGTCATCTGCTGCTCGTGTCCAGCTACCTGCCCGAGGTCGGGCAGAGCCTCTCGTCGTTCGGCGGGGAGGAGCCCGCCCCGTTTCTCGACATCGATCCCGAGGGCGGCACGTTCACCGTCGTGCCGGAGGCCCTGGCCGAGACGTTCCTTCAGGACTGCGATCCGGAGATCCAGCGAAAGGCGATGGGTAAGACGGCCCGCCAGAGCCTGGCGGTTCTCGAGCAGCCGGTGCAGTCAGCGGCCTGGCAGCACGTGCCCTCGACGTACCTCGTCTGCGCGCAGGACCAGGGCACCCCCGCCGACCTTCAACGCATGTTCGCTGGTCGCGCGGGCAGCGTCGTGGAACTCGACGCCGGGCACCACCCATTCCTCTCCCAGCCCGCCGCCGTCCGCGACCTGATCCTTGCGCTGTGATGGCGACTACCGGCGTGCAGGCGGACCACCGAGAACTCCCGCCACAGGCGTACGCGGCGTACAACAGCCGAGACTTCGAGGCCCGATGACACTGGTCAGCGACGACGTCAAACGGGCCCGGCGACGACGCCGGCAGGCTGCACGGCAAAGGCGAGGTACCGGCCTGCTGGACGGAGCAATGGGCCCGCACGCGCACCCACGACGAGCCGGTGGCCTTCAGCGAGCGGAATGATGGCCGGACCGCCGTGCACATCAGTCAGGTCGTGCGCTTGCTCGATGGCCGGTCATCTCCAACGGCCCGTTCCAGCACCTACGCCGCAGACAGAGAGATCGCATCGTGCGTACGGACATCGAGCCCCACCGTGAGCTGTGGGCTGCTCCAGGTTGCGAGCCGGAGGGCTCGCCGTTACGAACGGGGCTGCCCAGGCCGGAACTCAAACGACTTCGTCGGCCGCTCACGGGCGCGCCTACAGCCCCGCGGTGGCTCGGTCCGCGACAGATCGTTACGGTCTCGGCGCAACGTCCTCAGAACTGTCCGATGGACATCGATCTCCGTCCTCAACTCGTCGCGATGGCGACGTCGGGCCGGCCAACCCACGCCGTCGAGCCGGTCCCGCGCTTCGGTCAGTAGCTGCTCGCGGGTTCGATGTCTCGGTTGCGCGTTCACGCGTCATCTCCCGGCTGCTGCCGGCGAGACTCTGACGTCAACGAGACCCAGGGCAGGGGCCTCGCCGGCCGTCCGGGAGAGCGCGTCGGCGACCTGCCCAGGGGCGGGCGCCGCGTGCCGAGTGGCCTGCCATCAGCGCGCCACGACGAAGGCGCGCTCGACGCTTGCTCCCTGGGGCCGTGGCCGGTGGGCGTGTATCCGTCGTCAGGGCCTGCTCGACAGAGTGGGCGTCGAGTGTCCGCATCCCGCCGGTGCCCAGTGCGAGTGTTGCCCTCCCGGAACGTGCGGTCGTCGACCACCAAGCGCGTCTCACCCTTGCGAAGGGGTGCAGGGTGACCGTCCCTGCTGCGCCCAGCGGCTGCGCCGCCCCGTGCTCTTCGGAGAAGGCTGGCTCGCTACGCTGTCAAGGTGCCCAGATTTGACCTTACGGTGGTCTCCCCCCTGTCCATCGAGGAGGCGTTTGCCCACATGGCGGCCTTCGAGCGGGTGACGGAGTGGGACCCCAATACCCGCGCCGCCCATCGGGTTGGTGAGGCATCGGGGCTCGGCGCCTGTTTCGCGATCGAGACGGTGTTCGGAGGGCGCACCGTTTGCGCCGAGTACCACATCACCACCCATGAGGCGCCGCGCCGGCTCGTGCTCGAATCGACGCTGCGAAACGTCCGTCTTCGCGATGAGATCACCATCGAACCTGATGCAGAGGGCTGCCGGATGAGCTACGAAGCGCGTGTGATGCCACTGGGTCTCTGGCGGCTGGCCGGCCCGCTCCTGCAGGCGATCTTCACCCGCGCATGCCGGCGCACCATCGGGCCGCTCGGTCGATATCTCGACGGCCGAACCATTTCCCACACCTGACTGAAGCCCCGATGCCCGCCGCGCTGAGCATCGCCGTCGCCCTGGCCCGTCTACCAGTAGCGCGCGGGAGTCAGTTCCGCGCCACATGAGCACGTTGTGGTGTCGGAGACCGGCGTCATCTGGTCGCACGAGTCGCATCGCACCCACCGGCCGTTGAGGCGATGTGGGGCCCAAACGCCGGTCTGGCCGCCTCGGGCAAGTTCGGGGCCGAAGAAGCGCTTCATTGCTTCGATGTGAGCGGGGTTCTCGCGCAGTGACGCCACGTCGTCGGGGCTTCGCCAGGCGGTGATCGTGTACATGCGGTTCTCCACCACCACGCCGAGCCAACTGATGAAGCCGGGCGTCTCCATCATCCCGTGAACAACATCGCGGGAGCGGTCGCGAACTTCTTTGATCTCCTGCGTCGATCGCGCCTCCAGCACGGTCAAGCTGACGGCACCGGGCTCGGCGTCGTCGGCCGCGACATAGGTCGCGACGCCAAATGCGAAGGGGCCGATCACGCGCGGCTGCACGATGACCTGGAGCTCCAGTTGCTCCGGAATCACCTTCGTGTCGAAGTAGCCGACCACCGAGTGCACTCGATCGTGGACGATGGTGATGGCATCAACGCCGAGCAAATCGATCTCGCGCCCGCTTGGTGGAAGGCCCTGAAACGGCCCCCGGTTGGTTCCCGTCATGCGCCACGTCGCCATAACGAGGCCATCCTCACCCGTGGCGTGGCTTTCGATCGCGAAGGAGAGGTCGGGAAACGCGGCGAAAAGGCCGGCGGCGTACTCCGCGGTGGCGGTTCGATTGAGCCCCTGAGGTACGGCAGGATCGCTGTAGGTCCCGTCCGTGGTAAAGATCGCGGCGATCGCCTCCGGATCTGCGCGATTCCACGCGTCGAAGTACTGCTCAGCGACGGCGAAAGCATGCATCACGACTCCTTCGGTCGGTCTCAGGCGACGACCCTTCGACTCTAACCCCGGTCGGGGTTGACGAGCCAGGTCGGCTCGGGGCGCGGCTGTGAGTTGGCCCTCGCGGAGGCGTCGATCGTTCTGATTGCGGTCGGCGATGGCGGAACGACGGGCCCGGCGGCCGGTTGCCGCCAGCCACTTCGTCCTGCCCGCGTCCCTGACCCTCCCGTCGGGCCACACCCTGATCTCGCACGAATGCCCGGGCATCGGCTGCTTCAGGTCCGGGCCGCCTACGCGAGGGGAGCGTAGGCCGCCCATCCTCCTGAACCCGATGATTCGGGCAGATCCCAGAGAACCTCGGCCCGCGCGGCGGCCGCGACAATCGGGCTGCCGTCGATTTCGATCCGGGTGAGTGGGATTCCCTGCGCCAGCCACTCGCAGACGAACGCCAGCGGGCCGGCTGGGGGAAGCGGCCAGACCCAAAAATCGTGATCGAAGGAGTGAACCCCGCCGCCGCCACCGTTATGCGTAAGAACGGCGCGGGCGGGAAGCGCCTGCGGGTCGTTCTCATCGACGGTTGGGCCGGAATCGAGTGTTGTGACCTTCGACCCGTCGGAGAACTGGAGCCCGAAGTGCAAGCCGTCGGCAGGTGCATCGCGACTCCCCACCGACATGTTCGACGAGGGGTTCAGTGAAAAGCTCCGTCGCCGTACACCCAGACCGATTGCGAGGCCCGTGGGGTAGGCCATCACGCTCGAGACAAAGACGGCCACCTCATTGGTGCGCGCAAGGACGAAATCGATGGCGACCCTGCTGCCGACGGTGTTCAGGGGCGGTGCCCTCCAAACGGGCTGAATCCAGTCGAGATCCGTGACAGGCGGCGGCGGAGGGATCTCAAAGAACGCCGTCATCGCGCAGCCTTCCGCGTGGTTGTTCGGGGAGCGAAGCCAAGGCCCGCAGGTGGACGACAACGTCATCGAATGCATCCCAGAAAAGCATGTGCCCCGCATCGATCACGTGCTCAGCAAACCGCGCGCCAAGGTCGTCCCGCAGGCGGGAACGCAAACCGTCGGTGACAAAGGCCGCCTGCCCCGCGGTCAGAAGCAGCGCTCGCCCCGGAAAGCTCGAGAGATCGGCGGTGGGCCGCACCATCTCACTCCACGCGCTGACGACCGCGGCGGGTCGGAAGTTCAGCCGGTAGCGGCCGTCGTCGCTGTGGATCAGGAACGTGGCGAGATCCTCATCGACGGCATCCGCAGACGACCCCGGAGGACGCATCACTTGGCGCGCCGCACGGGCCTCCTCGACGCTCGCCCAACCGTGATCGCCGCAGGACTCGTCGGCGAACGAGCCGGCCAGATCAGCGTCAAGCGCGATGGCCGGGTCGAGGAGCATCAGATCGCGCACTCGTTCCGGTGCTCGGGAGGCGAGCCACGTCGAAAGGAGGCCGCCGAAGGAGTGGCCGACGACGAGCGCCGATACAACCCCGAGGTGGTCGAGCGTGTCGATCAGATCGTCGACGTGCTGATCGGCGTGCCACGGGGCTGATCTGAGCGAGTGCCCGTGGCCGCGAAGGTCGGGGGCAATGACCCGGGCCTCGGGGATCCCTTCCTCGGCGAGTCGGCGGTAGCGGGCACCGGTGTTGCGGACGCCGTGGGCGATCAGCACCGGTGGGCCGTCGACGGGTCCCCAAGAATGCACATGCAGAATGGCCATGCGGCGGATGCTCGCAGATGAGCCGGGCCCGCCCCCTCTGGTAACGTCGACCCGTCGAGGCGACGTGGCGAAGCTGGCTAACGCGGCGGTCTGCAAAACCGTTATTCACCGGTTCGAGTCCGGTCGTCGCCTCTTGGACTGTTCCGGCTATAGTTTCGGAAAAGCCTGGAAAATCTCAGTAAACGGGTTCGTCTGGGGCGTTCTCAGGTCGCGTCCCGCACCGTGAACGAGAATGGGCCGCCTCGACCTACGAGGCGGCCCCTTCTTCGTGTTTCGACACTGTTTGGGTGCGCTGCAGTACCTCCCGGTGGGGCGGCGTCCTGGGCTTCTGCTGGCTACGGCGTCGCGGGAACCGGCGTCCCTGGCGGCGCCGGCCCTTGAGCGAGCGCGGCGATCACGGCTTTCGCAGCGGAG
>JANLSO010000211.1:0-21604 GCA_031362405.1 Thermoleophilia bacterium | reverse complement strand
CCACGCACGCTCCGCCGGCGGTTGAGAGGCGCCGCTAACCGGGTGTAGCGGCTTCGTGCACATATCGGTGCCAGGCACCGATGTGTGCACGAAAGTTCCCCTCCCCGGTACGCCTCGCGGGGACGTTCGCCGACTCGGGGTGATGCATGAACTGTTCATGAAGAGCAGCCTGACCGCATGAAAAATCTTCAGATCCGGAACCTGCCGGACGACCTTCATCGACGCCTGAAGGCGCGGGCGGCCTTGGAGGGGCGGGCGATGTCCGACCTGGTGCTGAAAGAGATCGAACGGTCGCTCGCCAAACCCACTGTGCGGGAGTGGTTCGAACAAACCCGGCGGGACGAGCCGTTCGACGTACCGGGAGGCTCAGCGGCACTCATTCGCGCCGATCGCGATTCGCGGTGATCGTTCTCGATGCGTCGGTGGTGATCGAGATGCTGCGACCCTCAACGATTCGGCAGGCGCTGGATCGTCGTTTCTCGGCAGAGGAGCCCTCTCTACACGCCCCGCACCTGCTCCTGTTGGAGGTTGCCCAGGGACTTCGTCGCCTTGTTGCAAACGCCGCGATCACTGCACATCGAGGGAGCGTCGCGTTGCACCGTCTGGCCGATCTCAACCTCGTCGCCCACGACCATGAGCTGCTGCTGCCCCGCGTCTGGGAGCCACGCGCGAACCTGACCGCGTACGACGCTGCTTATGTCGCGCTCGCCGAAGCCCTCGACGCCCCTCTTGTGGCCTGCGATGCACGTCTGGCGCGCGCGCCCGGACATCGCGCCCGGATCGAGCTGCTCGCGGTGTAACTCGCTCGCGGATCAGGCGGATCCGAACCGGAAGATCGAGCTCGGCCCACGCGCGATCTGCGGTCATCACCTCTGGGGGGTTGCTGCTCACCGCGAGTGCAAGGCAGCACCGATCGCCGAGCGACAAAGACCGGCCGCCTTCGAGCGCGCGCGCAGTGCGCCGGCGAGCTCGGCGTCCTCCTCGAGGACCGGCTCGATGGTGACGCCTGCGGCGGCCAGCAGTTCCCGCACGCGGTCGCCCTCGACGCCGGCATCGACCAGCTTGCCGACGACCTCAGCCAGGTTCGCGGCCCCGAGGCAGGCGGAGCCAAGAGCTGCCGCCACGACGTCCGGGCCAGGCTCGTTGTGGACAAGCGCCAAGACGGCCGAGCACCGAGGACGGTCACTGCGCGGTTGCGGCGATGCGACGCTCGGCAGGCAACTCATCGACGAGCGCGTGCGATACCTCAGACCCCAGGCCGCGCAACTCGGCGATGGCGTCCTCGGGCGGCTAGAGCACGAGTCGCCGCCCCGTCACCTGCACATGTAGCCGGTCCCCGGTGGCGAGCCCGAGCGCCGCACGGACCTCCGCCGGAATAACCACGCGGCCCTGCTTGCCAACGACGAGAGTGACACCCGTGCGGTGATCATGGCACGCACTGAGCAACCATGCCACAGGTCACCAACAGAGATGGCCGGCCCATCCGTAGGCCGGCCATGAGTCGTTGCGGGGGTGATGCGGGTGTAGCAACTTAGGGCTGCAGCACCACACGGGTGTAGCGGCCGCCGGGGACGCGCAGGTTGTCGAGGCGGCCGTCGGCCGGGCCGACGCTCAGGCGTCCTGCTCCGCGAACGTTGCTGCGGGCGAGGGTGCCCGCGACGGGGGTGAAGGTGCCGCGCAGGTTCCGTGAGAACGCCTGGAACCGGTAGCCAGAGCCGGTGATCGCGACCTTGGCATTCTTCAGGCCGGTGTAAACGGTGGCCCCGTCCTTAGGATCGACCGACGAGGTCGTGCCGGCCGGGACGACGACCGAGAGGTCCTTGACCGTGGTTCGGTCGAGGATCCGCAGCGTGCCCGACATCGTCATGTCGGTTGTGCCGTTCGCGGGGCCGTTCAGGCGCCAGACGGCGTTACGACCGACGAGGTCGACGGCGAGAGGTCCGCTACCGAGCACAACCCGCGTGGCCCAGCGGAAGCTCGCGGCCCGGCCGGCCTTCAGAACGGTGTACCCGTTGCCCCGCGTCCGCGCGATGCCCTGGGCAATGTGCTCAGTGGTGGGGTCGACATCGACCTTCAGTTTGCCGTTGACGCGCACGCGGAAGTCGGAGCCGTTCAGGGTGAGGGTCGAGACCTTGAAGAAGCCGTACCCACCATCAGAGGGCCTCTGGCGCGTGCGTCCGTAGGCACCTGTGCTGATCGACAGATCCTTCGCCGCAGACAGGTCAACGACCCGCACGGCGCGTGCGTTGGTGATCGTCACGCCACCGCTACCGGTGTAGACGGCCTGGCCTTGGCCTCGAATCGCGAGGGCCTTTTCGGTGGTGATCTCGCCGGGCTTGGCGGGATCCTCACCGGGGGCCGTCGTGGCGTTCGCCACCATCGGCATAGCAACGACGACGCATGCCGCCGCGGCGAGAGCAGTCTTTCGCATCAATTGTCTCCTTCGGGGGTGACCTCCGAAGGGCCGACTTGCACTGCTGTCTCTGATCCCCATTCCTGCGGGTCGCCGTCGTCCAGCTTGTACGTGCCACGCCCGGTGAAGACGGTTTGGGCGACGCCGGCCAGTGACAGGCTGAGTTGACGAGAGCGCACGTGAACGCGCACGGATGATCCCGTCACGAGGAAGCGACCCTTGGCGCCGTTGAGCACCACGCGATGTGGCGCGCGGGGCTTTCCCGGGCGCGCGAGCAGCGTGACCGACTTTCCGGCCACGAAGACGCGTGCGTCACCGTCGAAATCGGTGACGACGAGCCGAGAGGGTTCAGAGAGCAGTCCGAAGGCGACCATCTCGCCGCGCACCACAATCCGGCCATGCCCCGACGCCTCGAGCCGACCCGTCGGGTCGGTCTGTGAGAGGGCGATCGGTGCCAACAGCGCGAGGATCGTGAGAATGACGGCCAGCCGTCGCATCCGGGTCGGACTCCTTCGAGAAGGTGCGAAGGGGCCATCGTGGCCCTCTCCGTCAGTGTTGATGTGGGTATGTTCACCCCCACTCATGAGGGCCGGACTCACACGGCCGTAAGCGTTTCCGCGGTGCCTGTTCGCGAACTGTGTGCCGCTCCATCGCCCCTCATGGTTCTCGTGCTGTTCGCTAATGAATCGAGGGTGCGGGAGGGGAAATGGGGGCCCCTCCGGCCCCGCGCAGCCGCTGGCCACGCGGCAACGTCAGCGTGAATCGTGCTCCACCCGACGGACCGTCATCGACGCGTACGTCGCCGCCCATCGCACGGGCGAGCTGTCGGCAGATCGCCAAACCCAGGCCACTTCCCGTGCGGCCGTCTGGGGTCTCCGACGAGCGGAACGGCTCGAACACCACTTCACGCTCGAGCTGAGGCACGCCGGGGCCGGAATCACACACCTGCACTCGGATGCCCCCATGTGGAGCGCTTGCGGCGATGACGGTGACCTCACCTCCGGTGGAGGTCCACCGCAGGGCGTTATCGATCAAGTTGCCGACGATCTGACGCAGCCGGCTCGGGTCGGTGGTGATCGGTGGCAGGGTGCCGATCTGGCTCGAGTAGGTGATCTCGCGCTGGGCGGCCTCGGCAGAGTGGGCGGTGAATGCCTGCTCGAGGTGTTCGACGGGGTCGACCTCAGCCATGTCGAGTCGAAAGCGACGCGCATCGAGGCGTGCCAGGTCGAGCAGGTCGGCCACCATCTCCTCGAGCCGGCTCGCTTCGCTCTCGATGGCGGCCAGCGAGGTCGGTATCGCCTCCTCGGGTACGACGCCATCCGACAACGCCGCCGCGTGACCCCGGATCGCGGTCAGCGGCGTGCGCAGGTCGTGCGTGATCTTCATGAGGAAAAGGCGAGAGGCCACTTCGCGGTCGCGCAGATCGCGCACCATCCCATTGAATGACGTCGCCAGCTGGTTCATCTCGACCGTGGTCGGAGGGTCGACCGACGCGGTGAGATCGCCTTCCGCGACGCGCTGGGTCGCCGTCTGCATTGCTCTCAGAGGCCGGGTAAAGCGCGAGGTCAGCAGAAGGGTGAGAAGAAGGGCGGGCACGAACCCCGCGAGCGCGGCCACGAGTAGGCGTGGGACCACCTCCGACCACGCTGAGCTGACCGCAGCCCGTGGTCGGGTGAGTATCAGCGCACCTGTTGTGGCCTCCGCGATGGTCAGAGGCGCCGCGGTCGCAACGGTCGGTGTCCCGGCGTCGTTCACGAAGTCGAGTCGTTGGATCCCGTCGCGCGCGATCTTCCCGTAGTTGACGTTCGCGCTGGTTGTCGCGGGTATGCCTCCCCGTGGGTCGGCTGAGCCGGTGCACAGCGGCAGGCCCACCGCATACATGCGCGCCCCCTCGCCGATCACCGCTTCGAGGTTCTGCGGGCTGCTGATGCGGCATTCTCGGTTCTCTTTGAGGTCGCTCGTGGCCTGATCACTGATCAGTTTCGCGAGCTCGCGGGTCTGCCGATCGAACTCGCTACGGGTCGTCCGCTCGGTCTCCGACCGGACGAGGTTGGATGCCACGACCGCAAAGATGGCCCCGGCGGCGATCAGGCCCGCCAATGCACCCAACGCGAGGCGGCCGCGCAGCGTCCTCCATGGGCGGGGCCGGGAGGACCTCACCTGTCGGAGGAGAAGACCATCACCGCTTGCCCGCGACCTTGTAGCCGGTGCCCCACACGGTCTGAATCGGGCAGGCGTCGCCGAGCTTGCGGCGCAGTTGGCGAACGTGCACGTCGATCGTCCGGCTGTCGCCGAGGAACGTAAAGCCCCAGACCCGCTCGAGCAGCTGCTCGCGGGTTAACACGATGCCCCGGCTCTCGACCAGCGTGACGAGGAGGTCGAACTCCTTGGGGGTCAGGGCGATCTGCTCCTCGTCGACAAACACCTCGCGGCCGCCGACCTCGACGCGCAACGGCCCCATCTCAAGGACGGTGTCCTGCGGGCCTTCGGTATCGCCCGGGGTGGCCTCGGTACGGCGTAGCACAGCGCGTACCCGGGCCACGAGTTCACGCGGGTTGAAGGGTTTGGTGACGTAGTCGTCGGCCCCCAGCTCGAGGCCCACGACCTTGTCGACGGCGTCATCGCGCGCCGTGAGCATGATGATCGGGACCTGCCGTTCGGCGCGCAGACGCCGTGTGACCTCGTAGCCGTCCATGCCCGGCAGCATCAGGTCGAGCAGCACCAGATCGGGCCGGTCCTCGATGGCCATCCGAAGCCCGTCGTCGCCGCGCGTCGCGACGCTCACACGAAAGCCGGCCGCCTCGAGGTACATGCGCGCGAACGAGGCGATGTTCGCCTCGTCCTCGACGACGAGAATGTGATCGGCATCGGTCGCGATCGGCATCGGGAGCGATGCTAGTGCCCCTGCCGGGCCCGGTCGAGTGCCTGCGCCAAGAGATGCGGTGATCATCGTCGTCCCCTTTGAGCGTGTGCTGGTGCGGGCGCCACGGGCGCGCAGTATGCGCATCTTTGTCTGCCGCGCCGCTTGCCGTCGGGAGTCAGCGTGATCGTCTGCGCGCTATTCCATGCGGCCGAGGGGCTGTCGTTGAGCGAGTAGGTGCCCTTGCCCGAGAGTCGCGCGGTGCCGATGGTGACCGTCGACAGGCTGATCTGGCCGCCGCGAATCTGGAGCTGCAGTCGCGATCCGCTGATCAGAAAGCGCCCGTTCGCGCCGGAGATCTTGGTCTCACGCAACTTTCCGCGCTCGCGGATGCGCGTGGGTGTGACCTCTTTGCCGTTCAGCGTCACCTTGGCGTCGCCGCCGCGGTCGCTCACGACGATCGCGGAGTTACGCCCGCCAACCAGCCCGAAGGCCACCAAGACGTTCCCGTCGATCTGGGCCTGGCCGGAGCCGTCGGCGGCAAGCCGCGCACCGAGACCGGCAGGGGGCGGATCTGCGGCGACGACGACTCCCGCCGTGAGGAAGGCAGCTGCCGCGAGTGCGGCGAGAAAGAGGGTCAGGCGGTGCATTCCGGTCCTTGGTCAGCCCGCCCGGGTGGCGGAGTCCACGTATGGATCGGATCGTGAACGAACAGAATGATCGCCCAACCGCAAAAACGGTAACGGTCTGCCGCGGAATCTGTGTGCTTTTCGTGATGTGGGCGGGCCTACCCCGGCATCCGGTGGGGGAGGAGCCCCTCAGAAGTCGAGGCGCACACCCTCCTGCACGGTCACCTCGGGCGCAGGCGGCTCGACAGGAATGTCTTCCTGCACGACCGGAGCAACCCCTGCGGCTCCCGGCTGCGGCGCGGTTTCGCCCTCGGGAACAGGTCGCGGGCCGTCGTCCATGAACGCCCAGATGATCTCGCCACAGTCGGGGCACATCGGAAGGCCGGCGCGGTTGCGGATCTGGAACTGGCAGGCGACGCAGGCGTACACGCCGGCCACCTTCTGGCCGATGTAGAAGCACGGTTTTCCCAGGCGCTGTTCAGCGAGCTCGGCGCCCTTTTGCGGCGTCATCTTCGATCCGGCGGCGCCGGGGCCACCCGTGCCGTGGCGTTGCGGCGGAAGACTGCTCATGCCCGTTTCCTCCTCGATCCGTTCGGCCTTCTGCGAAATGGCGGCGAAGCGTATCGTTCGCGGCCTTGATTCAGCCTACCGCGCAGTAGTGCGCGACGGCTGATCGCGTCCGAGACCAAGGGGTCGGTCACTCGTGCGTCTCGCGCTTGCGCAGCTCAATACGGTCGTCGGTGACATCGAGGGCAACCTCGCAATGGTTGCCGCCGCGATCGCCGATGCGCAGCGCCAGGGCGCCGACCTGACGCTTGTGCCTGAGCTGGCGCTGGCCGGCTATCCGCCGGAGGATCTCCTCTTGCGGCCCGGCTTTGCGCGGGCGACCCGTGCCTCGCTCGATCGCGTCGCGGGCGGGGTTGTCGACGGCGCCGCTCTGGTGGGCTTCGTCGAATGGGATCACGACTGTTTCAACAGCGTCGCCGTGCTGTCCCAGGGGCGGGTCCAGGCGATCTACCGCAAGCGCTTCCTGCCGAACTACGGCGTCTTTGACGAGGCGCGTTACTTCCGCGCGGGTGACGCGCCCCTTGTGGTTGAGCTGCTCGGGGTGCGCATCGGAATCGCCATCTGCGAAGACATATGGTACCCGACGCCGGTTGCCAGCGATCTCGCCGCCGCCTCCGTCGACCTCATCTGCTGCGTCTCGGCATCACCCTTTCATTGCGGTAAGGGCGACGTCCGCGAGGCGATGCTCGCGACCCGGGCCTACGATTGCTCGGCCGCCTTGGCGTTTTGCAACCTGGTCGGCGGGCAGGACGAGCTCGTCTTCGATGGGCGCTCGGCGGTCTTCGATGCTTCGGGGCTGCTGGTCGTGCGCGCCGCACAGTTCACCCCGCAGCTTTTGGTCACCGACCTCGACCGGGCGCTGGCGACGCGTCGTCGACTACGCGAGCCGCTGGTCCGGCAGCTCGGTGGGCGGGTTGCTCCTGCTGTGGTGCCGATCCCCGCGACCGCCGTACCGACGTCCGCAGCCGCGACGGCGAACGGCGTCACGGAGGTACTGGGGCCCGAGGCGGAGATTTGGCAAGCCCTTGTCATCGGGCTCGGCGACTACGTGCGTAAGAACCGTTTCCCGGGCGTGCTGATCGGGCTGTCAGGAGGCATCGACTCGGCGCTGACCGCCGTCCTGGCGGTCGACGCCCTCGGCTCGCAGGCCGTCACCGGCGTCCGTCTGCCGAGCGCATATACATCTGATCTCAGCTCCGACGATGCCGCGGCGCTCGCCGAGCTGCTGGGCATCCGGCTTTTGACGGTGCCGATCGGGGATGTCGTCGCCTGCTTCGAGGGCGCTCTCGCCGAGGCGTTTGCCGGCGCCGATCGCGACGTCACTGAGGAAAACCTGCAGGCCCGCGCCCGGGGAACACTCCTCATGGGGCTTTCGAACAAGCTCGGCGCGCTGGTTTTGGCCACCGGCAATAAGAGCGAAATGTCGGTGGGTTACAGCACGCTCTACGGCGACATGGTGGGAGGTTTCGCACCAATCCGCGACATCTCCAAGACCTGGGTCTACCGTCTGGCGCGCTGGCGCAACGCCCGTGACGGCGGGCCGGCGATTCCCCACAGCAGCATCGAGCGACCCCCCACGGCAGAATTGCGCCACGATCAACTCGACACCGACAGCCTGCCCCCCTACGAGGCCCTCGACCCGATCCTCGAGGGGTTCGTCGAGAACGACCTCGATGCCGACGAGTTGGTCGCGCGCGGAGGCGACCCGGTGCTCGTGCGCGAGGTGATTCGCATGGTCGAACGCTCTGAGTACAAGCGGCGCCAGGGGCCGGTCGGCATCAAGATCACACCCCGCGCCTTCGGGAAGGATCGGCGGATGCCGATTACCAACCGGTATGCCTGACGTGGGATCCCCCGGGGTGCGTGTTGCGCTCGCGCTCGCCACCGTCGCCGCGTGTGCGATGCCGGCCGTCGCGGCTGATCTCCCGCGTAAGCAGCGCGACACGACGCTGAGCGCCACCTCGATCGGTCAGGTCGCGCCCGATGCCCGGTCGTTGCTTGTCACGTTTTCGGATCTTCCCGGCCGCGCCGCCGTGACGCGACGCCTCGCAGGGCTCGGGCGTGTGTCACCAAGCGCCCCAGGTGCCGGTGTCTGGCTGCTGCGCCCCACCGACCGCCTGGCGGGACGCGCGGCCGCCGCGCGCCGCCGCCACGTCGTCGCCGTTGAATGGCCGCTTGCACGACACACCCAACAAAGGGTCCTTCCCGCGGCGCCGACGACAGAGATCGCTCCAGTCACGCCGCCAATCGACGAGCTGTTCGTGGCGGGCAAGCAATGGAGTCTCGTTGGCACCTCGTGGGATGCCCGGTTCATCGGTCTTTCGCCGCGTCCCACCATCGCGATCCTCGACGGCGGCACGGACGTCGACCATCCCGAGTGGAGCGGCCCGACGAGCCCGCTGGTCAGCCCGTACAGCACGCGCACGCGGCGCGAGAGCGCCGACGACTGGACCGAAAACGGCCACGGAACGCATGTCGCGTCGATCGCGGCCGCCCCCGCCAACGGGGTTGGTGTGGTCGGCGTTGCTCCGGCGCTTGCGGGCACGGCGCCGCTGATGTCGGTGCAGGTGACCGATACCAGCGGCGACACGACCGACGCCTACCTGATCGCCGGCATCCAGTGGGCCGTCCAGCGGGGCGCGGGCATCATCAACATCAGCGCCGGCGGCGATGGGTTCTCGTTCGCTCTGCAGCGCGCCGTCAACTGGGCCTCGCGGCGCGGGGTGCTGATCGTCGCCTCGGTGGGTAACGACGGCAACGGTGCCATCTTGTATCCGGCCGGATACGACCGTGTTCTCGGCGTCGGCGCCCAGTGCGGGCCTGACTTTTCGCCCGATTGCCCGCGCGCGAGAGGCGTGGCGACGTTCTCTCAGCGTAACCGCACTGTGGATGTGATCGCACCCGGCGTCGACATCGTCTCCGCGGTGCCCGCCGAGGTGACGGAGGGGCGCGTCAGCGTCGGCTATGCACGCAAGACCGGAACCTCGATGTCGGCGCCCTACGTTGCGGGCGTCGCCGCGCTCGTGCAGGCGGCCAATGGAAACCGGTTGAGCACCTTCCAGCTCACGAAGGTCCTCGAGGCCAATGCCGATGACCTCGGCGCGGCCGGACGCGACGACCGCTCGGGATACGGAGCGGTGAACATCGCGCGCGCGATCGCCGCCCAGGCTCCGGCCGACGACCTCAACGAGCCGAACGACGACATCAAACAGATCAAGTTCGCCACCTCCGACCTCGCGACGACGCCCGGCCCGCTCGCGATCGAGGCCGATCTCGACAGCTACGACGACGCCGACGATGTCTACCCGGTGCGGCTCTCGGCCGGAGCCCGCGTGCGGATCACCGCCACCAGCGTGCGCGGCCCCGTGAGCCTGTTCTTGTGGCGGCCTCGGACGCGCACCGTCGAGACCACCGATACCAACGTCGCCCGCAGCCTCGTCGACGCGGTCGCCAAGTCAGGAAGGCAGCAGGTTCTCGACGCGACCGTTTCACGCGGCGGTACCTACTACGTGAATGTCTTCGCGCGCCCCCGGACGGTCACCCCGTACACGCTCACCGTCGAGGTGGTCCCGCCGAAGTGAGGCGATCCCGGGGCTCGCGCGGCGTCGCGGCCACCGTTCTCGCGTTGGTCGCACTGGCTCTCGCCGTGACGATGGTCGCGACGCGCGGTGACGACGCCGCGCTGCCGCAACCGCGTGCGCTCGGGGAGGTCCGTGCAGACTTGGGCGCGCCGCGGATCGGCCACGGTTTCGCGGGCGTCGTCGAGGTGGAGCAGTCGATTCTGCCACGCAGCCTGGTGCGCTCTGCCGCGCTGCCCGACACCACGATTCGGGGCCGCTTCTGGGCACTCAACCGCGACCGCTGGCGCCTCGAGTTGCAGGGAACGGGGCAGGATTGGCAGCTCGTGCGCGCGGGCCCGACGATCTTCGCCTACGACAGCGCGTCGCAGCGCCGCTTTTCGATCGCCGTCGCGCAAATCCCGGACGGGTTGGCGGCGATCGGTCCTACAGATGTTGGCCCGGCCGAGCCGGTGCGGGTTGCGGGTCGCGGGGCCTACCGCGTGAGCTACCGTCCACGGGGTGACGATCTCCTCATCGGCCGCATCGACATCTCGGCCGACGCGGCCACCGGCGTACCCCTCGAGGTCGCGATCTGGGCGAGGGATGCAGGCTCCGCCGCGATTCGTTTGCGCGCGACAGAGGCCGGACCGGCACGCGTCTCGCCGGAACGCGTTCGTCTCGACCCGCCGCCCACGGCGACCGATATTCCCGTGGGGACACTCATCGCCCTCGGTGAGCGCTCGGGGAGGGCATCGGTACGCGGCTCCGGCTGGGAGAGGATTCTCGTGCTGCCCGGCCTCGATGGTCTCAGCGCCCTGGGCGAGGCCGATCCGAGTACGGGTGCGTCGCTCATGACCCCGCTGCTCACGGTGTTCGTCAATGCGGGGAAAACGCCGACAACGCTCGTCGGCGCGGTGAACGCCGATGCCCTGAGGCGTCGTGCCCGCTGACGGCGCCCTCGCGCTCGAAGCGCGAGGGCTGGTGAAGCGATACGGAGACTTCGCTGCCGTCGCCGGGATGGATCTCTCGGTGCATCGCGGCGATGTCTACGGGTTCCTCGGCCCGAACGGGGCCGGCAAGAGCACCACCATTCGGATGTTGCTGGGGCTCATTCGCCCCACCGAGGGCACGATGAGCCTGCTCGGCCGCGATCGCCCGACCCACGGCCAGCGGACGATGGATCGCGTCGCCGGCTTCGTCGATCAGCCGGCGTTCTACCCGTATCTGTCGGCCCGCGAGAACCTGCGGATGCTGGGGGCGCTCGACCGCCTGCGGGATCCCCCCGTCGATCGGGTCCTCGAGACCGTCGAGTTGACGCGCCGTGCCCGCGACCGGGTCGGAACCTTCTCGACCGGGATGCGCCAGAGATTGGCGATCGCCGGGGCGTTGCTACGCGACCCGGAATTGTTGATCCTCGATGAGCCGACCACCGGCCTCGACCCGGGTGGGGTGAGGGAGATGCGCGAGATGGTGCGCTCGCTCGCGGCCTCTGGCATCACGATCTTTCTGTCGAGCCATGTTCTTTCGGAGGTCGAGCAGCTCTGCAACCGCGCGGCGATCGTCGCCCACGGGACCGTCGTCGCCGAAGGAACCCTGCAGGAGCTCTCCGGTCCGAAGGGGCGCTACACCGTGCGCGTCACCGACCGTGCCGCCGCCGCGACGGTTCTGAACGGCCTGCCCGGGGCAGTGCTGTCGGTCGAGGATCCTGGAATCGGGGAGGCCCTTGATCTGCGCGTCGACCCCGCCCGGGTGACCGAGGTCGGCGTGGCTCTTGTGGCGGCCGGCATCGGGATCCGCGCATTGATACCCGAGCAGAATGCGTTGGAGAGCCGGTTTCTCGAGTTGGTGGAGGGTCGCGCTGCCCCGTAGCCGTTCCACCTCGGTGATCGCCCTGGAACTACGCAAGCTGCGAGCCCTGCGTCGGACCTACCTCGGCCTTGGGGGCGCGGCGATCATCCCGGTGATCCTTCTTGTCGCCCTGCAGGTCGGTGACGGCGGGCCGCCCGACTCGGTGCCCTTCGCGCGGGCCGTGACGAGCAACGGTTTCGCGATACCGCTGTTCTCACTGGCCTTCGCGACGTTCTTTCTGCTGCCGCTCCTGGCCTCGCTGGTCGCGGGCGATGCGATCTCAGGGGAGGTCGCCTCCGGGACGCTCAAGACCGTCCTGACCCGGTCGGTTACCCGTACCCGCTTCTTCTGGGCGAAGATCGGCACGGCGGCGCTCTACACCCTGGCCCTGATGCTGGCCCAGGCGATCGCCGGCACCATTGCCGGGGTCGTGGTGCTGGGAGCGGATCCCCTGCCGACGCTGTCGGGCACGCAGGTCGGCCCGTCGCGCGCGTTGCTGTTGATCGCGGGGGCATTCCTGATCGCCGCGGTCACCGTGTTCGCGGTGGCATGCTTCGCGATTCTCCTGTCGGCGCTGACTCACAACACCGTCGCGGCGATCGGCGGCACGATCATCCTCATCGTCGTGCTGCAGGTGATGGCGAGCTTCGCCTCGCTGTCGTTCCTGCGGCCCTACCTGGTCACCGACCAGGCGAACTCGTGGTTCGGCCTCCTGCGCGACCCCATCGATTGGTGGCCGATCGCCCGTTCCGGGATCGTCGCCTTCTGCTGGGCGGCCCCCTGCCTGTTGATCGCCTATACGTCCTTCCTTCGCCGCGACGTTCTCTCGTAAGGTTCGGCCATGCCCGAGACCATGAACGTCCTCATCTACGAGTACGTCGCCGACATACTCGAACGGCGCGCTCCTCATCGCGATGCGCACCTGGCGCTACTTGCCGAATGGAAAGCCGATGGCCGCCTGGTGATGGCGGGGGCCACGGGTGACCCGGTCTCCGGAGCCCTGATTGTTTTCCGCGACGGCGCGGACATCGACGCCTACCGGGCCGCCGACCCGTACATCCCCGCCGGCCTGGTTGCCACCCACCGAGTCATCCCCTGGACGGTCGTCGTCTCGTAGGGGGATTGCGACGCGTGAACGCCTGATCCGTGTCTCGGCGTATCCAAACGGGTTCCTCCGTCGAGCGCCCTGGGTTCGCGTGGGCTCGCTCGCTGCTGCCCTACGGACGGCGGGAAAGCACCGCGGGGATGGGGACTGGGTTGTGTATCCAAATCGCCGCGTGGGGCTCGGCGTCGGCGGCGATGTCGATCATGTCGGTGAGTCGGTACGGGATGCTTTGGCCGAGCAGTGAGTCGTGGTGGGCGATCCGGTTTCGGCACAGATGTATGCAGGTCATTGGTGCCAAAACGTGGCGTCGCAGTCCCGCGTTGGACGGGCAACCCTCTCTACGGAGCCTTCGTTCAATCCGCTCGGCTATCTCAATTCCGCCGGGGTGACGCACCGCTGGATCGTGCAACCACGTCGAGGTGGTGGGTGTTTCCGGCTGTCCGAGTCGCAGCCGCGCGTCGATGGCATTGCGAACAAACACCTCGAAGCGGTGGATTGTCTGCAATCGTGCCCCGCTGGCCTCAGCATGCCAGTGGTAAAGAGCGAGGGCTTCCGGATGGCGCCCGCCGGCCGTGGAGAGGAAAGTGTCGAATCGAGGGTCAGAGATCCGGGAAGAAGGTTGGTGGGGGAGCATGGCTCATGATCGCCTTCCCGCGAACGCTCCAGTTCGCCTCTCCTTCGGGATGATGCGGCTAGGGCTATGTTTTTTCCCCGGGGCTTTCAGAAGCTCCGGACGTAGTGATTCCTGGCTCCCGGCACGCGCTCCGACACCGGTTCTCGAGTGGACGTGTCGCCGCGACGAAGGAACCCGGGCTCCCCGCAAGAGGAACGCCTGAACGTGCGGTCTGCACCGGCGGCCGTCCCACCACGTCCCGAGGGGAAGATGCCAGGCTGCCAATGGTAAAGGGACAAGAAAATAGAGCTCCCTAAAAGAACCTCGTCTCGGCTTGCCCTGATCGGGTTCGGCAACGTCGGCCGAGCCCTTGCTCGGCTGCTTGTCGACCGCGAGGTGGAGTTGGCCGAGATGGGGATCGACTACTCCCTCGTTGGCCTCGCGACGCGGCGGTTGGGATTCATCACCGACGCTGAGGGCCTTGATGGGCGTGCGCTTCTCGATGGAGACCACTCCCGGCGGACAGCCGATTTCGGTTCGACGGACGTCGGCTCCTGGCTCGAAGAGTGCGGCGCGGACGTCCTTTTTGAGCTGAGCTCGCTCGAGCCGTTCACCGGTGAGCCGGCGATCGCGCACATCGAAGCCGCCCTGTCGCGGGGAATCCACGTCGTCACCGCCAATAAGGGCCCGCTGGTCCACGCCTACGGGCGTCTCGCATCCCTCGCCGACTCCCACGGGGTGCAGCTCCGGTTCGAGGCGGCAACGGTCGACAGCGTCCCGGTCTACTCCACACTTCGCGAAACGCTTCCGCTGTCGCGCGTTGTCGGTTTCCGGGGCATCCTGAACGCGACGACCAGCGTGATCCTCGACGCAATGGTCTCCGGGACGAGCTTCGACGACGGAGTGCGTAAGGCGCAGGCACTCGGCATCACCGAGACCGACCCGAACCTCGACGTCGATGGGTTCGATGTAGCGGTCAAGTTGGTAGCCATCGCGAACGTCCTGATGAATGCCGAGCTCACCCTCGATGACGTCACACGCGTCGGAATCCGCGATGTGAGCTTCGACGACCTTCCTCCGGGTGAGCGCGTCAGGCTTGTCGCGGAGATCGTGACCGTCGACGGGCGTGTGCGGGCGGGCGTCCGGCCGGAGCGCCTTGCGGCCGCCGACCCGTTGAACCTCGATGCTCTTTCGCTCGCCTTGCACTTTGAGTTCGCACCGGGGCTTCTGCCCGCGTTGACCCTCATCGGCCATCGCCTCGACCCCCCGTCGACCGCCTACGGTGCTCTTTGCGACTTCATCTCGATTGCGCGCGGTCGATAGACGACGACGCGACGCGCCTCCTCCACGACGGCATACAGCGCCAGGAGGTCAGAGGGGGAAGGCTGCCGCGCTCACTTCTCCATTACGACGACAGGGGCGAAGCCGCCGAAGATCATCCGCTTACCGTCGAAGGGCATGGGATTCTTCGCCGGGTCCATCCGAGGATCGGCCATCATCTCGTCCATCTTCGCCATCGCGGCGTCGCGGGTGCGTTTGTCGGGCCATTCGATCCACGAGAAGACCACCGTCTCGTCGTCCTCGGCCTTTACCGCCATTCGGAAATCGGTGAGCGTGCCTGCCCGCACGTCGTCGCCCCAGCACTCGAGAACCCGCGTCGCGCCATGCTCCGTGAACAGGGCATCGACACTCCGCGCGTGGTCGATGAACTCCTGCTTGCTCGCAGAGGGAACCGCGATGACGAAACCATCGATGTAGGACATGGTGCTTCTCCTTCTCGCGTTGCCAGAAGTGCCCTCGTCGGTTCGCCACCCAAACGACGACGTTCCGCGTCAGTCCTGCGATCCGGGTTCCCACAATCGGGCCGGCACAAACCTCGATCCGCCCCGGCCGCGCGAGCCGCCGGGCGGACCTGCGCGCTTCGTTTGTCGCGATTTCACCCCGGGGCGAGAGATTTCGTCACGAGTATGGCCGCCCGGCCGTGAAAGTTTGCGCTTCCGATGTCGAAGGTACCGATAGCAACGTCCTCACCTTGGAGGCACGCTATGGAAGGGCCGGCGAACAACTGTCCGGCAGCAGAGTTGGTGTGGGAGCCCTGCGGCACCTGTTGGGGTCAGCGCGTCATCTGGCATCCAACCTCTGGCGGCCACATGCACCGCGAGTCATGCCCGACCTGTATCGGGGTCGGCCAGCGGGCCGTGTTTGTTCCCGCGACGACACCCCGGCGGATGGCCGCGTAGCCGCGGTCCGCGGATGTGATGCCCGGGTAGAGTTGAGCCCATGACCGTGACCGCGTTTGTCTACGGCGAGCCCCCGGCGATGTACGACCTGGGCGCCGACCATCCGATGGCACCCCTGCGGCGTGAGCTCGCCCTCGAGCTGATCCGAGCCTACGGCCTGCTCGAGCACCCCGATGTGCGCCTCATCACGCCACGCCTGGCGACCGAGGCCGAGCTGACTCGCGCCCACGCGCCCGCCTACGTGGCGGCAGTACAGCGGATGACCGCCAACCCGGTTCTCGCCCACGGTTGGGATGCCGCGCAGTGGGGCCTTGCGGCGGGCGGCGACACACCGGCATTTCCCGGCATGCACGACGCCGCCGGCTGGGTCTGCGGGGCATCGCTCGTCGCCGCCCTCGAGGTCTGGGAAGGGCGCGCCGATCAGGCCTTCGTCGCCGGTGGCGGTCTTCACCATGGCCTCGCCAACCGCGCCGCCGGCTTCTGCGTATACAACGACACGGCCGTGGCCATCCATGCGCTTCTCGACGCGGGCGCCGAGCGCGTTGCGTACGTCGACGTCGACGTCCATCACGGCGACGGCACCCAGTGGATCTTCTACGAAGACCCGCGCGTGCTGACCTGTTCGGTGCACGAGAGCGGCCGGTACCTGTTCCCGGGCACGGGGGGGCTGCCCGAGCGCGGTGTCGGGGCCGCCGAGGGCACGGCGGTGAACATTCCGCTGCCTCCGTATACGACGAGCGCGCCGTATCTGCGCGCCGTCGAGGAGGTCATCGTGCCCGCCGTGCGCGACTTCGCTCCCGACGTGATCGTCACCCAAGACGGCGCCGATCCGCACCATCAGGATCCCCTCGCGCACCTGCAGGTGACGATGGAGGCCTTCCCACGGCTCTACGCGGTCCTTCATCAGCTTGCGGTCGATGCGGCGGGTGGACGCTGGGTAGCCCTTGGGGGAGGTGGCTACAACACCGATGTGGTGCCACGGGCCTGGACGATGCTGTTCGCGGAGATGCTCGGCGCCGAGCTTGACGACGCCATTCCCGCCGAGTGGCTCGCGCTCGCCGCCGAAAAGGCGGGTCACCCGATGACCCCGACCCTGCTTGGAGACATCGAGCCCGAGGTCTCGATGGAGGAGCGGGCCCGCGCCGATGCCGAGGCGCACCAGGTCATCGACCAAGCCCTGGTTCTTCGCCGCTGAGAGATCCTCCGGTCGCGGTTCTGTGGCGCGGCGCCACCCAGCGGGTTGCCGCTCGCGAGCTCGCTGCACGTTTCCTCCCGGCCTCCTCGTACGACCACACCCGCGGCGTCGCCCAACAGGCGGCCCGGGTGGCGCGAGCCGCGCATCTCTGGCGTGGCCCGCGGGCGCGTCTGTTGGCGGCGGCCTGGCTTCACGACCTGGGCCCCGCTCTCGGCATGGGCCTTGGGCCCGTCACCATTGCCCGCGTGGTGAGGGCCTCGGGGCACGAGAACCTCGCGCGCCTGCTCGCCCACAAGTCGTTTTCGGCGATGCGGGCGCGGATGATCGAGCTGCCGGCGATCGAGGCCGAGTTCCCGATTCGCGTCGGGCCGCTCGAGGATCTCCTCGTCGCCCTCGACATCGCGATCGTCACGACCGCCGGTAGCGACGCACGTGCGACACCCGCGACGGTTTTGCGTGAACGGGTGGTCACGGTTGGTGGAGGCGACCCGAGCGTGGCGTGCCTGGTCGCGTTGGTCACCCATTTCGGAGGGATCCCTCCGCTCGGCGCCTGCTGGAACGGGTAGCCCCCGGCGGCTGAGACGACCGCGCGGTCGAATGGACTCCCGTTCGGGGGAGGTCGTCGGCCGATGACGGGAGTACCGTGACCGACGGCGGTTGTAGGTCGACCCCACCGACCGATCACTCCGCCTACCGGGAATCCTGCCTGCACCATGCGCCGCTTCTTCACCCTCGAGCCTGCGCAGATCGTCGTACTCGGCTTCGCCGCGGCCATCCTCAACGGCACGGCGCTCCTGATGTTGCCCGCGGCGAACGAAGCCTCCGGAGGAGCTTCGTTCAAGGTTGCCCTGTTCACCGCCACATCGGCGATTTGCGTAACCGGACACGTCATCGTCGACACGCCGACGTACTGGAGCCCGTTCGGCCATTTCCTGATCATGGCGCTGATCCAGATCGGTGGCTTCGGGATCATGACCGCCGCGTCGGTGATCTTCCTGATCGCCGGTCGCAGGCTCGGTTTGCGCGGGCGCCTGATCGCCCAGCAGGAGACCCAGGCCTCCGATCTCTCCAGCCTTCGCAGTCTCCTTGTCGGCATTGCCCTCTTCATCTTCAGCGCCGAGCTGATCGTCGCGACCATCCTCGCGGGCCGTCTGTGGTGGTCGTACGACGAGTCGCCTGGTGATGCCGCCTGGCACGGAGTTTTCCACAGCGTGTCGGCGTTCAACAACGCCGGCTTCTCGCTCTACCCGGGCAACCTCATCTCGTTCGCGTCAGACTGGTGGATCTCGGGTTTCATTGGGCTTGCCATTATCGTCGGCGGGCTGGGTTTCCCCGTGTGGCTCGATCTCAAGAATCGGTGGCGCACACCTGCCGCGTGGCGCCTACACACCAAGCTAACGCTCTCGGTGACGGCGGTCCTGCTGGTCGTCGGGGCCATCGCATTCGCCGCCCTCGAATGGACCAACGAGAAGACCCTCGGCGGCCTCGACGCCCCGGGACGCATCCTGTCGGCGATGTTCATGTCGATCACGCCGCGCACCGCCGGTTTCAACTCGATCGATATCGCCGCGATGCGGGACGAGTCGTGGCTGGTCACCGACATGCTGATGTTCGTCGGTGGTGGCTCGGCATCGACCGCGGGTGGCATCAAGGTCGCGACCTTCGCGGTGCTGTTCCTGATCGTGTGGGGCGAGATGCGCGGCGGCTCGACCGCCGAGGCCTTCGGGCGCCGCATCCCGGTGAACTCGCTGCGCCAATCGCTGTCGGTGACGTTCCTTGCGATCAACGCGGTGGTCCTCTCCACGCTGGCCCTGTTGATGCTCACGCCCTTCTCGCTGTCACAGTGCCTCTACGAGACGATCTCCGCATTCTCCACGGTCGGTCTTTCGACCGGAATCACCCCTCACCTCGGAACAGCGGGCCAGATGATCCTCGTGGCGCTGATGTACCTTGGCCGCGTCGGGCCGCTGACGTTGGCAGTCGCCCTGGCGGCCCGCGAACGACAACGGCGCTACGAGTTCCCCGAAGAAAGGCCGCTCGTTGGCTGACAAGGACGAGATTCTCCTGATCGGTCTGGGCCGCTTCGGCCAAGCCCTTGCCGCCACGCTGACCAGCCTCGGCCACGAGGTGCTCGCGATCGACTCTGACGCGCGGGTGTGCCAGAGCTGCGCGGGCAATCTCGCGCACGTGGTCGCCGCCGACGCCACCGACCCGGAGGCCCTACGTCAGATCGGGGCGGGCGAGTTCCGGTCGGCCGTCGTTGCGATCGGCAACGACATCCAGGCGAGCATCCTCACCACCTATGCGCTGGTCGACCTCGGTATCCCGCGGATCTGGGCCAAAGCGATCACCACTCAACACGGCGCGATCCTCCAGCGGGTCGGTGCGCACCGAGTGGTCTTCCCCGAACGCGATATGGGTGTGCGCGTCGCCCACACCATGATCGGCCGCACGATCGACTACGTCGAACTTGACGATGAGTTCGTCCTCATCGAGACGACGGTCCCGAAAGAACTCGCCGGGAAAGCCGTCGGCCAGGCCCAAGTGCGCCAGAAGTACGAGGTGACGATTCTCTGCGTCAAGCGCCCTGGGGGGGCCTTCACGTATGCCACCCAGGACACCGTGCTGAACCTCGGCGACCTCGTGGTCGTCTTCGGCTCGACCCGTAAAGCCGAGGCCTTCGCCGCCTTGGCGTAGCTCCCCGCGGCGCCGCACTGCGAAGCTCATGCACAGATCGGTGCCAGGCACCGATCTGTGCGTCCCCGCGATGGCGATCCTCGGCGCCGTGCCCGATGCGACCGTCGACAGGTCATGCCCCTCTGCAGATTCGCTTGGCCGGCGTCTCAGTAGGTCGGCGGCACGATCAGGCGCGGCTCATCTCCCGAGGTTATGTCTGGTGCCAGACACCAGACATAACCTCTGTCACGGAAGCTCGGCCGCGGCGGCCTCGGTGACCATCCAGATCAGTTCGCCGTCGGTGGGTTGTACGCGACCGGCGGGTACCGACGCGTCGCCGGCGAGGGCGCGCGCCACCATTGGCGCTTTGGCACCATCCGCAACGAGGACGATCACCCGGCGGGCGGCGTTCAGCACGGTGAGGGTCATCGATACCCGCCAGGGTTGCGGCAGGTCGGGGCGATGGACGGGCACCATCAGCCGGTCGCTCACCTCGGTCTCGGGACCCCCAGGAAATAGCGATGCGGTGTGACCATCGGGGCCGATGCCGAGCACGATCAGATCCAGGCGGGGGATGGGGTCACCGGTGACGTTGGCCCGAAGGTCGTCTTCCGCCTTTTGGGCGGCCTCGTCAGGCGGTAGCTCGCCGAGGATGCGGTGTAGATGCGCCGGGTTCAGCGGGACGCGGTCGAGCATCGCCTCGCGGGCCATCCGGTAGTTCGACCCGGCGTCATCCGGTGGCACGCACCGCTCGTCGCCGAAGAACACACGCACCTTGCCCCACGGCACGCTGCGCGCCGCCAGGTGCTGGTACATGGATTTCGGCGTCGAGCCCCCGGCCAGAGCAAGGGTGAGCGGATCCTTCAGCGACGCGCGGAGGGCGATCGACTCGATCAGTACCGCCGCGGCGTCGGAGAGCGCGGTGGGGTCGGGTAAGACGCGGACATCTGGGGTCATCGGGTCGCGAACTCCCGGGAGAAGGGAAGGGCTCGTTCGAACGGCAGGTCACGCCGTGCCATCTCGAGCTCGCCCGCCAGAAGGGTCGCTCGGTCGGGGACGGGTAGCGGCATGATGCGCCGCCCGACGCCGGTGCCCGGCGGTGAGACGGTCACGGCCGCGGAGCGGCGCCCGGGAATCAACTCGACCGAAAGACGCCGCCCCGTCGTTGATTCCAGCTCGATGGATGCGAGGCCACCCTCGGCCACATCCGGTCGCGCGTGCATCTCGACCATCAGCTGATCGCCAAGGGTCTCGCGAAGCCACCCGGCGACAAGCAATGCTTCGACGGTCATCTTGTCGCCCGTGTGGCCGACGATCGCCACGGAGCCGCGCTTCAGGCGCTCGAGTTCATCGGGCTCCACGAGTTGGGCGATGAGCTGACGCCATGATGTCAACGCGGCCCAGGAGAGGTCGGTGAGCGCCGGCCCGCCTTTCTCGGCCCAGCGGGCCAGGCAGTCGATTGCCGCACACGCGTCGCCCACACGTCCAGCCTCGGTGATCAGGCGGTGAGCACCTTCGGCGAGATCCTCGAGGGCCTCGTCACCGACGGCGGGTGCGGTCGGCCACCAGAGGAACATCGGCAGGTCGCGGCGCAGCAGAGGCTCGACGGCGCTCGCGACGCCGCGCACGGCGGCCGGCCCGCGCAGGGTGAGGCGCACCTGCTCGACGAGTACCCCGCCGGCCCCATCTGGGGGCTGGCGGCGGGTTTCGATGTGGGCGTCGATGCCCTCGCCGCCGGATGTCCGCGTGACGATGATCGACCGCGAGGGCTGATGTCCGGCCATGCTCTCGATGAGCGCCTCGGTCATCTGTGCCTCGACGTGGTCGACGACCGCAACCAGGTTGAGAACGCTCGCCACCGCCATCGGGGCCGCGGAGGCCCCGGGGTCGCGCAGGCG
>JANLSO010000094.1:0-18963 GCA_031362405.1 Thermoleophilia bacterium | reverse complement strand
TCGCCAGCGGGCAGCCGTCCGACGCGAGCGCCGCCAAGTTCCTCAACCTGCACCTCGGCGCCCGGAACCCGGAGGTCGGCAAGAAGAAGATCTTCTTCTCCAACGTGTGGGCGATGGCGTTCGCCAAGAAGCGTGGCCAAGGGCCCATCTACGGGAACGGTAAGGGCGATGCCGCCTACGTCGTCTCGGCCGGTAGCGACCTGCTCGTGAAGGTCAACGTCGACAAGCCCGGTAAGTTGAGCTTCACCGAAGACGCCGATACGACCCGGTACATCGACCTCAACGACCCGGCCAACCCCGTGACCGCCGGAGACAAGGCGGGCAAGAACCCGCAGGGCATCGCCATCAACTCGGGCAGTACTCGAGCGTACGTCTACAACTTCGTCTCGAAGACCGTGTCGGTCGTCGACCTCACCACTGACACCGTGGTGGCCAGCGTGCGCTACGCCGCGCTTGCCGCCCCGGGCTCGCAGGAGGAGATCGTCCAGGTCGGCGCCGAGGTGTTCTTCAGCTCGCGCGGTAACTTCGACCGGCCCGCCGGGGCGACCGTCTCGACATCCGAGCGGCTCTCCAGCGAAGGCTGGCAGTCGTGCGCGAGCTGCCACTTCGAGGGCACGACCGACTCGGTGGTCTGGGCCTTCGGTGCCGGCCCGCGTAAGTCGGTTCCGCTCAACGCGACCTTCAATCCGCAGAACCCGACCGAACAACGCGTGCTGAACTACTCGGGGATCTTCGACGAGGTCGAAGACTTCGAGGCCAACATCCGCAACGTCTCCGGGCCCGGCGCTCTCGCCGCCGCGGTGACATGTTCGGCAGGCACACCGGCCACGAGCACCAACGACCCGGCACATGGCCTGCTGATCGGCGACAACGGTGACATCAACTTGGCTCCCTGCACCGTGAACGCGTTTGCCCTGAAGAACGCCGACCGACAGCAGCACACCGTGACCCTGCCCGGCAGCTCGACGAAGGTGCCGGCCCTCACCGCGATGCGTGAATGGGTGCGCTTGGCGGTGCGTACGCCGAACGGTCCGGTCCCGAAGGGCAAGATCTCCAAGGGGCTTGCAGGCAACAGCGCGATCGGTCCGAAGCTCCCGGAGATCAACCGCGGACGGGACCTCTTCACCCAGGCCGGCTGCACCGCCTGCCACAGCGGCGGTAAGTGGACATCCAGCACGAAGGACTTCACCTCACCGCCCGCGGCGACGGAGATCTTCACCGAGACCGTGCCGCCCGCGGCCGCCGGAACCAACCCTGTGGGAGCCCAGTATCTGAAACGGTTCCTGCTAGACATCGGCTCGTTCAACCACGGCGTGCTGAACGGCGGCAACCCCAACGGCAACAACATCGGGGAGATCGAGAAGACCGGCGGCAACGTCGCCCAGGATGCGCTCGGGCGCGACTACAACGGCGACGGGAAGGGCATTGGTTTCAATACCCCGGGCCTGCTCGGGATCCGTAACGTGCCGCCGTTCTACCACAACGGTGCCTGCGACACGCTTGCCTGCGTGGTCGGAAACGTGGCCCACCGCACGCAGAAAGGCACGCGTCCCGACGTCCTCGTCTCCGCCAAGGATCAAGCCTCCGTGGTGACGTTCCTGGAGTCGATCGACGCGACGACGCCGGTCCTTCCGTAAGGCGAGAGGCGCGGCCGGACACCGCGGTCTGGTGTCCGGCCGCGCTGATGTGAGCCCTCCGGAGCTGTCGTCAAAGTCTCCGGAATGGCCTCGCAGGCTCTCGACTCGTGGGGAACATCGCGGGCTGGTGAGCTCGACGAAATCGTTGCCGCCCATCATTCCGTTGGTGGGACTGGTCGTGGACGACGTCATGCAACGCAGCAGCTGAACCACGCGTACCTGCTCGCCGTCGCCGCGCAGTTTCAGGGGTTCTGCCGCGACCTCCATTCAGAAGCCGCCGACGAGATCGTCGCGGTTGTTGAACCGGCTGCGATGGCTATTCAGATGCGCATTCTCCTGACGTCCAATCGCCAGCTCGGCAGAGGGAACGCACATCCGGGTGCTCTCGGAAAAGACTTCCAACTCTTTGGCCTGCGGCTTTGGCCGGAGTTGAACGCCGACGACCAGCGGAACGAGCGTCGCAGCAAAAAGCTCGACACGCTCAACCAATGGCGAAATGCGATCGCACACGACGACTTCGCGACGATCTCTGACGACTCGACACCTTCGGTCGTTCTCGAGCTTCCCGAAGAGAGTCTCCTCGAGGCAACCCCCGACGCGAGACAGCAGATCGCCCTCCTGAAGGCGGCTCGGCGTCGAGTGCGGGCCGCGCCCGCGCGGGATAGCCAGTAGCCGCTTCGCTGTAGCGTCAGGCAATGACCGCCGGCGGCAGGTCATCCTTACCTGGGACCACTCGGTCGCCGACCAGTTCTGGCTGGCCCGCGACTATCTCCCCGAGACCGCACGCTTCTCTCGTCAGCCAGAGCTCGACCTTGTGAGACTCCGCGAGCTGCTCGGTTCTCCAACCGACGTTCGAATCGTGCCGATTCCCCACGACTGCACCGACGGCTTTCAGGGCGCCTTCTGGCGTCGACCCGCGGCGTATCTCGACCCTGCGAGCCGGGCAGGAATATCGACTCTCGTCATTCTTGGCGACCGGGCCGAGCCCGGGCTTGCCCGCCTCAAGGGCGATCTCGAAAGCGGAGTCTGGGCGGCTCGCCACGCCCACCTGATGGATCTCGACAAGATCGACCTCGGCTATCGGCTTCTGATCACGTCCTGATCTGACAGGGCTCATCACGGGTGTCTGGCACCCGCGATACCCCCGTTTCTGGGCGCCGTTGCCAGGGATGGGTTCCCCGCTGTACTTTCGCCTCATGACCACCGTGCCTACCGCGCGCGTCGGACCGGGCACGATGCGCTCAGACGTCCGGGTCGTCGGCTGGTGGGTGGCGATGGGCGCCGGTACCGGTGGGCTACTCGGCTTCGTCGTCGGTGGCCTCGGCGGACGTCTGCTGATGCTGTTTCTGCGGATCCAGTCGCCCGGGGCCTCCGGGCTCATTTCGGACGACGGCTTTGAGATTGGGCGAATCACCCTCGACTCTCTCAACCTCGCCGTGGTCGCTACGGTGCTGGGCGCGGTATTCGGTGCGAGCTACGTGGCGCTGCGGCGCGGTCTTCCCCCGTTCACGCGCGTGGCCGCCGCGACGCTCGTCGGTGCAACGGTCGGTGGGACGGCGTTCCTCAACCCTGAGGGGATCGATCTTCTCGTGCTCCAACCCCTCTGGGTCGCGGTGAGCGGCTTCATCGCCTTGCCGGCCATCTGCGCGGGTATCACCGCGACACTCGTGGAGCGGTGGTCGCAGCGTGAGCCCTGGAGCATCACGCTCCGGCAGGCGCTGGTGTTTACGCCGGCGCTCCTTGCCGCGCCCGCCGTTCCTCTGCTCGCACTGGGCGCCGCCGGGGGGATCGTGGTCTGCCACATCGGCCAACCGCGCGTTCTGGCGGCCGCCGCGCGGCTGATCGTCACCGGAGCCGTCGGCGCGCTCATCCTGGTGCAGCTGGTGGCGCTGATCCGCGAGGTCGACCGAATTCTGTAGCGGCCACGGCTTCGTTGGCGACCGCGGCTGTTACCGGATGACACCTCGCAGACACGTCGCGTCAACACCGAGGCGTGAGACCGGGTGGGAGCCTCACCGCGAAGCCGATTCGTCGGAATGCGACCGGAAGCGAGACCCGCCTCATGACGATACGCACGCGTAGACGACGCTCAAGGGCCTGTGCCGCCCTTGGCCTCATGGCCGGCGCCGGGCTAATGGCGGCCGCGCTCACTGCCCAGGCCGCCCCGGCCGAGCCCGCCGCCGCGGCGCTTCTCGGTCGGGCGGTCCTTCCGGCGAAGACGTTTCTCCCCGGGCCGACCTCCGGCACTCGGATCACGCCGAACCCCGTGAACGGCATCTCCTCGCCGTTTGTCGATCAGCAGCCGGTGCAAGGGGTCTCGGCCCTCGTGCGCAACGCCGACGGCAGCTACTGGGCGATGTCCGACAACGGCTACGGGTCGATCGAGAACTCGGCCGACTACAACCTGCGTGTCTACCGGCTGCAGCCCAGGTTCGAGACGGCGCAGGGAGGCTCCGGAGACGTCAGTGTCATCGACAGCATCGAGCTCAGCGATCCGCGCGGGAAGGTCCCGTTCGCAATCGTCAACCACTTCACCGACGACCGCGTGCTGACCGGCGCCGACTTCGACATCGAGTCGATGCAGAGGGCTCCCGACGGAACGCTGTGGTTCGGTGACGAGTTCGGCCCGTTCCTGCTGCACGCCGACCGACAGGGACGCCTCCTGCAGGCGCCCATCCCGCTCCCCGATCCCGACAACCCGGGGAAAGAACTTCGGTCACCGCAGAACCCCTACAGCGAAGAATCGAGCGCCCTGCGGATCATGAACGCGGTGGCGGTCCACGCGCGGGACAACGGAGCGACCCGGTCGCCGGTGTTCTCGCCCTGGAACATCATGCTGGCCGATAGCGACCCCGCGACCTTCGTCGACAACCGCACGACGCCCCCCGCCGGCTCGGGCCTGGCGGCAGCCAGCAGCGAGCTGCACGACGTGAGCTCGATGAAGAAGGCCGGCTACCCGGTCGTGCCATACACGGTCAACGATAAGGCGCGGATGACGCAGCTGATGAAGCTCGGCGTCGACGGGCTGATCTCCGACCGGCCCGACCTGCTGTTCGCCGCAGTGAAGGAATACGACGCCGACGGCAACGGCACGCCCGGCGACTACCTCGGCGCCGATGGCCTCATCGATCCGAAGAGGTTCGATGCCCAGGGCCACCGGGGCGGGCGCAACCTGCGTCCTGAGAACACGCTGCCGGCGATGGAAGTTGCCCTCGACAACGGTATGACGACCCTCGAGACCGACTCCGGAGTTACGAGTGACGGCATCTCGCTGCTTAGCCACGACCCCTACGTCGAGGCCGCCAAGTGCCGGCCGGCAAGTGGCACGCCATATGTCGAGAAGGACCAGGTCCTCATCAAGGATCTCACCGCCGACGAGATTCAGGAGCGCTTCATCTGCGACAGGGTCTTCCGCGGCCCGGAGCAGCTAAACGACCCGGCGTTGTCGCCGGTCGCAGCGGCCTTCCAGGCAGAAATCGACCTTCCGCATCTGTACTCGCTGCCCACCGTCGACCAACTCTTCGCGTTCGTCGATTTCTACGCCGACTACTACGCGACGGGTGCGGGCGCATCGGCTCCGGATGCCACACGCCGCGCTGCGGCCGCCAAACGGCTGCGGTTCAACATCGAAACCAAGATCAACCCGCGCACCGACACGGATGAGCTCGGCATCGTCTACGCCGAGCGCACCGACGGCCCGCAGTCGTTCGTCGATGCCCTGGCCGGCACGATCTCCGACGCCGGCATGGAGCAGCGCGCCGACATCCAGAGCTTCGACTTCCGCACGCTGCTCAGGGTTCAGGAGCAGTATCCGGATATCCGAACCGTCTATCTGTTCGGGGACTTCCCGAAGTTCGCCGACGCAGGTATCGCCGGGTCCGACGACGGGACCAACCTTCAGCCCCAGGGTGGGCCGAACACCCCATGGATGGCCGGCCTTTACTGGCCGTATCGGACGACCGCACAGTCGAACACGTTCCGCGTGCCGACCTCCGGCGGCTTCGAGGGGATGGCGCTGACCCGCGACCGCAAAGCCCTACTGCCGCTGCTCGAGCGCCCGCTGACCGGTGCGGCGCCCAACGAGCTGAGCATGTTCCGCTTCGACCTGAAAGCGAAGGCGTACACGAAGACCCGGTGGGTCTACCCGCTGGAGGCGAAGGGCACGAACATCGGCGATTTCCAGATGGTCGGGTCGACGACCGGCGTCGTCATCGAGCGTGACGGCACCCAGGGCGACCTCAACGGTTTCAAGACGCTCCAGCAAGTCACCCTCGGAGCGCCGGGCACGCCGGTCGCAAAGGCACAGGTGGCCGACCTGCTGCAGATCGCCGACCCGAGGGAGATCTCCGGTCCGGCACCCGCGGGCGATGTCGGCCTCGGCGCGACGTTCGCCATGCCCTTCGTGACGATCGAGAGCGTTGTGCCGCTGTCGCGCGACCAAGTCGTCGTCGCCAACGACAACAACTTCCCGTTCAGCGTCGGTCGGCACCTCGCCGGCAAAGCGCCGGACGACACGGAGATCGTCCGTCTGAAGCTCAGCCGACCGCTTTCGCGAGGCTGAGGTGACCTGAGATGAGGTGGGGTCGACGCGCCGACGTCGGCCCCACGCCGCGCGCGACCGCTACGACCCCAGCGACTTTGTCGGGCCGGAATGATCGTGATCGTCGTGGTCGTGCGCCACGGTCATCGGGCTGCAGCATGCGTCGCCGGGGTGATCGAGGGCCGGGGTGGTCTGCCGGCGCTCGGTACTCAGCAACGCCCGTTTCGCGGCGGGCGGGAGCATCGGAGCGCCGCGAAGTGATCCACCGGGGCAACCGCGGATCAACCGGAGCCCGTTACCGACAACGATAAGGCTCGCGCCCACGTCGGCGACCACGGCGCCCCAGAGCGGCAGTGCACCGGCCGCGAGGATGCCGGCGGCGATCACCTTCGTCCCGAGTGAGAACGCGATGTTCTGACGCACCACCGACTTCGTCCAACGGGCAAGGCCGATGAGTCCGGCGACCTTGCGCGGGTCGTCGCCCATGATCGCCACGTCGGCGACCTCGATCGCGGTGTCGCTGCCGGCACTGCCCATGGCAAAGCCGATGCTCGATGCGGCCAGCGCGGGCGCATCGTTGACACCGTCGCCGACCATCGCGACGTCGGCTCCGAGTTCGGCGATCGCCGCCGACTTGTCCTGCGGCAGCAGGCTTGCGCGGACGTCATCGATGCCCACTGCGGTGGCGATCGCCGTCGCCGTCTTCTCGTTGTCGCCGGTCAGCAGCACGAGTGGGCCCACGCCCAGTCGCCGCAGGTCGGCGACCGCCTCGACCGCCTCTGGGCGAAGTGCGTCCGCGATACCGATCACTCCACTCGGAAGGTCGTTGACGGCCATCACGACAGCCGTCTGAGCACGCGCCTGCACGGCGTCGATGGTGTCGCGTACCGCTGCGGACAGATCTGGGAACAGGCGCGGATCGCCGATGGTGAGGGTGCGACCATCGACCTGCCCCCGTGCCCCGAGCCCGGTCAGGGCCTCGAAGCCATCAACCGTGCCTGTCATCAGACCGCGATCGCGCGCCTCGTGAACGATCGCCCGGGCCAGTGGGTGCTCAGAGCCCGCTTCGAGCGTCGCCGCAAGGGTCAGCAGGCCATCCTCATCCCTATCGAGCGCGACGATCGAGGCGACGGTCGGACGGCCCTCAGTGAGGGTGCCGGTCTTGTCGAACGCGACGGCGCGGACCGAGGCGGCCTGCTCGAGATGGGCCCCCCCTTTGACGAGAACGCCTGCCGCGGACGCACGGCCGAGGGCCGACACGATCGCGACCGGTGTGGAGATCACCAGCGCGCAGGGACACGCGAGGATCAGCAGCGCGAGGGCGGCGTAGAACGAGGTCGAAAAAGCGACGCAGAACAGCAACGGGGCGACCGCCACGACGACCGCCACGCCGACGACGGCGGGCGTGTACCCGCGCGCGAAACCATCGACCCACCGCTCGGATGGCGACTTGCGCGCCTGGGCTTCGGTGACGAGCGCGGCGATGCGGCTGAGCGTCGTATCGCCCGGCGCGGTCGTCACCTCGACCAGCAGCAGCCCCTGCGCGTTCAACGTGCCCGCAAAGACCGTGTCGTCGACGGCCTTGTCGACCGGTGTCGACTCGCCGGTGATCGGGGCCTGGTCAACCGCGGAGGTTCCCTCGCGCACGACACCGTCGACGGGAATCCGCTCGCCCGGTTTGATGACGGTGATGTCACCGACGGCGACGTCGGCGATGTCGACCTCGACCTCCCGCATCAGGGCGAGGGGGCCACTGCCGCTTCGTCGGCGCACACGCGCCGTCTCTGGCGCGAGTGAGACGAGGCTCGCCAACTCGCGCCGCGCCCGATCGACGGCGCGCGATTCGAGCAACTCCCCGATCGCGAAAAGCACAACGACCAGGGCCGCCTCGAGCCATGCGCCGATCGCCGCCGCGCCGATGACCGCGATCGTCATGAGGATATTGATGTCGGGCCGTCGCGTTGCGATCAGCGCCGCGATACCGGAGCGCGCGAGGGGTAGTCCACCCACCAGAGCCGCCGCCGCGTAGAGCGGAACCGCCGTGGAAGAGGTTGCGAGGTCGATGATCAGGCCGACCATCAGCAGCGTGGCCGCCAGCAGTGTCGTCCGCTTACTCGTTGCCCAGATCGCGAGCACGCGTCGAAAGCCCGTCGCCTCGGCTGCGCCCTCGACGCGGTAGCCGAGCCGGCCGACCTGCGCGTGGATGCGGTCGAGGTCGACGACACCCGGCTGGTACTCGACGCGCATCGTCGAGGCGGGAAAGCTCACCGCCACGTTCGTCACGCCCTCCATACGGGTCACCGCCCGCTCGATCGTCTGCGCGCAATCGGCACAGTCCATGCCGTCGAGTCGGCACAGCCGGTGCGCGTAGCCACCATCCAGGTCGAGCCGCAGTTCCTGGGCCGTACGGTCGAGGCAGTCGCGCGAGCAGAGGTCAGGGTCGTAGCTGATCCTCACCGCATCGCTGCCGGGAACCGCTTCGATGCCGACGACGCCCCGGTGGCGCGAGAGCCGCTCGCGCAGCCGGTCGGCGCAGGCAACGCAATCATCGGGCCCCGACACCGGGAGTTCGACCACGGCGGCAGGCGCCATCAGATCACCATTGCCTTTGAATGCGCCGATCCGTGCGGATCGATTTGAAGTGTCACGTGCTCAATTCCCGCGCCGGAAACAACAGCCGTCGCGTCGGTCAGCAGCTGCGTCGCGTCGGAGCCGGCGGCGATCTCGAGGTGGCCACTGGCAACCCGCAGACCCGAGGTCAGCGTCCATACGTGCAGGTCGTGCACCTGCGACACGCCCGGTAGCGAAGCCAGGCTCGCTTCCAGGCCCTCGACATCGATCTCGGCCGGGGCGACCTGCAGCAGCACCCGCAGGGCCTCCCGACCGAGGCGATAGGCGCGGGGCAGGATGAACAACCCGATTGCCACGCCCACGATGGGGTCGATGTACGACCAGCCGGTCGTTATCAGCACGATCGCGGCGACGATGACCCCGAGCGAGCCGAGCAGGTCGGACACGACCTCCAGTGATGCGCCGCGGACATTGATGCTCTCCGACGCGCCGCGGCGCAGGAGCATGAACGAGATGATGTTGATGCACAGGCCGACGATGGCGATCCCGAGCATCCATACGCCGGAAACATCTGACGGGTCGCCGAAGCGCTGCCACGCCTCGTAGAGCACGTAGGCGGCGACGCCGAAGAGTAGGAGCGTGTTGGCGAGAGCCGCAAGCACCTCAAGCCGATAGAGACCGAACGTGGCTGAGGGTGAGCGCCGCGTCTGAGCCACCTGGATCGCGGCAAGTGCCATGGCGAGCCCGACGACGTCGGTCAGCATGTGGCCGGCGTCGGAGATCAGTGCAAGCGAGCCGATCGCGAGGCCGACCACGACCTCCACGATCATGAACGCGGCGGTCAGAAGGAGCGCAATCAGCAGGGGTCGGGTGTGACGGCCCGACGCGCTGACCGCGCTCGTGTGTTCGTGCTCGCCGGTCACGCGTGCCTCACATGCTGCAGTGCGACGGCGAGCAGCACCCGGATGTGGTCGTCATCCAGCGTGTAGTAGACGTTTCGTCCCTGCTTGCGGTAGCGCACCAGCCGTTGTCCACGGAGCAATCGCAGGTTGTGCGAGCAGGCCGTGGGCGACAGGCCGGTCGCGTCGGACAGGTCGCAGACACACAGCTCATCCGTCGCGAGCAGGGCGGCAATCAACCTCAGCCGGCCCGGATCAGAAAGCAGCCGAAACGTCTCGGCGAGCTCCAACGCGGCGGCTTCAGGGAGGGATGACCGAACCCGATCCAGGCGCGCGTGCGCCAGCCGGTCGGCCTCGCAGACGCGGGCGTCCTCGAGCGGTGCTGTTGACGTCTTCACGCCTGTGAAGGTATCACTCGGCCGTTGGGCCTCAGATATCGACCTGCGTACCCACCTCGACCACCTGGTCGGACGGGATGCCGAGAAAGGTCGAGGCCCGGAACGAGTTCTTGCTCATGGCGGCGAAGATCCGTTTGCGCCAGAGCGCCATGCCGTCTGCGTCGACGGGGTTGAGCGTCACGTGGCTGAGGAAGTACGAGGCGTGCTCGGCGTCGATGTCGAGGCCCTGGGCGGCGGCCAGCCGCATGACCGCCGGCACATCCGGCTGCTCCTGAAAGCCGTACGAGGCGACGACGCGGACGATCCCCTGACCGAGGTTGGTGATCTCGAGGCGGTCGTCGTCGCTGACGCGCGGGATGCCCTTTACGATGAACGTGAACAGCACCACGTGTTGGTGCAAGACGTGGTTATGCTCGATGTTGCGGTTCAGGGGCATCGGGGTGCCACCGTCGACGGCGGTCAGGTAGACCGCGGTGCCGGGAACGCGGATGACCGCGACGCCCGGCAGACCGCGGGCCTGCTGAGCGCGCATGACCTTGAGGAACTTGTCGAGCGGCATCTCGCGGTCGGCGAGGCGTCGCAGGGCGAGGCGGCGCCCGGTCCACCAGGTCGACAGCAGGGTGAACGCGACGATCCCCATCGCGATCGGAAACCAGCCTCCATGAAGGATCTTCGTCGTATTCGCGGCGAAGAACGCGAGGTCCACGACCAGGAATCCCACCGCCCCGCCGATGGTCATCCACAGCGGCTTGTGCCACATCTTGCGGATCACGAAGAAAGCCAGGACCGTGTCGATCGCCAGGGTTGCCGTGACGGCAATTCCATAGGCGGAGGCCAGGTTCGACGATGACCGAAAGCCCACGACCAAAGCGGCGACGGCGACAAACAGCAGCCAGTTGATCGCCGGTACGTAGACCTGCCCGGCTTCCGAAGCAGAGGTGTGCTTGATCGACATGCGCGGCAGAAAGCCGAGCTGAATCGCCTGGCGGGTGACCGAGAACGCACCGGAGATCACGGCCTGTGACGCCACGATCGTCGCCGCGGTGGCCAGTACCACCAGCGGGAGCTGACCCCAGCTCGGGGCCAGTCGGTAAAACGGGTTGTCGGCGCTCGCCGGGTCGGAGATCAACAGCGCCCCCTGACCCATGTAATTCAAAAGCAGCGCAGGGAAGGCCAGGAAGAGCCACGCCCGCGTGATCGCCGGGCGCCCGAAGTGCCCCATATCGGCGTAGAGGGCCTCGGCCCCGGTCACCGCCAGGACAACCGACCCCAGGGCGAGGAACGCCGTCACCCCGTTGTCGAGGAAGAACTGAACCGCGTACGTCGGTGACAGCGCCTGCAGGATCCCGGGGTGCTGGACGATCTGACCGATGCCGAGAACCGACAGCACGGTGAACCACACGAGCATCACCGGCCCGAAGAAGACTCCCACCGCGCCGGTGCCGTAGCGCTGCACCATGAACAACCCGGTGATGATCACCAGCGCGATCGGCACCACGAGCGATTCGATGCCGGGGGCCGCCACCTCAAGGCCTTCGACGGCCGACAGCACCGAGATCGCGGGGGTGATCATGCCGTCGCCGTAGAAGAGCGAGGCACCGAAGATTCCCAGAAGTATCAACGTGGCGCTCACCCCCGCCGAGGCGGGCGTCCGCTTCACCAGCGCGACAAGGGCCATGATTCCGCCCTCGCCCTCGTTGTTGGCGCGCATGATGAGCGCCACGTACTTGAGGGTGACGATGATCATCAGCGCCCAGAAAATGAGTGAAATCACGCCGTAGACCCGGGAGGGGTCGGGCGCGAGATCGTGGGCACCGCTGAACACCTCTTTCATGGCGTAGAGCGGGCTGGTGCCGATGTCCCCGAAGACCACCCCGAGCGCCGCCAGGGTCAGCCCGACGGTCGCGGGGCGCGCAGCAGTGCCGTGTGATTGCTCGCTCAAGAAGACCTTTGTCGGACGGGGCCGCGGACAGCGGGGGAGGCTACACCTGGGCGACGCAGCGACGGGGGCTCGACACCAGCGCCGGGTAACGCTGGCGGCCGGTTCGAGCAACGACACCCGCAGAGAGTTCTCTGAGCGCGATGGCGGTGCCGTCGCGCGGCTGCTGTGGCAAACACCGAACACGAGCGCCGTAGCAACGGTGCCGACGACCCGGTTTCATCCGTAGGATCTCCGGCCATGGGCGAGAAGATCCGGGTTTATCACAACCCGAACTGCCCCTCGTCGAAGCACGCGGTGCGGATCGCCGGGGAACTCGGTTTCGACGCGGACGTCATCGTCTACCAAAAGACGCCGCCCGATCGTGCGACCCTGCTGTGGATCGCCGAGCACGTAGAGGATCCCATCGCCGATCTCGTGCGCAAGGATAGCCTCTTCAAGAAGCTTGAGCTGAACCCGGGTGACTACACCACTCCGGAGTCGGTGGCCGATCTGCTCGTCGCGTGCAAGATGCTCCTGCAGCGTCCCATCGTGGTCCGCGGCGATCGGGCCATCATCGGTCGTCCCAAGGAACGCATCCACGCCCTTCTCACCGCATAGGCACGCGATCGCCGCGCCGTAACGAGGCCTCCCGCGGGTCGTGCTTGTCTGTGTCGATGCGGGTATGGCCGTCCCGCGTCTCCACGCAGGCGCAGCGACAGCGGGGAGTGGCCGCAGATGGCCATCACGGAGCACTCTCTCCGCCAACGCATGGCCACCGAGGCGCTCGGCACGGCGCTGCTGGTAGGACATCGCGGTCGGTCGGCCCCCGCGCCGCGGCGGCGTCATTGGCGGCGGGGCATCGGTGGCGAACCTCGTGGGGGGGCGACAGCGGAGTCGTTTGCAGGCGGCTGGCCTTCGGCCAGCGGGCGATCGAGCTCGGCAACGGATTCGGCGTCGTACACGAGGGCCCCGAGGTCAATCTCGAACAGGCCGCCTTCGCCGAGGCCCCGGGCACCTTCGTGCTGATCTTCGGTGTGTGCGGAGTCGCCCGCGGTGCACGTGCCCCCGCCGGAAGGGCGGGGTCTTCGGGCCGCTTCTGGTCGTGACCGTCGCGGGTCAGGTCACGGTTGAGTGCAGTTCCCGGTCTACGCCCGTGCCGAGCTCGCGCGGTGCGCGCCGTTCTCGCCTATCGCGGGTTCATCCTCCCCCGAGCGCGCCGTCTCGGGGAGGATGAACCCGCAGGGATTCGCCTAGTCGCGGCCCCCGCGCCCACGGTGGCGGCCGTCGGTGCCCGTGTCGCCGCCGTTGCCGCCGACGCCGTAGGGCGGAGTGATCCGCTGGCGCTTCACCTTGATCTTCTTGGCGACAAGCACTCCGTCACGGGTTTTGCACTCGATCTTCGCGGTGTCGGTGTTGACGACCGGTGTTCCACGAAGCCGGGTGCGATCGGTGACCGCGCAGGTCACCAACGGAAGCCCGGTGCCCGGGTTGACCGTGATCGAGCCGGCCGCCGCGATCGTCGCTGCGGTGTACGCGGTCGCGAGGCCCGCAGCCTCGAGTTTGACCCTGCCGGTGGTGTTGTCAGTTGTCCGAATCCGCTTGGCGGCGAGGATTCCATTGCGGCTGCGGCACTTCATCGTGACGGTGGTCGTGTTCACCACCAGTCCGGTCGTGTCGGCGTCTGTCGGAATCGCACAGGTCCACGGGGCGAAAGTCCCGCCGGGTGAGACCGTTATCGAGGGGCCCGCCGTCGCTGTTGCGACGTCGACGGCGGTGACGACCCCGCGCACCTTGACCTCGAGCCCCGACCTCATGCCGCGCTCGCCTCCGCTGGCCTGGGCGCCTCCGGAAAGGAGCGCACCGGTGAGACACGAAAGACCAACGGCGACCGAGATTCTGGATCGCGCGGACATAAAAACCTCCTGATTGACCGCTCGGGTACTGAACTCATTCTCGGCATGAACCACGGTCCCCGTGATGTCCGCTTACGCAGGTATCTGCAAAGAAGATGTAAGAGGCGTCGTCGTCACTGCAGGTACATGTCCGCGTTGCGGAGATCGATCTCCCCGTTCGCCTGCGCTCTTCACGAACCCTGCGCGATCAGCGCGCCGGAGGCTCTCGTCGCTCCTCCGCAGCCGAGCCGGCCAAGGTCATCCGCGAGAAGGCTCCGCGAGCACAAAAAAACCCCGCGTCAGCAGGGCTTTCTTCAGATACTCCTCGGGTAGGACTCGAACCTACAACCCTCCGGTTAACAGCCGGATGCTCTACCGTTGAGCTACCGAGGACCGAACTCCGCCCATCCTATCGGACCCCGGGGGGTGGGGATCAAGCTTTGAGGCGTCTGCCTGCAGCCTTTGCCGCAATGGCAATGAAACCCTCCTCGAAAGAGCAACGCGGCTAGGCCGTTGAGCAGCCGGAATGCCTGAAAGCACCGGTGCCGACGACGCCATTGGGGCGTACCTGGCGGGAGTCGAGCCGAGGAGGCCTCGGGAGCGAAATTCGCGGCCGCGCGGCGGCGGGACCATCCCGAGGCGTTCCCGGCGGCGCATCGGCGCGTCGTTCGAGTTTCGACTTTAGTGAGCACGTTCCCCCGCCGTTGGCGTGTTGATCCACGCGGCACCGGCGGCGGCGTGGGCGCCCGACTGCTGAAGCTCAGGGGTTCGGGCGCAGGCCGGCTCGCGACCCTGCCCCGGAACCCGTGTCCGGCGCGCTTGACCTTCTTGATCAGCAGGTCAAGGCCTTCGGTCGGCCCGTTGCTCGCGCCGGTGCCGTGGTAGCGGATCTCCGGCACCACGTCGAGGCGGCACCCCGATGGTCTTGTCGAGCAGGAGCGCCGCGTCGGTCGGATCGTCGGCGAGGTAGACGTCGCGCACCGACTCCTTGGCCACCCAGGCCCCGAGCACCTCGCCCTCGGGATCGCCGACCTGAAGGCCCAGAAGCATCCGCTCCAGGCCCGGGCCCTCCAGCGCTCGCTGCCGGTGAGCATCAGCTTTGTGATCCGATACAGCGGATCGCGCGTGCGCCCCCGGTGGCCGAGAGTCGCGTTCTGCACGCGCCGGCGCACGTCCAGGCAGCGGTTGGCGACCCTCACTACTGATATGTAGTGAGTGCTTGTCAAGTGGCATGCCTGAAAGGCCCGCGTGAGCGGGCCTTTCTTTTTGGGTCAGGAGAGCGCGCCGGGGGCGCTGCGACGGTTCGCGGTCAGGCTGATATTCGCGGGTTGGTTACCGCATGACCGGGTGTTCGGCGGAGGCGGGGCGCTGTCTAGAATCGAGCGTGGCCCGCAGGCTGCTCATAGTAGGACCGCGTATCGCCTCTCGCGGCGTCAGCCGGCCGGCCGACGCGCTCTCCTGGCCCAGGCAATTGTGTGCGGGTGCTTTTAGTCGTCCATCACGGCAAGGCTCCAGCACCAGCCGGCAAGCTCACGGGCGACGGCCACCGCCACGACGGTTGAGCGCAGGCCCCGACGCGTTTCCAGGTTCGCCCAGCGGCGGTGAAGGTGATCCCCGGCCGCCTCGGCGCGGGCGCGTACCTCGGGCCGGCAGCCCGCGCGTCGGCGCTCCAGCTCAACGCTCGCACGATGCGGACGCCGGTGGTGCCAGGCGGCCTCCACCAAAAGGCGGCGTACATGGCCGTTGCCGGTCTTGGTGATCGGCCCGCGGGTATGGCGGGCACCCGACTGGGATTCGCTCGGGGTAAGGCCCAGATACGAACCGATCGTTGCCCCCGACAACCTGTGCCAGTCACCGATCTCGACCGCCAGGCCCACCGCCGTGAGGGTACTCACCCCGCGCAGGCACGATAGGCGCCCCACCAGTGGGGCAAGGTCCGGACGCTCGGCGAGCTCGTGGATCGCCACGTCGAGGCGATCGCGGCGAAGCCGCGCCTGTAGGGCGGCGTCGTAATAGTCGATGAGGGCCGCCTGGGCGGCGGGGTCATCCAGGCTCTGGCGCCGCAACCAGACATCATGGGCGAGCGTCCAGGCCCCCTTGTCGTAGACGCGGCCGTAGCGCAAAAGCATCTTTGACAGGCGATGACGGGCGCGCATCAGGTCGGCGCGTGCGTCCTCACGGGCCCGCACCAGATCACGGGCACCCTCATCTGCCATCGCCGGGACCGCCACCGCGACCAGCTCCCCGGCCCGCAAAAGGCGCGCCAACCGCTCAGCGTCACGGCGGTCGTTCTTGACCCGCTCGCCCGGGGCCCTCGGTATGCGGCTCGGGGCGGCCACCAGACACGCGATGCCCGCGCCCTCAAGCGCGCGGGCAAGGCCATAACCCGTCGGCCCGGCCTCATACGTCGCGCGCACCGGCCCGGCAAGCGCCCCCAGCCAACCCACCAAATCATCCGTCGCATGCGGGACCCGCACCGCCCGCACCTGGCCCGTCGCCTCATCGATCACACCGGCGACCACGCTCCTGGCGTGCACATCCAAACCAACGAACGTACCGTTACCCATGTCGGCGCCTCCCATGACTGTGGCTCTACCGCCAGGTTCATCCCCGACGGCAACCCACGATCACGCATGCGCGGGGCGCCGGCCCAGGCCCCGGCACTCCATACGGTCTAGGTGGAACGGGTCAGCCACGCGGATCGCGTGATCGAGGTGACCGTCGAGCCCCTTGCGGTAGGACTCGGCGAGGTCCGTGGCCACGACGCGGATCCCGTCGAGCCACGGCTCGGGCTGCGCGATCGAGCTAGGATCCCGGGTCGTTGGCGCTGTTTTTCCCTCGTCTACCGCTTCGTGCCGACGGCAGCGGACTCATTCCGGGTGTGTTGCGTTCAGGAGATCCAAGAGGGCGCGTGGCGTCGTCACTCGTGGGTCGTCGACTTCGAGAAGGTGGGCGTCGCCGCTCACCAGGGCGTCGGCTGCGCTCGCAAGTGCTAGGGCGACGAGGTAGTCATCAACCGGGTCGCGTGTGATCGCTGGAGGTTCTGCGGGTCGTCCAGGTGTTGCGCGATGACGACGAGGCCGTCGATGTACTCGGTGGCGTCGTCGAGGCTGAGGTAGCGTCGAAACTTGGGTCGGCCAAGGACCTCCCGCAGCTCGTGAAGGAGCTTGGGGCTGGCGACCATCGTGATCTGTTGCTCGCGCAGCGCGCGCAGAAGGCGTGCGGGTGGCCCGTTCGGTGTGAGGATCGCGCAGACGACGGACGCCGGGGTCGATGACGATGCGGCGTGGCCGCGTGTCCGTCACCTACCGGGCGCGCTCAGCACGCGCAGCCCGAAGCTCCGCGTCGGCCAGATCTTGCGCAGATTCCGGGTCGAGAGGGGCGGCCGCGTTTGCCTCCCAGACCCGGTCGACGACCTCTAACGCCAGGTAGCGCTCGAGCGCCTCCTCGACCACCTGAGAACTCTCGCGCCCCGAACGCTTTGCGGTCCTGTCGAGCTTCTCGAGGACGCCATCATCGAGGAGCACTGTGGTTTCCCGGCGAGCCACGGGCTCAGGATGGCACACCTTCGGCGGTGGATCCATGCGGCACCGCGGCGCCCGCCGCCGTCTGGGAAAGGCCTGCACGAGACGCAAGCCGTCGTCGATGAAACCTCGCGGCCGGCTGGCTCGATCCATCCCACAGGCCGGACGGCCCGGTGATCAACTCTAGGGCGGTAACACGTGTCCCGAACTCGGGACATTCTCGGGACATTCGGGTCCCTGAGAGGCTCATATAGAACACATCTGACCACACGAAACATATCTGCCACACAACGAAAAAACCCCCGCGGGGCGAGGGTTTCTGTGAGTAGCGCATACGGGATTTGAACCCGTGTTACCGCCGTGAGAGGGCAAGAGGAAGTTCGTCTTTTGCAGGTGATTACCGGCGCCGGTTGTTACCTCGGGACATTCTCGGGACACCGAGGCTTCAGATCGATCGCGCTGTTCACCCCGACCGAGAGACGACGCAGGTGTTGACGAGAAGCCCGCTGAATCGCAGGGACCCGGGTTAGGGTGGTTTAGTGCGCGACCTGGACTACACGCCTTCACAAGCAGTCAGCCTCACGGAACTCGTTCTGTCGCGACTTCCCTTGCACTTTCCGCTCATCGACCCGGCCGGGCGTGGAGACTGGGAAGTCTTGGGCCCGGCGATGATCGTCCGAGCGAGCACGGCGACAAGAGCGCTCTTCAAGTTGAGCCCTGATGAAGATTCATGGCTTGCTGCCGAGGCGATTGCGCGCACGATCATCGAAACGGTCATTACCTACGCATGGCTCGCAGGCGAACCTTCGGTTCTCGTTCCGAAGTGGGTCGCAGGCAACGACGCCGAGCGGCTTAAAGCCGACAACAAACATGTCCATTGGCTCGTCGAAAGCGGCTATCGCGAAAAGCCTGTCCCGCTCTTGGATCCAAGCATGCGGCAGATCGTCGAGTCCGGAGCCGAAGGCGTTCTGGGCCTCGGAGATCGTGCAAAGGCGGCGGACGACTACTGGCGGCCAAGTGTTCCCGAGCTCAAGGCTCCGAACTGTTCGTTCGCTGAGATCTACGCGGGCTCGTACACGCACTACTCGTGGGCTACGCACGCGTTGGTGCAGCCTCTCTACCGCTTCATCGGAGCCCACGCTGACAGTGGCGTAGTCGTCGGACGTGAGGAAAACGACCACTCAAGCACTCCGTGGGGCGTGGGCCTTCTGGTCTACGCACTCGGGCTCATCATCAGCGCGAACGCCGCAGGCTGGCCCGATGCCGAGCGCGTACGAGAACTCGTCGTCGCGGCCGCGTGATCCCTCGGTCGTTACCTAGTCAGGGATAACCGGCAGGCCTTGGCAGGCGAGGGTGAAGACCGCGTTTGGCGCAAGGCGGCAGACTCGCGATGCGCAGCAGTCTCGCCGGGCTTTTCGGGTGCTGATTCGGGAGGAGTCGTGGTTCAACAGGATCCAACCATCAACCTGCTTCTAGGCCTTCGGGTCGCGATGTTGTCCTTTACGCACAGCGCCGACAACTGGGCGGCGACGCGGCGGCTTCCTGACGGTCTGACCCACGATGGGTCGCCGATGGTGTTTC
>JANLSO010000092.1:0-7543 GCA_031362405.1 Thermoleophilia bacterium | reverse complement strand
AGCACCGGCTGCCCGGCGATCACGCCACCGGTGGAGGTGTTGTTGTCGGTGTTCAGCCACCAAAGGAGCCGGTCATCGGTGAAGAGCGTCGAAGTGACGCCCGCCGCGGGCTTCGAGTCGACGAGAGTGAACACACCCATTTGGTCGTCATCGACGCGCCCAACATCGTTCTCGATGAAACCGATGTCGCTCACGATGATGTCCGCGCTGACGTAGAAGCCGGCTGACTGGTTGACGTCGCCCACATCGTCGGCGAGCGTCGCGTTCGCGTTGGCAAAGGCCGCAAGATCACCGGACGAAGCGCGCGGTGCGGCGGTCGACCTGACCACGCTCGGTCCCCGCTGTTGGGCGTCGAACTCCGATTGAACCGATGCCACCGCGGACCCAGCACTACCGAGAACGAGGGTGATCGCGATCAGAAACGCCGAGGTGCTAACCCGCAAGTGCCGTCCGAGCAATCTCATGGTCGATTCCGTGGTTCGGGGTGGCTGGGGCTCGGGCACGGCCGCGCGACGATCCTCGTTACGCGTTTCGTACGGGTCAAGTGGTTGCGAGACATCTCATCGGGGGTTCTTCCTAGCGGGCACGGTGAACTGGATGCTGCGGGCCACGCGGGCCTCGGGGAACCGGGCGACGACGCGGTACCTGCCGGGCGTCAACCGGCCCAACCGCACATTCAAAAGACCGGCGGGGCGATCGCGCGGACCGACGACGCGGACCTTCTTCCAGACGGGTTTGCCGACCGTCGTTCGGCGCTGAAGGATGATCTCCGTCAAGGCCGTGCGCGGAAGTGTGATCGTGACCCGCCAGACACCACGAAGCTTGACCGGGCGCTGGATCCCGAACTTTGTCGGTAGCGCGGCAATCGCTCCGGTCGTGATCGTCTGGTCGGCCCCGACAGAGACCCCGGCCACCGTGGAGACCACCAGCCGGTAGTGGTAGGTCTGGCGCGCCGCGAGGCCGACGATGTCGGATGCGGCCTGATCCGTCGCGAGCCCGGCCAGTGGTTTCTCGGCGGTCGTCGATCCGTAGGCCGTGCTCGGGCCCCACTCGAATCGCACCGTACCCGCGAGGCCGCGGGTCTGGGCAATGCCTTCGAGCTGGATCCCGCCCGTCGCCGTGCGCGCCACCCCGGTTGTTGCGCCGGGCCGATACCCCTCGGCGATCCGGGCGGCGACGGTAAGGCTGCCGGGGGCGCTGAGACGTCCGCCGGACGCGACGCGTCCACTGAGAGAGGCGATCGGCGTCACGCCCTCGAGCAGCGCCCGGCGGATGTCGGCCGGGCCGAACCACGGGTAGCGCGACGCGACGAGCGCGGCGACTCCGGCCACGTGGGGCGACGCGAACGAGGTCCCGCTCTCGACGGCGTAGTCGTCGTCTCCGTACGTCCCCCCGAGGCAGGCAACCTGGAGGTCGTCGACGAACGCCGCGCCGCCCAGCCCCCGTGCGAGGTACCGCAACCGCAGCTGCACCGAGGCGGCACCATCGAGGGCGCCGAGGTAGGCGTTCTGAAGGACGAACCTGCCCTGAGTCGAGCTTTGGGTGCGGCTGAGCTCGGTCCACGAGGCGCCGTCGCGCGACGCGTCGAGGGCGACGGCCGCGCCCGAGCCCGCATCGACGCGCAGGCGCATCGAGACCCGGCAGCCCATACGGCCCGTCAGATCGATCGGTGCGACGAGGCGAGCGATGTCTTCACTCACGACCCCGGCCGGGCCGTTGCCCTGCACGCCGATGCTCGCCAACCCCGAGAAGCGTGCCGATTTGGTCTGGAGCCACCCGGTGCTCGGCTCGAGCGACCAGGTGGTGGCGATCTCCCGCTCGAAGTCGTCGGCCACGACGGGCGCGCCGATCGCCGGTTGGGGCCCGAGGACGTTCACGCCCGGAGCGGCCAGATCGACCCCCCGGACGCCGACATTGGAAAACGGCGCGAGCGCATCGGCCTGATCGCTCGCGGCCACGCAGACCACGTTCTCGGCCGGCAACGAGCAGGGATACGAGGGCTGGAGATCGACGTCGCGGGCCTCGTTTCCGGCGGCCACGACGAACAGCGTCCGCGGACTGGCGGCGATGGAGTCGGCGATGGCCTGCGAGAAGTTCGGCCCTCCGAGGCTGGCGTTCACGATCGGAAGACCGCGCCGACCGGCGTCGCGAAAGGCATCGGCGACATCGGCGGCCGTCCCCCGGCCCTCCGCGTCGAGCGCCCGCAGGGGCACCAGACCCGCCGACCAGGCGACCCCGGCCACACCAACCCCGTCGCCGCCGCGGGCGCCGACGATACCCGCGACGAATGTCCCGTGGCCGTCGAGGTCGGAGGCGATCTCATCCCGGCTCACAAAGTCGTACCCGGGGCGCAGATTCGGGACCAGATCAGGCTGGTCGAGCGCGATGCCGGTATCGACGATCCCCACCGAGACGGTCGGGCTGCCGGTCGTGGTGTCCCACGCGGTTGCCGCACCGATGTCGGCCCCCGCGAGCCCGGTAACGCCTTCGAGCGGCTGCCCCGTGTTCGTGAGCGACCACTGGCGCGCAAACAAGGGATCCGTCGGCTGGACCGACGCGGTGTAGGTCGCGTTCGGCTCGGCCCAGAGGATGTCGTCGGAGCCCTCCAGTGCGGCGATCGCCTGGGCTTGGGTCTGTCCGCGTTCGACGTCGACGACGTATCCACCCCGCAGGAGCATCCGCCGGGCGACGTTGACATCACCCCCGGCAAGCGCGTCGGCCCGGTCGGCGGCGGGCGTGCCAGGGGCGAACCGAACGAGGACTTGCGGGGTAGCCGCGGCCGCAGTGCCGGTCACGCACCCGAGGGCGGCGAGAGAAGCGAGGGCACGAAGGGCGCGGGACATCCGGATAGCAGGACCTCTTTCAGAGAGCGGCGTTACGGTAAATACCGTAGGCCCCGGCTCGGGGCGATGCGCCCTACGAACGACCAGATTCGCGCCCGCCAATGCTCTCACGCCATGCGGCACCGCATCCTGCAAACCGGTGAAGCATCCCATGCAGAACGGTGACCGTATCCCCGATCTCGCCCTGCCGCGTTCGTCGGACGGCACCTCAGGCGTCGAGTACTGCTTCGTCCGCACCGAGGTCGCGAATCCTCAACCCGACGCGGTAGGCCCCGCCGCGCCCGGGCTGAGCGACCAGGGCTCTTTGAGGCGGTCGGCGTTGTAGCGGAGCTGGTGCCAGTAGGGGTACGGCGGACGACCCGCGGAGACCTCATCAAGGCGGGCGACTTCGGCGGCGGCGAGCGACCAGGACGCCGCCGCGAGGTTGTCGCGCAATTGGTCGTCGCCACGGGCGCCGACGACGAGGGACGTCACCCCTGGCTTCGCCAACAGCCAGTTCAGGGAGACCTGGGCGACACTCACCCCACGGGCCTCGGCGACCTCCACAAGCGCGTCGATCGTGTTGAGCGCGCTCTCCTCGTCGGCAAGGCCTCCAGGAGGCCCCCACGCCTGGGTACGCGACCCCTCGGGTGCGGCCTGGCCGCGGCGCACCTTGCCGCTGAGATAGCCGCCCGACAGCGGGCTCCACACCAGGACTCCCACGTTTTGGTCGAGGCACAGGGGCACGATCTCGTATTCGAGCTCCCTGGCGACGAGTGAGTAGTGCGCCTGCACCGACGCAAAGCGCTCCAGATGCTCACGCTCGGAGATCGCCAGCGCCTTCATGAGGTGCCAGGCCGAGTAGTTGGAGCAGCCCAGGTAGCGAACCTTGCCGGAGGTCACGAGGTCGTCGAGGGCCCGCAGGGTTTCGGTGAGATCGGTCATCCCGTCGAAGCCATGAACCTGCAGGAGGTCGATCCAGTCGGTGCCCAGTCGGCGAAGGCTGGCCTCGCAGGCCCGGACGATGTGGTGGCGTGACTGCCCGCCATCGTTCGGCCCGCCCGTCGACCCGTGCAGTTTGGTCGCAAGGATGACGTCGCTGCGCCGTGCGCCGAGCGCCTCGCCGAGGATCTCCTCCGACGCACCGTTGGAGTACACGTCGGCGGTATCGAAGAGGTTCACCCCGGCCTCGAGGCAGATATCCACCTGCTGTCGGGCTTCATCGACCTCGGTCGTGCCGACCGACTGGAAGAAGGGGCTGCGCGCACCACCGAACGTCATGACACCGAACGACAGTGCCGAGACCTGCAAACCGGTCCGACCGAGGTATCTCAGCTGCACGAGTGGGCTCCTTACGGGTGACGACGATCCACAACACGCTACCCGGTGCCCGGGACGCAAAAACAAAGGCCCTCCTTATGACGTGCCCCGCATGATGCGCGATGATCCCGTTGTGACGTGCTTCTCCCAGGGTGGGTCGACGTGATCGACATCGGCTCGACGCTCGTCGAGCGCTACGAGCTGCGGGCGCGCCTCGGCCGTGGCGGCATGGGCGAGGTCTACCGCGCCTGGGACCACGAGCTCGAGCGTGACGTGGCCATCAAGTCGCTGCTGCCACATCTGGCGGCCGACCCGGAACTCGTCTCGCGGTTTCGGCGCGAGGCGCGGGCGCTGGCGCGGCTTCGCCATCACGGGATCATCGCCCTCTACGACATTCTGCGCGTGCCGCCGAATCAGCTCTATTTGGTACTCGAGTACGTCCCCGGGGAACCTCTCGATCGGCTGATGGCGCGCACGCCGATGCCGTGGTCGCGGTGCGTGGCGATCGGGGCGGAGGTCTGCGACGCCCTTCAGGCCGCCCACGCCGAGGGCGTTGTCCATCGGGACATCAAGCCGAGCAACATTCTCGTCGAGGCGGGCGACCGTGCGCGGGTGGCCGACTTCGGCCTCGCGCGCCTTGCCGGCGGCGCGGCCCGGAGCGGTGTGAGCGTGACCACCCGCACCGGGGTCGTGATGGGCACTCCTGGCTATTGGGCTCCCGAGCAGGCCCTGGGGCGGACGATCACCCCGCAGACCGATCTCTACGCCCTCGGGGCGGTCCTCTTCGAGGCCGCGACGGGGCGGCTTCCCCACGTTGCCGAAGACGACAGCCCCGCGGCGGCGTTCATCCACATCGCTCTACCGGTACCCGACCCGCGGGAGATCGCCCCGCTGCTGCCCGATGCTGCTGCAGACGTGCTGATGCGAGCGCTGGCGAAGGATCCGACGGAGCGATTCGAGTCGGCCGCGGCGATGGCGGCAGCGCTGCGAGCCGCGGTGGGTGTCCGCAGCTCGACCCGGACGGCTTCCCATCCCGAGACCGAGATCGCATCGTCCGCGCCCGTGGCGCTGCTGTCGGACCCCGCAATACCACCTCCCCCCGACCGGATAACCCCGGCTCCCACGATCGGCCCCGGCAGCCCCATCCCCGGGCCGTGGTCGCCCCCACCCGGCACACTCATCGCACCGGAGGCCGAGGCGGAAACCCGGCCACGAGCGCTTCCCGCCCACATGCGTGCTGACCGCAGACATCAGGTCGCGGTGGTCGCCGGCATCATCGGCCTCGCAGCGGTCGGCGGCGTGGCCGGCCAGATGATTGGTGGCGGCGATTCACCGCCGCCACCCGAAGGGGTGCGGGCCGTCTCCACGCAAGGCCTTTCGATCGACGTGCCCGAGACATGGGCCGTCGCGGTGCCGGCGACTCCCTCGGGCCTTGCCTTCACTGGTGCCACGGCCGGTGCGACGGGTCCTGACGGATCCGGCCTGATCGTCGGTCTCCTGACTGCCGAGAAGCCGACGCTCTTGCCGAAGGGGATCACCCCGAATCGATCCGCGTCTCCTGTCCGTCTCTCTCCTCGGCTGGCCGCCCTTAGCTACACGAGCCTGGCCGCAAAGGGCCTGTCGAGCAAGGCGAACCTCGACCTCGTCGTCGTGTCCACCGATCGGGGCGGGGCGGCCGTCGTGTGCGTCGCGACCTCGACGGCAACGTGCGACGCGGCCACGACATCGCTGAGGATCGGGGCACAGAACAAGGTTTTCGGCCCCGGGCCTGACCCGGAGTACGGGAAGCTCCTTCGACGCGTGCTCACCGGCCTCGACATCCGGCGGTCCACCGACCGGGCGAAGCTCGCCGCTGCCCCGAGCCCGGCCATCCAAGCCGAGGCGGCGAGGGTTCTGGCGCAGTCGTACCGGGGGGCGGCACAATCGCTGCGCCCCGTTACCCTCGATGTGGCGACAACCCGTGCAAACAAGGGTCTCGTCGCGGCGCTCTCCGCAATCACCGGCGCATATGAGCAACTGGGGGCGGCAAGCGCCGACGGCAACGCACTCGCCTTTACACGCGCAAAGGGTGCGATCATCGAAGCTGAGAAAGATCTCGCAGCAGCGCTCAAACTCTTCACGGCCCTGGGCTACACCCACCGCTGAATACGCGGTCCGGGCCGCCTGCGCAGTGCGAAGGCTCGTCCTCGGCCGGCCCGGCGCATGTGCGGATCAGGCACGATGTCGAATTTGCGCCCATGCGTGAGGTGACGCTAGTGTCCTGTCTCAGAGATTCGCATGCAATATTTGGCGACGGAGTCAAGGATTTCGTCGGCTGTTTTGGTCCAGGCGAAGGGACGAGGGTTTTCGTTCCATAGCGTCACCCACTCGCGGATATCACGCCGCAGGGCTACCACCGATCGGTGGCTGCCGCGGCGCAGACGTTTGGTGGTGAGCTCTGAGAACCAGCGCTCGACCTGGTTGAGCCATGACGCCCCGGTGGGGGTGAAGTGCAGGTGAAAGCGCGGGTTGCGCGTCAGCCAGCGCCGGATCTGGGGAGTCTTGTGGGTGGCGTAGTTGTCCAGGATCAGGTGGATCTCTAGGTCCGCCGGCACCTGGGCGTGAAGGTGGCGCAGGAAGGCCCCGAACTCTTTGGCACGGTGGCGCTGGTGCAGCTGCCCGTAGACCCGCCCCGAGCCGACATCGAGGGCGGCAAACAGGCTGGTAGTGCCGTGGCGGGTGTAGTCGTGGGTGGCCCTTTGGGGGGTCGTGGGAAGCATCGGCAGGATCGGGGCGCTGCGATCCAGCGCCTGGATCTGGCTCTTTTCATCGACGCAGAGCACCAGCGCCCGCTCGGGCGGATCGAGGTAGAGCCCGACGACATCGCGGACTTTGTCGATGAACAAGGGGTCCTTGGACAGTTTGAACGTCTCGGTGCGGTGCGGCTGCAGCCCGAACGCCGCCCAGATGCGGGCGACGCTTGCGTGCGAAAGCCCGGTGGCCTTGGCCATCGAACGGGTCGACCAGTGGGTGGCATCGACGGGGGTCTGCTCGAGGGTCGTGACGATCACCGCCTCGACCTGTTCATCGCTGATCTGTCGGGGCGTACCGGGCCGGGGCTCATCAAGGAGCCCGCCGATGCCCTCGGCCAGAAAGCGGCGGCGCCACTTACCGACCGTCTGGGGTGTCACCCCGACCCGCTTCGCGACGGCGGCGTTGGACTGGCCGTCGGCGCTCATCAACACCATCCGGGCCCGCTGGGCGAGGCCGTGGGCGCTTGTACGCCGTCTGGTCCAGCCCTCCAAGGTCCGGCGTTGCTCATCGGTGAGCGCAAGTGGCGCCATCGGTCGTCCTCTGGGCATCGCCCCATCCTCTCCTGCCGGCCTGATGTCGGGAAGGAGGGACGTGAACCGGACCGCGAC
>JANLSO010000086.1:0-10134 GCA_031362405.1 Thermoleophilia bacterium | reverse complement strand
GTGCGCCCTCAGACCTTCAGTGCTTGATGTCGACCACGAGGCGGGTCGGGTTGGTGAGGCGAAAGACCCGAAACGGCTTCCTGCCCTGAACGCCGAGCCCGTAGGTCACGACGCCCTCGAAGTCACCGACGAGTTTCATCTGACGCAAGCTGGCGTAGAGGGGCGTGCGGACCTTCGGGCCACCCACCGAGCCGCCGGCTTCGGTGTGCGCCCGCGCCGAGAAGAACCGCACCGTCAGGAAGTGCGTCCCCTTCAGCGTCACCGGGTTTCCGGATCCATCCTGGGTGACCTGATTCACGTAGCGGACCCGGTAGCTCGGGTTGCCCGATGACCAGCGCACGACGAACCGGTCGTAGGTGCTATTCGTGCTGACCGCCGTGGACTTCAGCTGGGCTTGTGCAGAGCTGAGGGATGGCCCTCCCTTGCCTCCCGTCGTAAAGGCGGGAAGCGCGAAAGCGGAACCGGCCACGACAAGGCCGGCGGCAGCGGTCACCGCGAGAGTTCGTGCTCTGGACACGTGATCGGACCCCCTGGGAGCGACCGGGCCAATCCCGATCGAGGTGCCCGATCATCTGCCCAGCGCGCCCGCCCGGTCAATCAATCGCGCGCTGGACCTCGAAAAGGAGAAGCGCGGCGGCGATCGAGATGTTCAACGAGGCGACGTGCCCGCGCATCGTGATCCGCGCCCGGCGGTCGCACGCGGTAAGGACGCTCGGTCGAAGCCCCGCGCCTTCGGCGCCCATCACCACGACCGCGTGGGTCACGGCACCAAGCGCACGGTAGTCGACGTCACCCTCGGGATCGGCGCCGATGGTGGTCCAGCCCGCGTCGCGCATTTCGCCGAGAAAGCCCGCGACACTGTCGACCTGGGCGACGGCAAGGTGTTCGACCGCTCCCGCAGAGGCCTTGCAGACAACCGACGTCACCCCCGGCGAGCCACGACGAGGAATCACGAGGCCGCCCGCTCCCGCGGCGTCGGCGACGCGGCAGATCGCGCCGAAGTTGCGCGGGTCCTGTGCCCCATCGAGGCAGACGACAGGGCCGTCGGCGATCACCAGCGAGCGAGGATCGACATAGGGATACGGGTCGGCGAGCGCGACAACGCCTTGGTGGTCGCCGCTTCCGCACGCGTGCCCCAGCGCGGCCCGGTCGCCGACGCGCACCCGCGCGCCGACCGGCCAGGCTTCCTCGGCGAGGGAGGCCAGCACGAAGACCTCGCGCACCGGCCGTCGACCGGCGGCGATCAGCTCCCGTACCGGGTTGCGGCCGTAGATGACCTCGAGGCTCACGAGCGCGCCGTGACCTGAGGGCCCTCAGGGGTGTCACGAACCTCGTAGCCCAGCTCCAAAAGCGCGTCTCGGGCGGCATCGGAGCGCGCGAAATCACGCGCAGAGCGCGCGTCCTCACGCTCTGCGACGAGTCGGGCCACCTCTGGCGGAACTCCCGCGGCCGCGTCGGCAAGGCGCCCCAAACCGAGCATGTCGAGCAGTGACGAGAGCTCACGACGGACCTCCTGAAGCTGGCCACGCGACGGCCGGGCCGCACTTTCGCACGCGCGGTTGATCGCGCGCACCAGGTCGAAAAGAGCGGCGATCCCCCCCGGCGTGTTGAAGTCGTCGTCGAGCGCCGCGTGGAAGGCCACGCGGCCGGAAATCAGCGCGGCCGCGAGCTCAGCGTCGGTCGCCTCGCCGAAGGCGCCGAGGGCCCGATCAATCGTGCGGAACGCGTTGCGAAATCGCTCGCAGACCCGCTCGGCCTCCGCGAGCTCGTCGTCCGAATAGGGCAGTTTCGAGCGGTAGTGCCGGGTCAGCATGAAGGCGATCACCGCCTCAGCCGGCCAGGCGTCGAGAACATCACGCAACAGTGCGATGTTGCCGTCGCTCTTGCTCATCTTGTCGCCACCGAGTTCGAGCATCTCGTTGTGCATCCATGCCTTGGCCATGCGGCCGCCGTGGGCGCCCTCGCTCTGAGCCAATTCGTTCTCGTGGTGAGGGAACGCGAGATCGATTCCGCCGCCATGGATCTCGAACTCACGACCGAGGGCCGTCTCGGCCATCGCCGAGCACTCGATGTGCCAGCCGGGCCGACCCGGCCCCCACGGCGACTCCCACCAGATGTCTTCGTCGGGCTTGCGGCCCTTCCAGAGCGCGAAGTCGAGAGGGCTCTCCTTGCCCGCGCCAGGGTCGGTCTCGGCGAGCTCGTCGGTGGGACGATTCGATAGCTGCCCATAGGCGGGGAAGGCACGCACGCGGAAGTACACGTCACCGGCGGCGGCGTAGGCGAGGCCCTTGGCGATCAGCGACTCGATCAGCGCAACGATCTCGGGCATGCTTTCGGTGACCTTCGGCTCGAGATCGGGGCGCCCGAGACCCAGCCGGTCGGTATCGGCGACGTATTGCGCACTGAACCTCTCGGCGAGCTCGCCGCTGGGCACGCCTTCGCGGCGGGCCGCGTCGTAGATCTTGTCGTTCACGTCGGTGAGGTTCGAGACCAGCTTCACCGCATAGCCGCACCGCGTGAGGTACCGCTTGAGGACCGAAAAAACGATGTAGGGCCGGGCATTGCCGATGTGGATCGGCCCGTAGACGGTCGGACCGCAGAAGTAGATCCGCACGACGCCGTCGGGGCCGGTCTCGAGAGGGTCCTTGCGGCGTCCGAGCGTGTTCAGCACGCGCATCCCCGAGGCGGTCACCGCGTCTCCAGCAGGGCGACCGCCTGGCAGGCGACGCCCTCACCGCGGCCGGTGAAACCCATGGCGTCGGTGGTGGTGGCGTGGACGGTCACGGGGGCTCCGAGGATGGCGGTCATCGCGGTCTGCATCGCCTCACGATACGCAGCCAGACGGGGCCGTTCGCAGACAACGACGGAATGCACGTTCACGACCGCCATTCCCGCATAGGCGACCCGCTCGGCGACGACCTCCAGCATCGTCGCGCCCGTCACCCCCGTCCAGCGCTCATCATCAGATGAGAACACCGCGCCGATGTCAGGCCCTCCAGACGCCGCAAGCAGCGCATCGCAGATCGCGTGCGCCACGACGTCGCCGTCGGAGTGCCCGACCAGGCCGTGAGTGTGCTCAACCTCGACGCAGCCCAGCATCAATGGGCGACCCGGCCCGAACGTGTGAGCGTCGAGCCCTGACCCGATCCTCATTCCCACTCGGCGATCTTCTCTTGCGTGGCCACACGGCCGCAAAAGGTGGTGAGGGTCTCGTAACCCGCGCCACGCAGCGCCGCGACGGCGGTCGGATAGTCGCGTGCAACGTCGTCCGGGGCGTGGGCGTCGCTTGACAGGGTCGCCGGCACCCCGGCGCGCTGGAACATCCCCAGCAGATCCGGGTCGGGGTACAGCTCGCGAATTGGCTTACGCAGACCCGCCGAGGAGCACTCGATGGCGATGCCGGTCACGGCGATATCGGCCACGACCTGCTCGAGGCGCGCGGTTGCACTCGCCGGTCGCGGGTGGCCGAAGACCTTCGGTAGATCCGGGTGAGCGAGAACGTCGAAAAGGCCCGATCGGGCCGCGGCGACCAGCTCATCCAGATAGCGCCCCCACAGTTCGTCGGCGCCGAGGTTCGCCGGATAGTCGGGGTGGTCGACACCCGCATCGGCGAGCCAGTGAACCGAGCCGAGGACGATGTCGAAGGCGCGGGCGGCGAGGAAGGCTTCAATCTGCTCCTCACGCCCCGGCAACCAATCCATCTCGATACCGACAAGGACCGGAAGGCCCTGATCTCGCGCGGCCCCGAGGGCAGAGCAGTAGGCATCGACGTCTGCGGTTGCTTCGGCTCGCCACCATGAATTCGCGTGCCAGTCACGGGCCTCGGTGAACCGATGCACGTGCTCCGTGATCGCGATCTCGGCGACACCGCGCGACCGCGCCTGCTCGACGTAGCGCCCGATCCATCCGACCGAGAGATGCCCGCCGTCGGCCTGCCAACGGGCTTCACCGGCGGTTCGGGCCTGAGGCCCATCGGGCTGGAGATGCAGGTGGTAGTCGGTCAGCACGCCGTCGTTGACCTTATCGCGGCGGGGGGGTTTGGGTCGGCGGCGCCGAAAGGAGATGCTCGGCCACGATCAGGTCGATGGGATGCGTGAGCTTGAGGTTCGGCGTTGCAACCGGCACGACGCGAACGCGGCCGCCGTTTGCCTCGACCAGCGACGCGCAGTCGGTTGCCTCATCAAGGCGGCCGCTCGACACCGCGGTCTCGACGGCAGCCCGCAACGCCGCCGTGCGAAAGGCCTGCGGGGTCTGCGCCAACCAGAGCGTGGAACGCTCGGGGCTTGCGCGAATCATCCGCTCGGCATCGACGAGCTTCGGGGTATCGACGAGCGGGCTCGCCGCGATTGCACCGTCGCAGTCGCCGACGCCCTCGAGTACGGCGGCGACGATCTCGGGCGTGATGAGCGGGCGGGCCGCGTCGTGGACGAGAACGGTGGTGGCCTCCGATGGGATGACCTCGAGCCCACACGCCACCGACTCCGCACGAGTCGCCCCGCCCGCCACGACGCTCACGGGGAGGTCGACATCCGGAACGCAGGCGATCATCTCGATGATGTGCCCAGCGGGAGCGACGATCACCAGAGAAGCGATCCGCCCCGAGGCCGCGAGGGCCGCTACGCACCACACCAGCATCGGCTGTCCCGCAACGTCGACCAGGGCCTTGGGTCGGTTGGCACCCATGCGCTCGCCCGACCCCGCGGCGACGACAATCGCCGCGACTTGAGTAGAGACTTCCCTAGACAAGACCCTCCCCTGAATATCCGATACTTATCTCAGTGAGCATGCCAGCCGCACACCACCCAGATATCCCGACCCTGGTCGAGATCGCCGAGCGAGCCGAATGGCTCGCGACGCTCGAACCGTCAGCCCGGGCCGCCCTCTGCGACATCACCCTTTCTGCGGTCGAGGCGATATTCGACGCCTGGCGTGAAACCGGCGCCGCGTGAGCCTGCATCTCGGCACCTCGGGCTGGGCATACCCGGAATGGAAACCAGGCTTCTACCCGGCCGACCTTCGCCGCGATGACTTCCTCGACTTCTATTCCCGGACGCTGACCGGCTGTGAGATCAACGCCACCTTCTACCGCCTCCCGTCGCAGGCAACCGTCGCCCGTTGGGCAGATGCGGTGCCCGATGGTTTCCGCTTCGCGGTCAAAGCTCATCGAGGGCTCACACATGGCCGGGAACTTGCTCCGGAATCGGGGCCCGACGGGCTGCTCGCCCGCTTCATGGCGTCAATCGAACCGCTCGCCACGCGGCTCGGAGTCGTGCTGCTGCAACTCCCTCCGTCGCGGGTCCGCAAGGATGACGCCCTTGCCCGCCTCCTGGACGGCCTGCCGGTGGGGATGCCCTTCGCCGTGGAGTTCCGCCACGCCTCGTGGGACACCCCCGAGGTGAGCGCGCACATCGCAGAGCGCCGTGGCACCGTCTGCTGGGCCGATACACGCGGCGAGGTCCCCGAGCAGCTGCCGCCCGGCCCGATCGCCTATGTGCGCCTGCGCGCCCGGCATTACGACGACGCGGCCCGCGAGGGGTGGGTCGAACTCTTGACGCGTGAATCCGCTGAGCGACCAGTTTATGTGTTCAGCAAGCACGAGGGGGTTCCGGCGGGGGATCCGCATGCGGGGGTGGGCCTGGCTCAATGGCTTCATTCCCGGTTGGGCGGGGCTTAGCCGATCCGACTATGCGTGCACAGATGGGTGCCTGGCACCGCTCTGTGCACGCATAGTCGAGCGAGCCGTCGCGGGCGGGTGGCGGCCGGTCGGGGGTTGCGGGGTCGATCACGTCCATCCTCCTCATCGGGTCGGCGAAAGGCCGGAGCACGAGGAAGGGAATACGTGTGAACCGGCCGAATGGGGCCGGTCCGCGCAGGCGGCCGTCCCCTATGCGGGGCGGGACCACCATGCGCGAGAGATCTGAACTGTCATCACCGGCGTAGGCTACCCCAGCGGGGCGGGGTGATCCTGCTGACCGGGAGCGCGGGCGAAGATCATCTTACCGGAGGGATTCTGCAAGACGCTCGTCACCTCGACGTCGGTGACCGTACCCATCAGTTTGCGACCACCCTCGACGACGATCATGGTGCCGTCGTCCAGATAGGCGAGGCCTTGGTCGTATTCGCGGCCTTCGCGGATGACCTTCACCGTCAGCGGTTCTCCTGGCAGCACCGCGGGCTTCAGAGCATTCGCGAGCTCGTTGACGTTGAGGACCTCGATCTCCTGGATCTGCGCGACCTTGTTCAGGTTGAAATCCGTCGTAACGATTGACGCACCGATATCGCGAGCCAGGCGAATCAGCTTGGCGTCGGCGCCATCGAGATCGGGGTAGTTGGTGGCCCGCACCGAGAAGCCGCCGTTGGCCGACTGCTTCATCTCGTCGACGAGATCGAGACCGCGGCGCCCGCGCGCCCGCTTGAGTGGATCGGCCGAGTCGGCGACCTTCTGCAGTTCCTCGAGGACGAAGTCCGGCACGACGATGGCGCCCGACAGGAAGCGCGTGCGCAAAACGTCGTTCAAGCGGCCGTCGATGATCGCGCTCGTGTCGATCAGCCGCGTCGCGGCGGGAGCCGCAGACCGCGAGCGGATACCGACCAGACGCAGGATGTCGACGTGCTTTCGCGCCGCCACCCGGCTGAAGATGTAGGCCACCAAAAGGACGACCGGGAGCAGCAGGTAGGGCCCGACGATCGGCAGACGCACGACCGCGAAACCGGCCAGCACCGCGGCCACGAGACCGATCACCAACCCGAAGGCGCCAACGGTGAGCTCCGCCGCGGAGCGGCGGTCGGTGGCACGGTCGATCGCACGAATCCGACCACGGAGCCAGGAGCCGAGTACGCCGCCGAGGATGAAGCCGACGAGAACTCCGACGACCGTAATGGCCGCCCACACGGCGTAGTCCCAGGGCGAGTCGAACCAGGATCGCAGATCGATGTTGGCGCCGACTTGGTACGCGGCGATTCCGACCAAAAGGGCCAGGGTGATCCTCGAAACGAGGATCATGTTGCACCCTCATTCGCGCCGGACACCGACGGGCACGAGGGTGGCGAAGTGGGAGCCGAGCGACGTCTCATCTTCGGATGCTCTCGACGTCGTGACGTCCGGCCCGTCGTGCGGGCCGGACGTACGGCCGCAGCCGTTAGTCGAGTAGGAGCTCCTCCTCGCGGTCGCCGAGCTCGCTCGCCGCCGTTCCTCGTGTCTGACCGATCTCCTCGAGCAGGTTCTCCAAGAAGTCGATCGCCTCCTGCTCGCCCATGTCGCAGGCGTACATCAGCTCGCTGGCGAGGATCTTCTTCGCACGCCCGAACATCTGCTTCTCACCGGTCGACAGACCCTTGTCGAGGTCGCGAATCGAGAGATTGCGTACCACCTCGGCCAATTCGAAGATGTCACCGGTCTTGATCTTGTCGCGGTTGTGCTTGAAGCGACGGTTCCAGTTCTTCGGCATCTGGGTGCCGTCATCGCGGAGCACCGCCAGCACTTCCTGCACCGTGTCCTCGCCGATGACCTGCCGCAGTCCGGCCGTCTCAGCGTTCTCAGTCGGGACCATGACGGTCATGTCGTTATAGAGAATCTGGATCGTCAGGTACTCGCGGCGCTGACCGAGGACCTCTTTCTGTTCCTTCTTGAGGACCTTCCCTGCGCCGTGGTGTGGGTACACCACCTTGTCTCCGACCTCGAACACTTGGTTCCCCCCTTGTTCCTGGGTTGACGGTAGATCGACGGCCGTCATGCCGCACGCGCGAGGTCGATTGCCTCGCGAATGTCGCCGACTGCCTCGACCCGCTTTAGGCGCGCCTCGTGCGGCTCGCCGTCACCCGCCATCCGTGGCGTCACCGCGATCAGCGTTCCGTGACGTGCGGCGGCGCCGAGGCGGCGCTGCACGTGACCCACGGGTCGTATCGATCCGGTAAGTCCTATCTCACCGAACGCAGCCAGTCCCGAGGCGAGGGGCACCCCACGGTGGGCACTGGACACGGCGAGAGCAATCGCGAGGTCGGCGGCCGGATCCATGGCCCGCGCTCCCCCAGCGACGCTGACAAACACGTCTTGATCACTCAGACGGAGCCCCGCATGACGCGAGAGCACCGCGATGAGTTGAGCCAGACGAGTCCGGTCGATACCCACCGCCACACGGCGCGGGGGCACGACCTCGGTGGGTCCGACCAATGCCTGCACCTCGACAAGGAGGGCCCGAGAGCCCTCGATGGCGGGGAACACGCATGATCCGACCCGATCCCCGACCTCAGCCAGGAAAAGTGATGTGGGGTCGTCGACGCACGCGAGGCCATCCGCGCGCATCTCGAACACTCCGGTTTCGTTCGTTGAGCCGAAACGGTTCTTCGTGGCCCGAAGCACACGATAGGCACGCAGCTCGTCGCCCTCGAAGCCGAGCACGCAATCGACCATGTGCTCGAGCAACCGAGGTCCGGCAAGGCCGCCGTCCTTGGTGACCTGGCCGACCAGGAGGATCGTGGTTCCGCCCTCTTTGGCCAAGCGCACGAGCGCGGCGGTCGCCTCACGCACCTGCGCGACCGAACCGGGTGCCGACTCGAGGGCCTCGGAGCGAAGCGTCTGGATCGAGTCGATCGCGCAGACCATCGGACGGTGCGCGTGAATCGCCGCAATGATCGCATCGAGCCCGGTTTCCGCCAGAACGCCGACCCGTGAGCAATCACCCCTGAGCCGTTCAGCCCGCGAGGCAACCTGCTCGACCGACTCTTCGCCGGTGATCAGAAGCACCTCCGATGTCTGTGACATCGCCGCGAGCGCCTGAAGTACGAGCGTGCTCTTTCCGATTCCGGGTTCTCCGCCCAGAAGCACCAAAGAGCCCGGCACGAAGCCCCCGCCCAGAACGCGGTCGAACTCGGAGACACCCGACGACAGACGCGGCGTTCCCGTGCGCTCGACCTCTCCCAGACGAATCGGGGCCGCGACAGCCGCCATCCGACGCGCCGACGCGCGACCCGTCACCTCTTCGGTGAACGTCCCCCACGCGCCACATCCGTGGCAGCGACCGATCCACTGTGGGGACTGCTGACCGCAGTCCCCACAGACATGAACGCTGTGTGTTCGTGAACGCGACGCCGGAACACCGGCACCCGTCCCGCCAGGCGCGGCGGGGGTCAGGATTCGGTGGACTCGGCCGGGGCCTCCTCGCCCACCGAGCCTGCTGCCGCCCCAACCGTCTCCGGCTCGGTTGCCTCAGACTCGGCCACACGCTCCGGCTCGCGGGTCGTGAGCTTCATGACCTTCTCGTCGCGATCGACGATGACGGTCGTCCCCTCCGCCAAACCTCCGACCAGAACCTGATCGGCGAGCGGGTCTTCGATGAGCCGCTGGATCGCCCGGCGCAGTGGCCGCGCACCCATCGTCGGGTCGTAGCCCTCTTCGACGAGCAATGCCTTGGCGTCGTCGGTGAGCTCGAGCGACAGCCCATGCTCGGCCATCTGCTTCTTGAGGCGCACGAGCAGGAGGTCGACGATCGTCGTGATCTCCGCCTTCGTGAGCTTGTGGAAGACGATGACCTCATCGATGCGGTTGATGAGCTCGGGCCGGAAGACGCGCTTCAGCTCTCCCATGATGCGGCCCTTCATGTCGTCGTACGACATGCCGTTTTCATCGTTGACCGAGAAGCCCAGCGGCGTGCTGCGCGAGATCGTCGCCGCGCCGATGTTGCTGGTCATGATGATGATCGCGTTGCGGAAGTCGACCGACCGCCCCTGAGCATCGGTCAGACGACCGTCCTCGAGGATCTGCAACAGGATGTTGAAGACCTCGGGGTGTGCCTTTTCGACCTCGTCGAGCAGGACCACCGAGTACGGCTTGCGACGAACCTGCTCGGTGAGCTGGCCGCCCTCGTCGTAGCCGATGTAGCCGGGAGGGGAGCCCACCAGACGGCTGACCGCGTGCTTTTCCATGTACTCGGACATGTCGACCTGGATCAGCGCGCTCTCGTCGCCGAAAAGGAACTCTGCGAGCGTTCGGGCCAGCTCGGTCTTACCCACGCCCGACGGGCCGAGGAAGATGAAGCCACCGGCAGGACGCTTGGGGTCTTTGATGCCGGCGCGGGCGCGTCGGATGGCGCGGCTGACCGCCGCGATGGCGGCCTCCTGGCCGATAACGCGCTTGTG
>JANLSO010000057.1:0-5172 GCA_031362405.1 Thermoleophilia bacterium | reverse complement strand
TTCTCGCCGCCGCCGACGCGGTGGTCGTCGATACGTCGGGGCTGCCCGTCGAGGACGTCGTCGCCCTACTCGAGCGGCTCGTTGCCGACGCGCGCGAGCGCCGCGGTGCGGGGGAGATGGCATGAGCGAGACGGCCGGCATCAATCGCGTCGTGTGGCCGATCACCTACGTCATGTGCAAGGCCATCTTCCAGGGCGTCTACCGGCTGCGTCGCGGTGGTCGGCAGAACATTCCGCGCCGCGGAGGGGTGCTTCTTGTCTGCAACCACATCTCCGGGCTCGACCCGCCGATGATCGGCACGGCCGCCACGCCGCGTCGCACGCACTACATGGCCAAAGAAGAACTCTTCCGTGGCCCCGTTGTGACCCGCATTCTGCGCGCGGTCGGCGCCTTCCCGGTCGAGCGCGGGGGAGCCGACCGCCACGCGATGCGCACCGCCAAAGACGTCCTTGCCCGCGGCGACTGCCTGCTGATGTTTCCCGAGGGTACGCGGTCGCTCGACGGGCGCCTCGGACCGGCGATGCCGGGGGCGGGTGCGCTGGCCCTCGACGAGACTGTCACAGTGGTACCCATGGCGATCTGGGGATCTCAGCGCCGCTTTGGCCCCGTGCGGGTCGAGATCGGCTCGCCGCTCGACCTTTCCGATCTCACCGTAGGCCCCCGCGGAGCCCGTGCCCAGGCCGCGGCCGAACGAATGATGGCGGCAATCGCCGAGCTGCGCGGTCGCGCCGGCGCGCCGCCCAATGAAGGAACTGTTGATGAGTGAAAGCACGCCCCCCGGCGAATCCACACGGACCCAGCGCGGCCATCGCGGCCCCGGGGGCCGCATGCACGACACCGGCGGCACGACCCTGTCGGACGGTCAGCCCGTGGTGGTGATCGTGGGCTACCCGAACGTCGGCAAGTCAACCCTGTTCAACCGGCTCAGTGGCCGCCGCGAGGCGGTCGTCGACGCCGTCGCCGGGGTAACCCGTGATCGCCGCCAAGCGGGGGCCGAATGGATCGGCCGCAACTTTCAGCTCGTTGACACCGGTGGCATCGACGAGGCCGACCCGACCCCGATCGGCCGTCAGATCGCGGCGCAGGCGACCCAGGCCCTGACCGGCGCCGATCTGATCCTGTTCGTCGTCGACGCGCACGTCGCGCCGACCGCGGGCGACCTCGATGTCGCCGAGCGCCTACGGCGGGCCGAGGTGCCGGTGATGGTGATCGCCAACAAGTGCGAGCGCCCCGAGACGGCGCTCCTTGCCCAGGGCCTATGGGCAATGGGCCTCGGCGACGTTTATCCGATCTCCGCGCAGCACGGCCTCGATACCGGTGACCTGCTCGACGCCATCGTCGCGGCGCTACCCGAAGCTCCTGAAGAGCAGGAGGTGCTGCGCCGCCAGGGCGTGCCGAGCATCTGCATCATGGGGCGTCCGAACGTCGGCAAGAGCTCGATCGTCAACGCCCTCCTGGGCGAAGAGCGTGTGATCGTGCACGACCGCCCGGGCACGACCCGCGACCCGGTTGACACGCTCATCACCTACGCCGATCGCGAGATCGTGCTCACCGACACCGCGGGTCTGCGCAAGAAGGGTCGGATGCGCGACGACCTCGAGCACTACAGTCAGCTGCGCGCGCTACAGGCCGCGGGCCGCAGTGACGTGGCGATCGTCGTCTGTGACGCGACCGAGGGGCTGACCGACGCCGACCTGCGCGCCGTCGACTCGGCCGCCAAGGCGCACTGCGCGACGATGCTCGTGATGAACAAGTGGGACCTCGCGCAGCCCGACCTCGACCACATCCGCGGCGAGCTGCGGGCGAAGAGCCGCCAGCGCCCGCCGATCGAGGTCTGCTCGGCGACGACTTCGGAGGGGCTGCACCGGCTCTTGCCCGCGGCGTTGCGTCTGGAAGAGCGCTACCGCGCGCATATCTCCACGCACGAGCTGAACGCGGAGCTACGGATACTTGCCGACGAGCGGCCCGGCCCACGCGGCAAGAAGGGTCGACGCCTGTCGGTGCGGTACCTGGTGCAGACCGGCCAATCGCCGCCAACCTTCCGGCTCGACGTCAACGACCGTGGCCTCATCACCCGCGACTACGGCTTCTGGCTCGAGAACCGGCTGCGGCGCAAATTCGACCTCGAAGGCGTTCCCCTGATCATCCGCGTGAAGGGCCGCCACGATTGACGACGCACATTGCGGTCGTGGGCGCCGGGTCGTGGGGGACGGCGTTCGCGGCGATGGTCGGAAACCGCGGGGTGGAGACGACGCTGATCTGCCGCCGGCCCGAGGCCGCCGAGCAGATCGCCCGGGAACGGCGTAACGACCGCTACCTGCCGGGCGTCTCGCTGCCGGATTCGGTACGGGTCTCTCACCTGGGGGCCGACGCGTCGCTTGACGGAGCCGAGATCGTTGTCCTTGCCGTTCCGAGCCGAGCGACCGCGGAGACCGCCGACTGGCTGGTTCCCCGGCTCGCGCCCGGCGTCGGGCTGCTGTCGCTCACGAAGGGTCTTGATCCCGACACCGGCGGCCGGCTTTCGCAGGTGTGGCGAGCCCGGTGCGCCCCGAACACGCCGTTCACGATGCTGTCTGGGCCCAACCACGCCGAGGAGGTCGTAGCGGGGCAGCCCGCGGCGACCGTCGTCGCCGGCGAATCGGGGCTCTCCGAGACGGTTCAGACTCTGCTCAATGGGCGACGCTTCCGGGTCTATGTGAACGACGATCTTCTCGGCGTCGAGCTGTGCGCCGCGGCCAAGAACGTCGTCGCGATCGCGGCGGGTATCTCTGACGGCCTCGGCTTCGGTGACAACGCGAAGGCCAGCCTGATGACGCGTGGCCTCGCCGAGATGACCCGGTTGGGCACCGCCTGCGGCGCCCGCGCCGACACCTTCCGCGGTCTTGCGGGAATGGGTGATCTGGTCGCCACCTGCACGAGCTCGCACAGCCGCAATCGGCGCGCGGGCGAGCTCATCGCGCGCGGCATGCCCGTCGGCGATGTCGAAGGCGAGATCGGCCAGGTGGCCGAGGGTCTGTGGACGGTTCATAGTCTGCTGGTGCTCGCCGCGAGCGTCGGCGTGGAGCTTCCGATCAGCATTGAGGTCGCCGCAGCCCTCGACGGGAAGCCGATTCCCGAGTGCATGGACGACCTCATGGCTCGAGCCCCGGTGCCGGAACGCTGAAACGCTGGGCGGGCGCCTGGGTTGCTCATGTCGACGGCTGGTGCGACCGATGGGACGTCGCAGGTGTTTCTCAGACTGAACCGACCCTTTACTTCTGTCTATCGGTGGTGCGCTTCACCGTTGCTACCGTCAATTGCGTAACGTTCAACCATCCCGGAGGTTGCTCGCCCCATGCGTCGTCTACCCCGTCCCGCGAGCCGACTCATTCGGCGACGCTGGGTTCTCGCTGCCGCCCCCGTCGCCGCCCTTTCGCTCGTCGCGGCGGGATGTGGGGGCACCACGAGCCAGTCGTCTCCCTCCGGCGCCTCTGCGAGCACGATCGCCGGCTTCATTCCGGCCAGCGCTCCCATCTATGTTGAGCTCTCGACCGATGTCGACGGTGCTCAGTGGACCCAGGTCGACACGCTGGCGAAGTTGTTTCCCGCATATCCCGAGCTGCGCAAGGAGCTCGAGGACAACCTGACCACCGGAAGCCTCAACTACGAGACCCAGGTGAAACCGCTTCTCGGCGGCCGCGCGGGGCTCGCGGTCTTGTCGCTCGCAAACGCGTCACGGCTGACGACCTCGACCGACCCCGCCGCGGCGGCGGCCGCGGCGAGTGATCAGCCGGTGGTCGCGGTCGCCGATCTTGCCGACGGCAAGGACGCCGAGGCCGAGAAGTTGCTCGACGATCACGACCCCGCCGCTCCGATCCAGGTCGGGGGAGTCGCCGTCCACAAGAGCGACGATGGTGTGGCCGCCGTGGTGGCCGGTTCGATCGTTTTCGCCCCGAACGCGGAAGACCTCAAGCTCGCGATCGACGCGCACTCGGCCGGAGGCTCCGCGACGCTCGCGGGCTCCGACCGCTTCACCTCCACGATCTCCAAGCTGCCGGGCGACACGTTCGCTCAGGCATATGTCGACTACGGCGCGGTCATCCAGCAGCAGGTCGCCGCCGATCCGAACCTTGCTCAGGCAGGCGCCCTCACTGCGCAGTACAAGGACGCCCGCGTCGCCGTGACACTTGCGGCTGAGAGCGAGGGCATGCGCATGAAGGGCGTCAGCATGGGTATTCCGCCGGTGCCCGACACAGAGTTCGCGCCGAAGCTCACCGAGAAAGTTCCCTCAGACGCTATCGCCTACGTGGGCTTCCGGAACCTTCAGGGACAGATTGCCAACGCTCTCGAGCAGTTCGGGGCGGCCGGAGCAGGGGCGGGCGACCCCACGGCGCAGCTGCAGGCGCTGACCGCGCAGCTTCAGCCCCAGCTCGGTGTCTCGGTCGATGACCTGAGCGCCCTGACGACACTCGAGCATGGCCTTGTTGTGACCTCCGGCGCGCCGCTTCCGGGTGTCGCGCTTGCCCTCGAGGTCGAAGATGGCGCGCGCGCGTCGAAGACCCTCGACACGCTGCGCGAACGCGTGCCGACGCTCATCAAGCAGTTCTCACCTGAGACGAAGCTTCCCGAGTGGCGCGCGACGCCCCTCGAAGGCGGCGTTCAGGGGTGGGACCTCCCGGTCGCACCTACCGGCGGCGTCACCTACGGCGTCGAGGGCAAACTCGCGATCATCGGATCCAGCCCCGCGACGGTCCGTCAGATCCAGCGCCCCACCTCGCCGCTGTCGCAGTCGACCGAGTTCACCGCCGCAACGGCGGGCATGCCCGACAAGGTCAACTCGCTGGCATGGATCAACGTCCAGAAGGCCGTGGCCCTCGGTGAGGCCTCGGGCGCCTTCGACGGCGCAAGCGCAAAGGATCTGGCCAACCTGCGCCCGATCAAGAGCGTTGTCGCCTGGTCGACCGGCGGCGAGACCCCCACGTTCGAGATGTTCGTGAAGATCACCAAGTAGCTCCTCGCTCTACCGAGTACGCCACGGGGCGCCTGCCGAGTTTCGGGAGGCGCCCCGAGTCGTGTTTTGACTGATGGGCACCCGCGAGCGCGCCCGGCGGTCGGGAACAGGGGGTTCCCCCGCGCCGGCGCGGGCCCCCAAGTTTAGGGTTCGGGCGGGCCAGCCCAAGCGAAGGATTACGA
>JANLSO010000037.1:0-41005 GCA_031362405.1 Thermoleophilia bacterium | reverse complement strand
CGCCCCGAGGGGCCAGGGATTTTAAGTCCCCCGCGTCTACCGTTCCGCCACTCCGGCGAGGAGTCACCTCCCGAAGGTTGCGGCTCCGGGGGTGCGATCGACCGAGGATAATCGGGTCTTCTCGACCCCCTCAGCCCAACTTTCGGCGAGCGGGGGCCAGCGGGTCAGCAACTGCGCGTGCCGGAAGTGGCGTGTGTTTTCGCCCTTGGCAAAGATCAGCGTCCGGTTGTCGCGCGGATCGCTGATCTGGCTGAGCGCATCGACCAGGCCGTCCATCCGCGAAAACGTGTCGACTTCGTCGTTGGCTGCCGTCGCGCGTTTGCGGGTACTCATGACCGTAGGGAGTGTACGGCAGGTCGGCCATTGCCCGGCAGCCGGGCGAGCCCTCGCTCAGCCGACCGGACCGGCCAGCCCGTCGGCATCGAGGGCGGCTCCGTCGAGCAGATCTCGTTCGCTGACGAGCATCTCTCTCGCTCCGAGCGCGTCCATCGCGCAGGCCGCGATGTGGGCACCGGCCACGATCACCGGCGCCCGGGCCGGCTCGAGGCCCCGGACACCTCGGCGGGCCGCGACCGTCAGGGCCCCGAGGCGTTCGGCCAGGCCCTCCACATCGCCGCGCGAGAGCCGGGCACCGTGCACGCGGGCCGGGTCGTAGGCGCCGACCATCACGGCCGCCAGAGTGGTGATGGTGCCGGCCACACCGACCAGAGGAGCAGGGCCGCCGAGCTCCTCGACCGCCCCGGCGGCCATCCCGCGGGCCGCCTCGCGTAGGTCGGCAATCTCCGCCGAGGTCGGGGGGTCGCTGGTGAGGAACCGCTCGGTGAAGCGGACCGCCCCCATCTGGGTGCTGATCGCCGCGCTCGGGCCGCCGGCGTCGCCGCGGACGAACTCCGTGCTTCCGCCGCCGATGTCGAGCACGATCACCGGGTCAGTGCCCGATACCGTGAGGCGGGCTCCGGCATAGGCCAGGCGTGCCTCCTCGTCGCCGGCAAGAACCGTCAGAGAGAGTCCAAGATGTTGGTGCAGCAGAGCTTCGACCGCGCCACGATTCGGAGCGTCACGGACGGCGCTGGTGCCGAGCGCCATACCGCGCGTGACCCCCGCGCCGCGCATCGCCGCCCCGTAGTCGACCAGGCAGGCGGCCAGCCGGTCGAGCGCCGCCGGGGCGATCGTCCCGTCGGGCGCCGCGCCGCCCCGCAATCCCGTAACCGTCGTCGTCCGTGGCCCATGGGGCCCGGCCGCGTCGATCCCGTCGCAGAGAAAAAGGCGGATCGAATTGGAGCCGACGTCAACGACGGCGAGGGGCCCCGGAGCCGTCACCGCCCGAGGTACATGAGGGGCGCACGTAGGGCGCGCCGGGCCACCATGGCGTGCTTGGCAAGCACTCCTGCAGCCCCGGCGCTGGTCTGCAAGGAGGTCAGCGTGGCGGTGATCTCGCCCTGTTGCTGCGGAAGGGCGCCGACGGCATCCGTTACCCGTTTCACGTCGGCGGCCAGGGCACCCGCAGCGACGGTAACCGTGCGCTTGGCCCGCTTGACGGTCCGGATCATCGCGAGGATGCGCAGGGCGAGGATCGCCCCGCCGGCGATGATCGCCACCAGGGCAATGAGCGCCGAGATCAGGACCGCGTGGTCGACGAGGAAATCCACGATACGACGAGTATCGCAGTCGCCGCCGCCGACCTCATCTTTAGACTCGATCCTGTGAGCGCAGACATCGAGGCTCCCGAGCACGCAGCGTCGGTGCGCGCCGCTGCCATTCCCGTCGGCCCCGGTGATCTGCCCCGACTCAGTCCCGACGCACGCTTCGTGCCCGAACATGCCCTCGCGGGGCAACCTCACATCACCGTCGACGGCGCGGCCGCCCCCGGCAGCATCCTGTCCCTGGCGCACTGGCCGGGCAGCACCACGCCACCAATGTTCGCCGCCGAGACCGCGACCCGGATCGTCGACCTCTACCTCCGCGCCGAGCCCACCGGCCGCCAGGTCACCGCGGTCACCAACAATCACTACGACGTCGATGGCCTGCTCGCCGCGTGGCTACTTCTGGAACACCCCGGCGAGAGGTCACCGGAGCGCCTGATGGCGATGGCCACGGCCGAGGCCGGTGATTTCGGCACGTGGACCGACCCCTGGGCGATGCGCATCGCCCTTGCCCTGATGGCCTTTGCCGAGCGGGCGAGCACACCGTTGGAATCGGTGCGCCGCCTCCTCTCGCCGACGCTCAGCCACGACCCGGCCGGTGAACTGTGCGGCGCGGTTCTTCCCCGAGTGCGGCGGGCGCTCACCGACCCAGAACGCTTCAGATTTCTCTGGCAGGGGCCGTGGGATGCCATCGACGCAGACATCGCCCTGCTCGATTCCGGGGTGGCGACCATCGACGAGGCACCAGAGCACGACCTCGCCATCGTCCGCGCGCCGTGCCTGCTTGCGCGGGAGGCGGTCCATCCGCGCACCGCCTGCTCACGGGTGTTGGATGTCCTCCCCGATGGGACGCTCATCCTCCGGTACCGATACGAGACCTGGGTCGCGTGGTCGGCGCGGCCCATCACGCCGCGGCGCGATCTCGCCCGGGTCATCGACGCACTCAACGCGATCGAAACCGCGCCCGGCACCTGGCGCTATGAGGGCATCACGCAGATCACGCCTCGGATGTACCTCGCCGATGCCGACGGCCGACCGGCGCCCTCCAAACTCGCCGCCACCCAGGTCGCGGACCTGCTCGACGCCTGAGGGCTACCCTGCCCCCGTGGACCACGACGAGGCGACCCGCCGGATCCGGCAGCTGCTGGTCTCCGGCGACAACATCCTGAAGAACCGGGACGACGACGCACGCTTGGGCCGTGCGCGGCAGCGGTTCGAGGATGCCGAACGGATCGCCGCCGAGCACGGTCTCACCGACGCGGTCGGCGCCATCATCACGCTGCGCCTCGAACAGCTGCCGACCGCGGATCCGTGACGGCTTCTCGCCGCTCGTTGTCGCGGTGGGCGATCAGCGGAGCCGCGTAGCGGTCCCCGGCGGCCGCGTTCTCGGGGATGGCCTGCTCGATGTGCATGGTTCGTCGTTCGTCAGCTCGACCCACAGGGCATCGACGAGCGACAGTTTCTGGCCTCCGGTTCTCGTTCGAGAAGCGCGGGCTGGAGGCCCGGAAATCTCCTGCGGTAAGGGCGCGATCGGGTGACCAATGGCCGCTGACAAGGCCGCGTGAGAGGACCGCGTAGGCCGTGATGACGATACCGAGCTCACGCCAACGGCCAGGATCTCCGACTCGACGCCCCGCGAGATGAGCGAACACCAGATCGCAGATCAGAGATCGCAGATCGGATGAACGGTGGCGGAGGGCCCGGGGGTCATCGCGACAGGATTCCGTCGAGTTTTCGCTTGAGCCTGCAGTCATCCTGCCGCTGGTCGCGGTCGTGATGGCCGAGACCGCTCACCCGGCGTCGCCCGTCTTCTGTCGATCCTGGCCGAACCGCTCAGCTCGCCGTGAGCCGCCGGTAGAGCAGTTCGTGGGCGGCGGCCGACGCCTCCCAGCCGTATCGGGCCGCAACGTGGCGACCTTCCTCGGCAAGCCTCTGGGAGATTCCGGCCTCGCGCAGCACCCTCACCAAGGCGATCGCCAGCGGGCCGCTGTCTCCGACCGGAACCATCAGGCAGCTCTCGCCGTCGACGAAGTGCTCGTGAAAAACGGGCAGGTCGGAGACCACGTTCGGGAGACCCGCCGCGGCAGCCTCGAGCGCGGCAAGACCGAAGCCTTCGCGGGTCGACGGTGTCGCCAGTACGTCGCAGGCGCGGTAGAGAGCGGGCATGTCCGACTCGGCCACCATCCCCAGTTCGACGACGTCGGCGCCGCGGGGAGGCCGCGGGCCGCGGTGGACGCTCAGGCCCAGCCGCTCGGCGTCGCCCGCCCACGCGTCGTGGTATTCGGCCTGCTCCGCGGGACCGGCGATCACGAGCAGCGCCTCGTCGCCGATACGTCCTCGGGCCCGCGCGAACGCCTCCAGCAGCATCCGGCTGCCCTTGCGCGGCTGAACGCCACCCAACGCGAGGATCGCCGGGCGACTGCCCCAACCGAGCATCCGACCGGCTTCTTGGCGGTCGAGAGACGTGTGAGCGAACCGCTCGGAATCGACCCCGTTGGCGATGACCGTGGGTTCGACGACGAACTCGCGCTTCACCCGTTCGGCCCACCAGTGCGAAACGCAGATCACCGCGTCGGCGTCCTGGATGGCCCGACGATGGGCCTCCTCTTCCTCGCCCTCGGCGTGGGCGTCGACGTGGTGGACGGTCTGGACAACGTGGCCGACAAGACCCTGGGCCTTGAGCTCGAGCAGGGCAAAACTCGCCGCGGGATCGCCCGCGTGGCCGATGGTCGACGGCCCCGCCGCCCGGATCGCCGCCGGCAGATCACCGGGGTCGACGAGCAGGATCCTGCGGTCGATGACCGGATCCGAATCGGGGCTACGGGCCGCGATGACCACCACGTCGACGTCGCGTTCCGCCAGTGCCGCCGACAAGCGCGCCGCCTGCACGAGGCCGCCAACCGGCCGCGGCCATCCCGACGCGATGGTGACCCTCACGTGACGAGACCCGCGGCGAGCGCCGCGGCGGCGGCGTTGCTCGGCATCAGGTGGACCCCGACGCCGCGCAGGATCGCCTCTTGGGAGACGAGCCCCTGCGGGTCGCCATGAGCGCCGCAAACATGGGCGAGCACCGTCAGCTGCGGGCGGGCCGCAGCGAGCTGCGCGAGGGGTTCGGCAAGTGCCCCGGCCGGGTCGGGGTGCATCGCCCACCCCAGCGGCACGTCGAGGATCAGCACCCGCGCGCGGCCTTCGCGAGTCTCGGTGCGAATCGCCTGCGACCGCACCTCAGGATCGTCCATCGGATGCGCAAGCGCGCCGCGCACACCGGGATGGCCGAGATCAAGACACACATGGCCGCGCACCCTTTTGCCCGAGGGCAGATCGCGGGCCTGACCTGCGGGGCGGTTCGACCAGACCGTCGCGAGTCGCTCTGCGAGGGTCGCCGATGCCTCGGCGCACAGCGCGCCACCGCAAAAGAGCCCGAGTACCGAACCACTGCTCACCCACGACAGCGAATGCGCGGGGGGCGCCACCGCCATCGGGTCGCGGCCGGACATCCGCGCCGCAACGCGGGCGGCCTCGTCGAGGGTCGTGGTGAGCGTGACGCTATGACGCGGTGCATCACCCCCGTCGGGAGCCCACGCCACGACGGGCATTCCCACATCATCGAGAAGGTCGAGCATCGCGTCCATGACCTCCCTATCGGCAGGCCACAGCAGCGCGATGATCACGTGGCATCCGGCCGTGCGACGCAGACGATCGAGGGCATCCCGCGTTGACTGGCCGGCAACGGCGGCGCTCATATCGCTGCCGCCGACCACGAAGACGTCGCTGAGGCCCACCCCTGCGCGATCGAGCAGGCCCGCGACCTGCCGGGCAGCACTCCCCGACCCGGACACGATTCCGACGGTGCCCGCCGCTGCGCCGGTTGCAAAGCCGATGTTGGCGCCGTCGATGCGGGCCATCCCGGCCCCAGGGCCCAGCACGAGACGCCCCAGCTCATGGGCATGGCGCTTCAGTGCCGACTCGTGGGCCGCACCGAACGCCTCAGCGACGATGAGGACGTCCATCCCGGCGGCGAGAGCCTTCTGGGTTTGCACCACGGCGTCGAGGCCCGAACCACCAACCACGGCAACCCGCGCGCCGGAGTCGGTGAGGGCGAGTGGTGTCGCCATCGGTGCCGAGGAGTGGGACATCACCACCCACTTTAGGAGCGCCGCGCTGAACGCGCACGGTTCGCGGCCCCGTCCGGCATGGTAAGAAACCGGTCGTGTATGTCCATCCCGCCTCGTCGGTGCCGACCGTCCGTCCCCGCCGGTGACGATATTGCCCACCGTCGCCGTCATCGACCGGCTCGATCTTGCCGATGCGCTGCTCGATCAAGGCGTCGACGCGCGCGTCTTCAGCAGCCACACGGGCCCTCTGCCAACGGCCGAGACCCTCGGCGAGCTCGTTATCGCCTACGGCGACCTGCGCATCGACCGGGCCAACGCGCGGGTGCTAGAACACCTGCAGACGTGCCGACCGATGCTCGTCTCAACGGCCCCCGCAGGCCTGGTGGCCGAGATCGACGCGGCCCGCTGGGTGCTCTACGGAGGGCCACCGGTGGCGCTCGACGCGCTGTCGGAACCTCAGCGCCGATCGATCGCGGCGACCTGCGTTCTCGAGGGATGGGCCACCGATCGGGCCGATGCGGACGCCCGTATCGTCGCCGACGAGATTCATTTGAGCACGGCATCCGACCACGCGATGGCCGCGCCCGGTGCGGCGTCGATCGGTCCGTCGACCCCGTGCTGGATCGTTCGTGACGACGCGACCGGGCTCACGGGCGCGACGCCGCTGTTGCACGGCGCCGACGCTGCCCTGTGGCTCGGCGACGACTCGCCCGAGGCCATGCGCCGCGAGCGGGTCCACTCAGAGGCCCTCGCCCCGGGGCTGACCGCGGCCCTTCGGGCGCACGGCCCCCTCGACCTCATGGCGCTGTGCCAACGGGCCCTCGACATGGGTGACGATGGCCACACGCGCACCGACGCGCTCGGGACGCTGTTGGTCACCGAGCTGCTCTCGTATCTCGACGAGCGTGCGCCGCGCGCCATCACCCCTGTCGCCCACGCCGTCGGTGGAAATGGCGGGTTCGGCCTGTCGCTCTTTCTCGCCACCGCGACGGGCGCAGTCACCGGCGCCATCGGCACGCCCGGCTCCAGCCTCGTGTGTGGTCTCGCCGGCACGGGCACCGACGTCGCCGTGCGCCTTTTCGGAATCCCCGATCGCTGGTTCACGGCACCTGTCTCGGTTCCGCTCGACGCGGCGGGCCGCACGCTCGCCATCATCGGCGACACACCGCTGGTCGAGATCATCGGCTTCGGAACGGCGACGGCTGCACCTGGGTCGGTCATCTCGCCCGGTAACCAGCCGGAGTCTCGTACCGACGCGAATACCCGCGTCCGCGAGGCCGGGGTCGTGAGTATCGGCCGCTCCCGACGGTTGCGCTCGCCCCACCTCGACGACTCCGGCGTCGCCGTCGGCATCGACGTGCGGGCCTGTCTCGACGCGGGGCGTCCGCCAACCATCGCCACCGTCGCCGTCGGACGGGCCGACGCGCGGGGCCTCTTCCACGCCGCACTTCGTCCCCAACCGGCGGCCCTCACCGACGCACTCGGAGCGCTCATGTACGACCTCGAACGCACGCGCCCGATATGAGCGAGCCCGCGGTTGCCGGACGCGCCGTGCCAGAGACGGCCCTCGAGGAGATCCGGGTACGCGTCGCCGCCGGAGAACCGTTGGTCGGAGAGTTGGCACGGCGATTCCACCGTGCGGTCGCGGCCGTTGATCCCGCGGCCACTGAAGACGCGTTCGCAGCCCTGAGCGGGAACTCCGGCGCGCACCTCTACCGCAGCCTGGTCGGTTGGGCGGCGCTGGTCCAGCGCGAGCGCGTGCTCGATCTCGGGTGCGGGTCGGGCGGGGCCGCTCGCGTCGCCGCCGAGGCCGTCGGACCGGAGGGCCTGGTCATCGGCGTCGACCCGAGCCCCGAGGCGCTCGAGATCGCGCGGATCCGGACGCCCGACGAACTCCCCGTGCTCTACCAGTCGGGTACCGCCGAGAGCATCGCGTCCATCCCCGATCGCAGCGTTGACTGCGTGATCGCAAGCCTGGTGCTCGAGCAGGTCACCGACCTCACGGCCGCCGCCGCCGAGATCTACCGAGTGCTGCGCCCCGGCGGTCGTTTCGTGGCCAGCGTGATGGACTTCGACCAGCTGCGCCCGATGGACGCCGCGTTCATGGGGGCGGTCCTCGCGGTCGTCGCGCGACGTGCACCCGGGGCCCTTGCCGGCCGGGCATCGAAGGCGAGCTTTCCCCGTGAGCCCGCGGATCTTCTGGCCTTCAAGACCGCCGGGATGGCCAGTTTCGAAGAACGCGACGCCCAGTTCGCGGCGGCGTTCGCGACACCTGACGACGCGACGCAGTTCTTCGCGCGCTCCCTGATCGGCCACGTAATCGGCCCCGAGGGTCAGGCCGAGATGCGTGAGGTGCTCGAATGGCGCGTGCCCCACACGCTGTACCTACCGATGCGCTTCCTACGAACTCGCAGACCGGGCTAGCAGTCGGCCGACGGCCAGCGGGAGCCGTAGTCGCGCATCGCGTCGACGATCGGCACCAGATCGCGACCCTTGTCGGTCAACGTGTAGTCGACACGCGGCGGAACACCGCGCTCCTCGCGCCGCGCAACGATGCCCTCGGCTTCGAGGCTGCGTAGGCGCATCGTGAGGGTGTGAGGGCTGATGCCCTCGAGCGAGCGTTCGAGTTCACCGAAGCGGCGCGGACCGTCGGCGAGGTCGCGCAAGAGCAACAGAGTCCACTTACCCGCGACGATCCGGGCGGTCGCGACGACGGGGCACATGCTTTGCCCGATCGTCGATGCGAGTGACGTCGTGCTCACCAGACCGACGATAGCACCGGCCCTGAGATCGCCTTAAAGCTGCTTCCGACGTACGGGCGGGCGCTCGATCACGACGCCAACTCCGAATCAGGATAGGTGCGGCTCTAGGAGGAGTACATGGCGCTCGTACGCCGGGCGGCGCCGGAGTCGAGCATCAGCTTGAAATCGTGCGGGCTGGAGGCCGCCTCGAGCGCCGCCTCGAGCGAGATGCGTCCTGCCGAGACATGATCGAACAGCGACTGATCGAACGTTTGCATCCCGTAGAAATCGCCGTCGCGGATGATCTCATGCAGTCGGCCGGTCGCGTCGGAGTCGACGATCATGTCGCGCGCACGGCCCGTGGTGACGAGCACCTCGATCGCTGGAACCCGCGAGCTGCCGTTGACGGTGGGCACCAGCCGCTGGGAGATGATCCCCTTCAGAGTGCCGGCCAGCATCACCCGCACCTGCTGCTGCTGATGCAGCGGGAAGAACCCTATCGCGCGGTTGACGGTCTCGGTGGCATCCAGGGTGTGCATCGTCGAGAGCACCAAGTGGCCCGTCTCGGCCGCTGACAGCGCGGTCTCCATCGTCACGAGATCGCGGATCTCGCCGATCATGATGACGTCGGGGTCTTGACGCAGAACCCGTCGTAGAGCGGAGGCGAACGACTCGGTGTCGAGGCCGACCTCGCGCTGGTTGACGAGCGATGAGCGGTCGACGTGGAGAATCTCGATGGGATCTTCGATGGTGACGATGTGCTTATTGCTCGTGCGGTTGATGCGATCGATCATCGCCGCGAGCGTCGTGCTCTTACCGGAACCGGTAGTTCCGGTGACGAAGATGATTCCCCGCTCTTCGGCGGCCAGACGCCCGACCGTTGCGGGCAGCATCAGCTCCTCGAGCGTCGCGACGCGAAACGGCACGACACGCAGCACCATGCTGGTCGAGCCGCGCTGGCGGAAGATGTTGACCCGGAAACGCCCGATGTTCTCGCGGGCGAACGATAGGTCGGTCTCGCCCGTGCTCTCGAACTCGGCCATCTTGCCCGGCGAGGCCACCGTGAGTTCAGCGGCAAACTGATTGGTGTCGCTCGGCGACAGCTGAGGATGATCCGTGATCGCCTCGAGCCGGCCGTTGACGCGGATCACCGGGTGCGACGGCACCTTCAGCAGCAGGTCGCTGGCCCCGCGGCGTACCGCGTAGGCAAGCAGCGCCTCGAGGCGGGTGGGCTTGGCGGCAGGCGTCGGAGAGTTGGTGGCCACGAAGAGTAGATCGGCAGGGAACCGCTGTGAAATGAGGCCCTGACCCTCGTCACCAGAAGGGGCCGGCCGCTTGTGAGTCGACCCACCGACCCGTCACGATGAGGTGGTGGCGCCCTTGGGAAAACCTGCGATCGAACCTCGGCGTCTTGTCGTCGCACTCGTCGCGGGCGCGGTTGTTGCCGCAGCGGCCCTCGGAATCGCCTCCCTGCTGAACGAGCCGGCGAAGCGCAGCGCCCAGGATCGTGCGCAGCCGATCATCGTCGGCGCCGTCGCCGGGGAGCCCATCAATCCCGATGCGACCGCGGATCCGGCGGGCAGCCTTCCCCCCATCGCGATCGTGCTCGACCGACCCGCTCCGGATGGGATCTCGCGTCTCGAACCGACCGTCCAGGTGGCCCGTCTGCGTGAGATCGTCGCACGGCCCGACGCAGCGGCTCGACGTTGGGTCGAGCTGGGCCACGCCTACCAGGCCCTGAAGGACGCGTCTGCGGCGAACGAGGCGTACCGCGAGGCCGAGCGCCGCGACCCACGCGACCCGGCCGCGAAAGTCGGTCTGGCAATGGTGACGGCGTCACGCGGCCCGGCGGGTCTCCAAGAGGCCACCACAACGCTCGGGAGCCTCGCCGCCGCGAACCCCGACAATCAGCTCGTGGTCTTCAACCGCGGCTGGCTCGCTCTCTATCGACGCGACCTACCGACGATTCTCGCCAGTTGGCGACGCACCGTGAAGCTGGCACCCAACACGCTCCTCGGGCGCACGGCGACGGGGTTACTTCGCCAGGTGGGCGCGAATTCCGCCGGATCCGCCGCTCCCTGAGCATCCCGCATCGGCTTCCACGCCGATCCGATCCTCAATGGGCTTTTAACCGGCCGTTAAGCCCGCGCTGGAAGAGTCCGATCCCTCGTGTGGAAGTGGTGCGTCGAAAGGCGCGACACGATTCGTCACATGATTTGTGTAACTGGGGCTAAAGGTTTTCGGTCTCCTGCCGATACGGGGGTGCCGATTCCCTTGACTTCATTTGGTGAAGCGGTACCGTCTCGAACGTCCGTTCGACGTCGGAGCGGGTCAAGTTGAGTTTGTTTGCGTCGGCAGGGCCCACGTTTCGGTGGGTCGGAGGGAAGAAATGACGCTGAAAGAAATGGTCGCGATCGAGGACGTTCGAGCCCTCGTCGCACGCGGGCAAGAGCAGGGCTTCCTGAGCCTCGAAGAGGTGGCGCGGTCGGTCGAGGGTGTCGATGTCGACGCCAGCGCCGCCGAGCAGCTCTTCGCGCATCTGGAGGAGATGGGCGTTGACCTTCTCGATGAGGCCGAGGCGCTGGAGCGCACCGGCAAACTCAACGAAGAGGCTGAGCGTCCACGCCGCCTGAACCTGAAGACCGAGACGAGCACCGATTCGCTGCAGTTGTTCCTGAAGGACGTCGGCCGCGTCCCGCTGCTGACCGCCCGCCAGGAAGTCGAGCTCGCGAAGCTCATCGAGCTGGGTGACATCGACGCGAAGCGCAGAATGGTCGAGGCCAACCTGCGCCTCGTCGTGTCGATCGCCAAGAACTACCGTAACCAGGGCCTGGCGTTCCTCGACCTGATTCAGGAGGGCACCCTTGGCCTCGTGCGCGCGGCCGAGAAGTTCGACTACCGCAAGGGCTTCAAGTTCTCGACCTACGCGACTTGGTGGATTCGCCAGGCGGTGGCACGCGCGATCGCCGACAAGGGCCGCACCATTCGGATGCCCGTTCATGTCGTCGAGAAGCTGAACAAGATCAACCGTGCCGAACGCAAGCTCGTCAGCGAGCTGGGTCGCGAGCCCTCGATCGCCGAGATCTCTGACTCGGTGAAGCTACCCGAGGCCGAGATCGAGTCGATCAAGCGCAGCGCGCAGACCCCGATCTCGCTCGAGAAGCCGGTCGGTGACGACGAGGAGTCGGAGTTCGGTCAGTTCTTGGCCGACGAGAAGGCCGTCTCTCCCGAGGCCGCTGCCGAAAGCGTGATGCGCAGCGAAGGGCTGAAGGATGTCCTGAACACGCTGAGCTACCGCGAACGGCGCGTTCTGGAGCTGCGTTACGGGCTCGGTGGCGAGCACCCGCGCACGCTCGACGAGGTGGGTCGCACGTTCAACGTGACCCGCGAGCGGATCCGCCAAATCGAGAACCAGTCGCTGCAGAAGTTGGCGAGCCTGGCCGAGGCGCAGAAGCTGCGCGAGGTCGCATAGGCCAACCGACACACACAGAAGTCGTTTCGAGGGGGCCCCATGTGGGCCCCCTCGTCGTTGAGCGAGGCGGTACGCTGCCAGGTATGGGCTACGACGACAAAGACGAAGACTGGCCAGAGCCGGAGCGCGACCCCGAAAAGCTCAAGCACGCGCGCGAGGTCTTTGCCGCGACGGCGGGCACCCGGCGCCGAATGATCAGTTACGCGTTCATGGTCGTTGGCGTTCTGGCGCTGCTCGTGGTCATCCTCGCACTGACCCGGTAGCCGTGCGCCTCGCGGTCGGGCTCGTCGCCGACCTGTGGCGCTATCCGGTCAAGTCGTTCGCCGGGGAGCGGACACGTCGGGTGTTCGTCGGCCCGTTCGGGCTCCACGGCGACCGCCGCTACACCGTGATCACCGCCGACGGCACGCCCCAGTCGGCCCGCCGGGCCAGCGCCCTGCTTGGCTTCGGAGCGCGCTTTCGAGATCCGGAGACCGCCGAGGGGATCACGGTGCGCACGCCCGACGGCCGCGAGCTTGATGTGCTCGACAGCGATCTGCGCGTCGAAGTCTGTATCGCGCTCGAGGACGACGTCGAGCTGGCTCGCCAGCCGATGGGCGTCTTCGATGCGGCGGTCATCCACCTCATCACCGAAGCGTCGCTGCGGCAGGTCGACACGTGGCTCGGCGAGGAAATCGACCCGCGGCGCTTTCGCCCGAACATCGTTCTCGAGCTCGATGCGCCCGAACCCTTCGCGGAGGCCGACTGGATCGGGCGACGCCTCACCGTCGACGACGGCCCGACCCTGGAGGTCGTCTCACCGACCGAGCGCTGCGCGGTGACGACCTTCGACCCCGACACGATCGCGCGCGACAAGCGCGTGCTCTTCCACCTGGCCACCGAGCGCGAGAACCTCTTCGGCGTCTATGCCCAGGTCGTCACCTCAGGATGGCTGACCGTCGGTGCCCGCGTGCACCTCGACGACTGAGCCGGGGGTGAGGATCGACCCCGTCTGTGGCAACCTGTGGTTTCCGCCGCGGGGTGGAGCAGTCTGGTAGCTCGTCGGGCTCATAACCCGAAGTTCGAAGGTTCGAATCCTGCCCCCGCTATGTGAAGGGCCCGCGATTTGGCGGGCCCTTCGTCGTTGTGGGTGAATCTGTGGCGAGGGTGAGCGGACGGTTCAGATGTCGAGCAGCTTGAGAAGCACCTGCGCGTACGCGGTCGGTTTCGCCATTTGCCCGAATGAATGCGTGCCATGTGTGCCCGCAGCCCGAACACGCTCGCGCTGCCCGCATTGAAGTGGGGGGTGATCACCAGCACCGAAAGCGCCACCCACACCAGAGAAACCGCGGTGAGGATCGCCCCCGCGCGTCGGCGACCGAGCGCGAACACCTCCACATCGCTCCGCTCGGCGCCGACGACTGGGAGTGGGCGCGGGAGCGGGAGCGGCGGATCATGGTCACCACCCCGCACGAACGATCGCTGACCTTGCCATCTCCCCCCTCGAACGGGGACATGTACTCGACGCGCTCGACAATGCCATCGAGCGGCGCACCGCGACCCGCGAAACCGCCATCGCGGCGGTCGCCCGCCGCTCACCTCGCCGCGTCGCCACGATCACGCGGCTGCTCACACCCTCATAACGCTGCCCGATCCGGTTCGCCTGCAGCAAGCGTGCGCTCACGCATCGAGCGCCTCGCTCATGAACGTGCGGGCGACGTTCTCACTCCTTACCGCTACGACGTGACGACTGAATCGCCCGAGTTCACGTTTGTCCACCTTGGGATTCCCGAGCTCGATGAGCACGTCCCACTCTCGTAATCGGGCTGGCGCAGCAGATCGCCGAAAAGGCGTGTGCGATTCGAGCGACGCCGCAATGCGTATTCGTCCCGAGCCCGCGACCTGGCCGACATCGCCACAATCGCTTCGCAGATCAATGGCATCGATGGGACCGAAGTCGCCGAGGCCCTGCGCCTCGAGTCGGAGCGTGGGCGTACAACCCTCCCCGACGGGCTCCCGAAGACGTTTGAACTCGAGCGCGCCCAACAGGAGGAGCGGCGCGCAGGTGGGGCGCATTGATTCGCCAGCCACCGATCAGCTTCGTCCAGGCCCTGTGCGTCAGCGGGCGCTTCCTCGGCCCAGCCCTGGAAGGGGCCTCACGGAAGCATCGATGGGTCGCCCAGCAGCAGGCCTGGGAGCGCAATCCGTCGCCCACTCCCCCTACCCCCAGACGGAGCGGCGCAGGAATCGAACCTACCGGGCGGGCGAACCCGCCCCGACTCGTTTTGAAGGCGAGTTGGGCCACCAGGCCCCGGCCGCTCCCCGTGGGCCGAACGCCCGTCAGTCGGGCGTTGGGTTGGGGTCTCTGAGGATACGCACCTCTCCCTGACGGACGGTAATTCCAGTCGCGTCGAGGTAGGCGGCAATCGCCAGCGCGTGCTTCCTTCCCACTCCCCAGAGATCGCGAAGTTCGGCGATGCCCTTCGGGGCCTCGGCGAGGGCGGCTCGGCCCGTGGTCGTGGCGTCGGCGAGGGCGGCGCAGGAGAACCAGAGGTCATCCGCCGCGAGGATGACGCGCCCGGTATCGCGCAGCTTGGCAAGGGCAATGCGCAGGTCTTTCGGGGCCAGACGAGCGGCAACGCCGAGCTCGGAGGGGGTCGGAGGGCGTAGGCCGGCGGTCTCCAGCAAATCGGCCAGTGCCTCGATGGCCGGATCAGCGCTGTCGGCCTTCGCGAAAGCCCCTTCGCCGATCAGCTCATCGACCAGCACCGCGGCGGCGGCCGGGGGCAGGCCCGTTGCCGCGCGGGCGGCGGCCACCGTCGTTACGGCTGCGGCGGCGGCGCGCGCGGCCTCCACCACATCGGCGTCGAACACTCGGCCTGCGAGAAGCACCCCGGCACCCGGTTGCGTCACGGCGAGGCCGCGTGGTCCGGCTTCGCGCAGGTGCAAGCGCAGGATCTCGTCGGGGGCGCCTGCGCGCAGGATGGCGAGCCGATCGCGTCGCTCTGCCCGGCGTCCCCCACGCGGCGGGGCGGTATCGAGTACCTGCGCGCCGCCCACCGTCAGCGGCTCGGCCGACCGCAGGATCAACCGATCGCCGACCTCGGCGCAAACCGGTTGCGTGAAGCGCAGTTCGGCCAGGCCCGTCTCACCGGGGTCGATCCGGTTGCGGTCGAGCAGGAGGCATGTCGCCGAGCCCGCCGACGTGCCGAGCAGGCAGTGGAGCTGGCCTCCCGACCGAAACGATCCGCCGGCGTCGGGCAGCCAGGTCAGCGCGACGCCGAGACGATCGCTCGGCTCCCAACCATCGGCCGCGAGTGTCACGCACGAGCCGCGGGGAACCTTGTCGCGAGAGAGCCCAGAAAGGTTGAGGGCCGTCCTCCCGCCGCTGGCCCGCTCGACGGGGGAGTCGTGCACCTGAATCCCGCGCACCATGCCCTCGGCGGCGCCGGGGTGCACCACGACGCGCGCCCCGCGGTCGAGCTCGCCTCCCCAGAGCGTCCCGGTGACCACGGTTCCCGCTCCAGCGATGCTGAACGAACGGTCGACGAATAGGCGCGGGCGGGCCGAGCGGATGCGGGGTCGAAGGCAGGTCACCAGCCGGTCGAGGGCCGCAAGAAGCTCGGGGATTCCCTCGCCCGTCGGCGCGCAGACAGCGACGGCCTCGACGTCCGCACCGACAATGGTCGCGACCTCGCGCGTCGCTGCCGTCGGATCGGCCCGGTCTGAGCGTGTGATCGCCACCACTCCGGCCTCGATACCCAGAAGACTCAGCACCGAGAGGTGTTCGCGGGTCTGGGGCATGACGCCGTCGTCGGCGGCGACGCAGAGCAGGAAGCCGTCGACCCCGGTTGTTCCCGCGACCATGTGGCGCACGAAGCGTTCGTGGCCTGGCACATCAACGAGGCTCACCCGCTCGCCCGACGGCAGGTCGAGGGGCGCGAAGCCGAGCTCGATCGATATGCCCCGCCGTTTCTCCTCAGCAAGACGATCGGTGTCGTGGCCGGTGAGCGCCAACACCAGCGCGGTCTTGCCGTGGTCGACGTGGCCGGCGGTTCCGAGCACCAGGGGGCGGGTCATGTGCGTGCGCGGGCGACCACGCCGGGCAGCTCGTCGAGGTCGACGTCGCTGAGGGCGATCACGTCGAGCAGGATCCGGCCGTCGGCGATGCGTCCCGCAACGGCCGGTTCGCCCGAGCGCAGGCGGGCCGCGAGGACCTCGGGGTCGGGTGCGCCCAGCGCGACGGCCCAACTGGGGATCTCCAGCAGCGGCATCGTGCCGCCTCCCGCGCGCCCCACCGTCGCAACGACCTCAGCGCCGAGCGCGGCAGCGAGGCGATCAGCACGCTCGCGGCGTTCTTCGCCCGAGGCGCCGATCATTCGCAGGGCCGGGAGGTCGCGCCAGGCGCCTTCGGGGTCGCGGTGCAGGGCGAGCGTGGCTTCAAGCGCCGCAAGGGTGAGCTTGTCGGGCCGCAGCGCGCGCATCAGCGGATGCCCTGTGCATCGGGCAACGGCCTCGGTGGTTCCGACGATCAATCCGGCTTGCGGGCCACCGAGGAGCTTGTCAGCGCTGAAGCACACAAGGTTGACGCCAGCCGTGATGCTCGCCCGGGCTTCCGGTTCATCGGGCAGGCGCGGGTCGGCGACGATCACCCCGCTGCCGAGGTCGTCGATAAGGCACAGGCCCCTGGCGCGCGCGAGCTCGGCCATCTCCTCGAGCGATGCCTGTTCCACGAACCCCAGCGTGCGGAAGTTCGACTGGTGTACCTGGAGGATGCCCACCGTGGCCTCGGTGACGGCGGCGGCGTAGTCGGCGATGCGGGTGCGATTGGTCGTACCGACTTCCACGAGCCGAAGACCCGAAGCTTCGAGGACATCCGGGATCCGAAAGCCGCCGCCGATCTCGACGAGCTGGCCCCGCGAGACCACCACCTCACCGCCCCCCAGGGAGCAGAGCGCCAGAAGTACCGCACCTGCGTTGGTGTTGACGACGCATGCCGCTGGGGCGCCGGTGAGGGCGCGCAGGTGCCGGGCGACGTGATCGTGCCGAGACCCGCGCGCTCCGTCGGCGCGGTCCCATTCGAGGGCGCAGGCACCGGCGACCCGAACCGCGGCGGCGATGGCGGCATCCGCGAGCGGGGCCCGGCCGAGGTTCGTGTGAAGCACGACCCCGGTCGCGTTGATGACGCGCCCCAACGACGGCCGCAGGCGCTCGGCGAGCTCGGCCTCGAGACCCTCGGCGCCGTGGTTGCGCATGCGCCGCACGGCAAGGGCGTCGCGGATCGCCTCGACGACCTCCGCGTGGGAATGGCGCGTCAGTAGTTCCTGCACGGTCGGCGTCCGTAAAAGCCGATCGACCGATGGCAATGCCGTCCGAGGGTCGCTAGGCATCGACGGCGATCTGACCAGCCGGGCCGCCGGTCAGGCGACCGATCATCCAGGTGGTCACGCCTCGGCGGGCCGCGGCGGCATAGAACGCCGTCTGGCGGTCGGATGGCACCGCGAGCAGAAGCCCGCCGCTGGTCTGAGGATCCGCCAACAGGAGGCGCAGCGCCTCGGACACTGTTGGCGCGAACTCGGTGACGTCAGCGACCGCATCGCGGTTGCGGCCGAGGCCGCCCGAGACGTGCCCGGCCGCGGCCAGCTCGGGGGTTCCGGCCAGGACCGGCAGAGCGGCTGCGGTGATGTGTGCTCCGGTACCGCTGGCGCAGGCCATCTCATGCAGGTGGCCAAGCAGGCCGAAGCCGGTGACATCGGTCGCGCAGGCGAGACCCACCTCGACGGCCGCATCGCTCGCCGCGCGGTTGGGGATCAGCATCGAAGCTTCGGCGAGGGCCCGAAGGCTCGGGTCGGCCGCTCCACGGGCCGTCGCGACGATCCCCACACCGAGCGGCTTGGTCAGGATCAACACATCGCCGGAACGCCCCGCGGCGTTGGTCAGCAGCCGGTCTGGATGTGCGGTGCCCACGACCGCGAGGCCGTATTTCGGCTCCGCATCGTCGATGGAGTGCCCGCCGAGCACCGGGCACCCCTGCGCCAGAGCTGCCGCGGCTCCGCCGGAAAGGATCGCCGCCAAGACGGAGTGGTCGCCGTCTTTCGGGTAGGCGCAGATGGCGAGCGCCAGCATCGGCGTGGCGCCCATCGCGTAGAGGTCGCTGAGGGCGTTGGTGGCGGCGATCGCTCCGAACGTTGCGGGGTCGTCGACCACCGGGGTGAAGAAGTCGACCGACGCAACCAGGGCGAGATCGTCACGAAGGCGGTAGACGCAGGCATCGTCGAGCCCCGCGGGACCGACCAGCACGTTCGCATCGGGCGGCATCTCGGGGAGCGCACCGAGGACCTCTCGCAGGACGTCCTTACCGAGTTTGCATCCACAGCCGGCGCCCCGCGCGAGCTGCGTGAGCGCAACGGCGGGTTCAGTTTCTGGCGTCACGCGGCGAGATTACAACCCGATTCTTGTGACGGCCCGACCCCACCGAGGTTGTTGACACGGATTAATCCGGGTGTAATGGCATATCGGGCGCACTCCTGACAGCCTTCACGGCCATGAACTCGACCACGAAGTTATCCCTGGCGGTCGCCGCCTGCGCCGCAATCGTCGTTCCGACCGCCGTCGGCCAGATCAGCGCACAGGTCAAAGCCAAGGACGTCGCCGTTGCGCGCGGAACGTTCACCGACTCGGCAAAGTACACCGGTGAAGGCACCGCCACCGTCGTGCGCACGGGCACCACGCGCACGCTGCGCCTGGCGAGGAACTTCCGCGCGGTCGGAGGCGTGAAGCTGCGCATGTACCTCGCGACCGATGCCGGCGGCGCAACGTATCTCGACCTCGGAACGATGTCGGCCGCGGGCGCCCAGAGTTTCCGAATCCCGAGAACGGTGAACCTGGCCAGGTACCGCTACGCGATCGCCTGGTGTGTTTCGGCGAGCGCGCCCATCACGCAGGCAAAGCTCGTCCCCACCCGCCGCTCGTGAGAACAGGTCCCTGAACATGAACGACACCGTCACGACTGTGGAATCGGGGAATGACCCTCCACTGAATGCCGAGCTACTCGCCAAGGGCTTGGCGGCGATCCGGATCTTCTTCGGAGTGATCCTCTTTGCCAACGGCGTCGCGAAGCTTCTCGGCATCAACAAATTCTCGATCGGTCCGTACTCGGCCAACCTCATCGACCGCGGCGTCACCAAGGGAATCATCGAGAACGAAGGCCCTCGCACGGAACTTCCGCTTTTGGGTCGGATCGCCGAAGACGTCATCCTCCCGAACTGGGGTTTCTTCCAGTGGGTGATCACCGCGATGGAGCTCGGCATCGGGGCGCTTCTGATCATCGGGCTCGCCTCGCGAGCCGCCGCCCTTGCCGACCTCGGCCAGCAGCTGTTCATCGCCGGGCTCTACTTCACGAGCAACCGCTGGATGTTCGAGCAGCCCCACGAGTACGTGCCGCTGGTCATTCTTGCGATCATCCCCTCGGGACGAGTCTGGGGTCTCGATCGACGCGTGCTTGCGAAGCGACAGGAGTTCCTGAGGTGGCCGTTCTGAGCAATCTCAACGCCGGGGCGGCGACCTCACGGCTGCCCCTCGTGGAACGCGATCAGGCGCCGCTGACCGTGCGGCGGCTCTACCCCGCCGACGGCGACGCCTCGAACATCACGAAGGCCCTGGCCGGCGCGCCCGACACACTTGCCGTGTTGGCGCCGCTGCTCGGTCAGGTGATGAACGCCTCGACGGTCGACCTCCCCACCAAGGAGGTCGTCGTGCTGCGGGTCTCGGCGGTCAACCACTGCGCCTACTGTGTCCCGACGCACGCACTCGTCGCACGCGACTCGGGCCTGAGTGCCGACGCGGTTGCAGCGCTCGCATCGGGGGATGCCCCCGACGGCCGCCTCGACGCGCCGCACCGAACGCTCGCCCGGTATTGCGACCAGATCGTCGCCGACGCCAGCAGGGTCGACGATGCGCTGCTTGCCGAGATGCGTGAGCACTTCGCCGACCACGAGATCGTCGAGCTGACCGTGCTCGCCGGGGCGATCACGACGCTGAACTACGTCGCGAGCGTCGCAGGCCTGCCGTTGGATCCGCGGGCGGCCGCCGCACAGTGAGCGAGCTCGGCGAGGCGGTGCAGGCGGCGATCGCGGAGGGCCGCCTCGGGCCACGGCTGTGGCTCTACTCGAACTACCACTGCAACCTCAGCTGCTCGTACTGCCTGACCGAGTCGTCGCCGGGGGCTGAGCGGCGCCAGCTCGATCCGGCGGTGATGCGCCAGACGGTTGCCGAAGCGGTGGAGCTCGGCTTTGAGGGCGTCGGCATCACCGGTGGCGAGCCGTTCCTGCGCCCCGACCTCCCGGAGATCGCCGCCGAACTGTCGGTGCTCTTGCCTGTTCTCGTGCTGACCAACGCCACCCTGTTCGACGGCGAGCGTATCGAGCGTCTCGCCCCGATTCGCGAGCGCGACGTCACGCTCCAGATCTCGCTTGACGCCGCCAGCGCGATTGCCAACGATCCGATGCGCGGGCCCGGCAACTTCGAGCGCGTCATCGGCGCCGTGCCGCGCCTCTTGGAGATGGGCATCGGCGTGCGCATCGCGACCACTCTCTATGGCCAGAGCGACGCCGAACTCGACGACGTACGCGAGCTGGTGGCGCAGTTGGGTGTGAGCCCCGACGACCATGTGGTCCGGCCGACCGCCGCGCGCGGCCGCGCCATCGAGGCAGGCCTCGGAGAAGCGGCCGGCATGGACGAACTGCCGGCCGAAGCGACGATCACCGTCGATGGCCTTTTCTGGAGCCCCTTTGCCCCGACGATGACCGGCGGACGCCTCGATACCGACCTCCTCGTCTCGCGCCAGACCCAGCCGCTCGACGCCGCGCTACAGGCGTTCATCGGCCTCGTCACCGAGGTCCCGTTGGCCGAAGCCACGCGCTTCAGGTGAGCGTAATCACGGGACGCGCCGTGAGCGCGTCGAGCGAGGTTGAGCGAAGTCTCTCGGTGATCGCCGTTGTGCCGGCGCTGAACGAGGCCGACGCCATCGAACGTGTCGTGCGGGGGCTGCGGGAACAGCCATTGATCGACCGCGTGATCGTCGTCGACAACGGATCGAGCGACGGCACGGGGGCGGTCGCCCGTCGCGCGGGGGCCGACGTGGTCACCGAGCCGCGCCGCGGCTACGGCCGTGCCTGCCTGGCCGGAGTACGCGCGGCCGTCGACGCGGACGTCATCGTGCTACTCGACGGCGATGCGGCCGACGACCCCGACGATCTTCCGCGGGTCCTCGAACCGGTGCTGCGCGGTGAGGCCGATCTGGTGGTCGGATCGCGTTCGCGCGAGGCCCGTGAACGCGGTGCGATGACCCCCCAACAGGTGCTTGGCAACCGCGTGGCCGCGCGGTTGATGCGGGCCATGCACGGACTACCGGTGACCGACCTCGGGCCATTCCGGGCTATCCGCCGCGACCACCTGATGGCTCTCGGGATGAGCGAGATGACCTACGGATGGTCGGTCGAGATGGTCGTGAAAGCCCGCCGCGCTCGGCTGCGCTACCTTGAGGTGCCCGTGTCGTACCGGCGCCGCATCGGGGTGTCGAAGGTCGGCGGTACGTTGCGGGGCAGCATCGGGGCGGGGGTTTTCATCACCCGGGCGATTCTGCGGCACTCGCGGTGGCGTCCCGCGCAACAGCTGCCGTGAGCCGTCGGGCGTACATCGCCGCCAAGGCCCCACGGGCCGGGCAGGTGAAGACCCGCCTTGCCGCTGCACTCGGCGACGCGGTGGCGCTCGATCTGTACCGGGCGTTCCTCGCAGACCTCGCCGATGAGTTCCCCGAGACCGGTTGGTTCGTGACCCCGGCCGACGCCTGGCATGACATCGCGGCGATCGTCGCGCGCCCCGCTCAGCCGCCGGCACTCGTCCTCGATCAGGGCCCCGGCGACTGGACCGTGCGCCAGCGATTCCTCTTCGAGACGGCCGCGCAGCGGGGTGAGGAACGCACCGTCTTGATCGGTTCGGACTCTCCCCATCTGCGCTCTTCGATCGTCGAGCAGGCGTTTCGCGCGCTCGACGACCACGATGTCGTCTTCGGGCCGACACTCGACGGTGGCTACTACCTCATCGGTATGCGGGGCTGGCACGACGTCCTTGCGGGAGTACCGATGAGCACGGAAAGCGTTTTCGCACAGATACAGGCCCGATCGCGCGCGATGGGCGTCTCGATGGCGGTGCTCATTCCAACGTTCGACATCGACGAGGTCGAGGATCTCGTGCTGTTGCGTGAGGCGGTCGCCGACAGCGAGCGGCTGCAGGCCACACGGCGGGCCCTCATGCGGCTCGACTCCCGGGTGGCCGCGTGAGGCGGCGCGCTCTGGTGACCGGCGGTGCCGGACTGATCGGCTCGCACATCGTGGACCTGCTTCTGCGTGAGGGCTTCACGGTGCGTGTGCTCGATAATCTCGAGCCAGTTACCCACCAGGGGAGGCGGCCGGAGTGGATCCCGGCCGACGTCGACTTCCATCACGCCGACGTGCGCGATGTCGCCGCTGTGCGCGACGCGCTGGAGGGTGTCGAGCTGGTCTTTCATCAGGCGGCCTACGGCGGCTACATGCCTGAGATCGCCAAGTTCGTGGCGGTCAACAGCCTCGGCACAGCGCAGCTACTGGAGACGATCCGCGACGAGAACCTGCCCGTGCGAAAGGTCGTCGTTGCGTCGTCGCAGGCCGTCTATCGCGAAGGGGCGGGTCGTTGCCCGCAGCACGGCGTGGTCTTTCCTGCGCCCCGGCCTGTCGAGCGTCTGCGCGCGGGCGCGTTTGCACCCATCTGCCCGACCTGCGGCGCCGAGACCACCTCGGTGCCGACCCCGGAACAGGCACCGATGGGCGGCGACAACGTCTATGCGATCACCAAGGTCGATCAGGAACTCTTGACGTTCGCGTGGTCGCGCCAGACCGGCATCCCCGCCGTGGCGCTGCGCTACTCGTGCACCTACGGACCGCGGCAGTCTCTGCTCAACCCGTACACCGGCGTGATCGCCATCTTCGCGACGCGGCTTCTGAACGGCCTCGCACCCGTGCTGTACGAAGACGGCGAGCAGACGCGGGATCTGGTGTTCGTTGACGACGTTGCGAGTGCCAACCTGATCGCCGCGACAACAGACGCACTCGATGGCCGCGCGGTGAACATTGGCAGCGGACGGGGCACGAGCGTGCGCGACGTCGCCCGTCTGGTCGGCGCGGCGCTCGGCGTCGACATTATCCCCGAGATCCGCGGCGAGTTCCGCCCGGGCGAGATGCGCCACCTGACCTCCGATATCAGCCTGGCCGAGACCTCCGGCTACGCGCCGCAGGTCGCTCTGGAGGACGGCATCGGGCGCTACATCGAGTGGATCTCATCTCAAGGCGACGTTGGCGAGTACTTCGCGGCCGCCGAGCGGGGCCTTCGCGCCCGGGGCATCGTCCAGCCGGTGGGCGCGGCGGGCTGATGCCGATCGAGCCGCGGGCCCGCCTCGATCTCGCGGTGCTCGGAACGCTGGGTCTCGGCACGGTCGGCGTTGCCGCGTGGTCGACGAGCTGGGAGATCAGCCGGTTTCACACCGATGCCTTCGCGGGGGCGATGGTGGCCGGTCTCGTGCTGTGGGCTGCCGCGACCGCGTGGGTGGTGTGGCGCCGACCCCGCAACCGCTGGGTGCTCGGAGTGATCGTGTTGGCCTCGCTTGGAGCGCGCCTGGTTCTCGTGCCGAGCGGTCCCGACGTCTCGGGTGACATCAACCGCTACGTCTGGGACGGACGCGTTCAGGCCGAGGGCATCAACCCGTACCGGTACCCGCCCGACGACCAGCGGCTCGCGTACCTGCGCGACGACGCCGTGTGGCCGAACATCAACCACATCTCCGACCCGACGATCTACCCGCCGGTCGCCCAGGGCACGTTCGGCGCCCTGCACCAGGCCGGCCTTCGCAGCATCAGCGCCGTGAAGCTGGCATTCGTGCTCGTCGACACCCTGTCGGTACTGCTGATCGCGATCCTCCTGGCGCGGATGAAGCGCCCGCCGGCGTGGTGCCTCATCTACGGCTGGCACCCGTTGACCCTCGTCGAGGTCGGACGCAGTGGGCACGTCGACGCGGTCGCCGTCGCCCTGATGCTGACCGCGTTCCTCGTTCACACCGGGCGTCGCCGGCAGTGGGCCAGCGGCGTGCTGCTGGCCGCCGCGGCGCTCGTGAAGCTCTATGCGGCCGTACTGCTGCCGGCTCTCGTCGGAATGGCCGGTCGGCGACGCTGGCAGACCCTTGCTGCCTTCGGACTCACCGCGATCGTCGCTTACCTGCCGTTTCTGAGCGTTGGCACGGGCGTCGTCGGATACCTGCCCGGCTACCTCGAAGAGGAGGGCTTCCAGGACGGTCGCCGCTACTACCTGCTCACCCAGCTGCAGCGGGTGACCGGGGGTCTCGACTTCGGGGAGGTCACGACCACGCGGTGGTACCCGGCGCTGACCCTGCTCGTCGTCGGCGCGGTTGCGCTGTGGTGCTGGTTTCGGGCGCCCACGTCGCACCGGGATGTCGCCGACCGGGGCCTCCTGTTAATGGTGCTCGTGCTGGTCTTGGGCTCGCCGAGCTACCCGTGGTACCTGTTGCTCGCGTTGGCGCTCGTGCCGCTCGCGTCGCTCGCGATTGCTCTTCCCGCCGCCGTCATGGCCTCCGGGGCGACCTTGATCTACCTGCACTGGTGGCTTGCGTCCGAACCCGACTGGCCGCTGCACCTGACCTGGGGCTTGGGTGCGGCGACCCTCGCCGGGTCTGCCGCATGGACGGTGTTCCGTCGCCGTAGCGCCGGAGAAGTAACGCCGGTGACCCTCGACATACGGCCAGCAGGACATTCCAGCGCCGATTCATAGGCGCGCCCCCTCGGCGCTCGAACGAGGGGAATCGATGCGGCACTGCTGTCGAATGCTCGCGCGGGTCGGGATCTTCATGATGCCCGGATACGTCGCGGTCGCGGCGGCCCAAGACCCACCCCCGGCCCCCATCACGTTCGAGAGCCCGACGCGAAACATCCGCTGCGAGCGTGGCCCCAACGCCGACGCATCGGCCGCACGATGCGTCACGTTGACCCCCCGCCGCGCGCCCCGCGTCATCGCCGGTCAAAAGGTACGGGTCGTCGCGTTCGCTGCGGTCGGTTCACTCACGGAAGGTGAGGTGCTGCACCACGGCGGCTCGGTGAGGGGCTTTGGCTTTCGCTGTCGCGCGCAGAAGGTCGGCGTCCCCTGCCGAAACACGCGACGGAACCACCGCACAGCAGTACCTCGGCCAGGACCCCCGCGACCCATCCCACCTCGATGCCGACCGCGACGGGATCGCCTGCCAGGGCTCGTAGATCCGCCGGTGCCACTCGAGTGACATGACATCGACAACCCCGATTTGATCGGTTTCTCGCCCCAAGCCTGATCAAAAAGTGCCGTATGCAGGTAGAAATTATGTCATGTCATTTGAGTGGCACCGCTTTCCCCCGAACCCTGGGACTAGGCCCCAGGTGACATTCGTCCTAGAGTGCCGGTACGGCCGTTCACGTTGAGAGGTGAGTCATGAGGCTCCTCGTCCTAGCGAACGAAACCTGCGCCAGCGTTGCGGTGCTCGAAGAGGTGCGCGCTCGGATGCGTACCCCGGGGGCGATCGAGGAGGTCGTCGTGGTGGCTCCGGCCCTGGCCCGTTCACGGCTCACGCACTGGTTGACCTCCGACGAATCGGCGCGCGACGCTGCTCAAAAGCGGCTCGACCAGTCGATCGCCGCGCTGACGTCCGAGGGCCTTGCGGCCCGCGGTGAGCTCGGCGATGCCGATCCGCTCCAAGCTCTGAACGACGCCGTTCGCGTACATCGCCCGGACGAGGTGATCATCGCCACACACACTCCGAAACGATCGCAGTGGTTAGAGCGGCGCGTGGTCGACGCGGCGCGTGAGAAGTTCCTTTTGCCGATCACCCATGTCGTGGTCGACCTCGAGCGCGAGGCAGGCAATGGACGCGCGGCGGCGGCGACCCACACCGGACGCCCCCGCACGAATCCCACGACGCGGTTTGTACGGCTTCACCACCACGCCGACTACTCCGATGCCCTGGAGATTCGCAATCAGGGTTTCCGCGATCAGGCGCACGCAGGGCGAAGCGGCGTGCTCGTCTCGGATCGGCCGGGGGCTGACAACGGAGACCCCACGATCTTTGCGGTCGACGTACCCGAAGAGATCGCGGCGGGCTTCGAGCTTCACGGCAGCTCCGGCGATGGTCAAACCTTCCTCGTACCGGCCGAGCTGCTGAACCGCCACGGGCCACCGCTGATCCTCGGAGACGACAGCATCGAGTAGGGCACCGACGCCACCGGGGCGGCGGAGCCGAGTGGCCCGGCGATTCAGTTGGCCATCTTCGCCTGCCGATAACCGGTAAGCCCGCGCACTCCGCGCATCGGCGCGCCCCCTTCGAAGGAAAACCTCGTGGCCCAGATCAAGTGGACGATCGGGCGCCGCCTCGCCGCGGCGTTCGGTGGAGTACTTGCCATCCTGCTGGTGACGGTCGGCGCCAACATCGTTCTGTCGGGCCAGGCAGAGAGCGCATGGCACAACACCGAGAAGTGGGATCGTGCCACTCACGCGGCCGCAAACCAGGTGCGCGGCATCAGCGAGCAGGCAGCCGCACAGGCGAACGCCGTTGCGACGATGGACCCTGCCTACGTGAGGGTCTTCAACAGCGCCAACGAGAGGCTGACGATTCCCGGGGCGAAGACGATTGCGACAATCGGTGACCCGGTCATCGCCGGTTACGTCATGGCGTCGCGTGCCAGCGACCTCACGCACGACGCGACCGTCGCCAAAGTGCTCTTTCCGGCCGTTCGGCGCGGAGATCGCGCCGCGGCGTTGACCGCGCTGACGAAAGCCAACCGATTCCTCGGGGCGAGCTTCCAGCAGACACTGAAGATCCAGGGTCGCGTCGACGCGTTGCGCGCCAACGACGTCGCCCGGGCCGAGTCGCGCGCCACGCAGGCCCACAACTTCGGCCTCATCGCCGCCGGCCTCGGCATCCTCCTCGCCGGTCTTCTGGCGTTCTTCGTGACCCGTTCGATCACACGGCCGCTCGGCCGCCTCCAAAGCGCCGCAGAGCGGGCCGCGACCGGAGACCTCACCGCGTCGGTGCATTCCGACAGTCGCGACGAGGTCGGTGAGGTCTCCCGGGCCTTCGACCGAATGGTCGGGTCGCTGCGCGAGGTCATCGGAACCGTCGTCGAGGCTGCACACACCGTCACCAAGACCTCGGCGCGGATGGTCCGCTCGGCCGACGAGACCGGCACGTCCATCGGTGAAATCGCCGCAACAATGGATGAAGTCGCACGCGGTTCGACCGATCAAGCCCAGGCCACCCAAGGTGTCAGTGACACGGCGTCCCAGATCGCCGAGGGCGCAACGCAGGTCGCCCTCGCCGCACGGACGGCCGCCGAAGCCGCGGAGGTCTCCGACAGCTCCGCTCAGGCCGGTAGCGCGACGGTGGCCCAGGCAACCGCAGCAATGCACCGCATCGAAGAGCGGGTCGCGAGCGCCGCTGAGGTCGTCGCCTCACTCGGCGACAAGGGCCAGGCTATCGGCGACATCATCCGAACGATCACCGAGATCGCAAGCCAGACCAACCTGCTGGCGCTCAACGCCGCGATCGAGGCGGCACGGGCCGGCGAACAGGGACGCGGTTTCGCCGTCGTCGCCGAAGAAGTACGCAAACTCGCAGAAGGGTCACAGACCGCGGCGGGCTCGATCGCCGGAATCATTGCCGACATCCAAACCGAAACGCAGCGGGCCGTCAGCGCGATGGATGCCGGACAGGCCGAGGTCACCGAAGGCGCGACCCGCGTGCTGTCGGCCGGCGATGCCTTCGCGGAGATCCGCGAGCAGGTGGCAAAGCTGTCTGCGGAAGTCGGCCACGTCGCCGCCTCTGCCGAACAGCTGCGCACCGGTGCGGCGCACGTGCAGAACGAGGTGATCTCAGTGGCCAGTGTCTCCGAGGAGAACGCCGCTGCCGCGCAGGAGGTCTGCGCCGGCACCCAGATGGCGGCGACCTCAGCGCAGGATGTCGTCGACTCGGCCTCAGAGCTCGAGGCGGCGGCGGCGCAGCTCACTTCCCTGGTCGAACGCTTCACGGTCTGAGCACGGGCTCGGGCTTATGTGCCGTCGCTCTCGGTGTCGAGGGCGACGGCCGACTGCGCCTCGCTCTCGGAGCGAGCGAGGCGCAGTCGTTCGTACTCACTTTGTTCTCGGTAGCTGCGCAGGCGACCGGCGATCAGCCAGGGCACGGCGATGACCAGCACTGCGCTGAAGAACTCGTTCGAGCGGATACCCGGTCGCGAGGCAAGCGGGGCGAGCAGGATGACAAGACCGACCCCCGCGATCCACGCCGATGCGCGTCCGCGCCGCTCCACCATGGCAACCGTGTACACCGCGGCGGCGACGGCCAAGAGACCGGCCGTCAAAGGAAAGCCTGCCGCCCCGTAGGCGGCCGACGCCCCGCCGACCATCCCGAGCACCGGGAGCGGTCGTAGACTGCGCACCGCGATTGGCAGGGTCTGCGCGGCGACCAGAAGGTAGGCCAGAGGGTTTGGCGCGCGGACGGGGCCGAGCGGGTCGACCCCTGCCGAGAGGTTGGCAAACGCGAACGCACAGAGGGCGCCGGCCATCAGCGAGTCAGCGACGAGGGGGCGGGCCAGGAGCCAACGAAGGGGAGTCCCCATGGCGCAGACCGTACAAGGCATCACCATCGGCGAGCAGGACCCCCCGGCCGGCCGCGAAACTTGATGACATAACTCGCCGTGCCGGAGCGAGGATGGTGCTAAAAACCCTGGGTCGGGCGTTGCTGCGTGCATCCGCCGCGGGAGCCCGCCCTAACGAATGCCTGGAGTGTTGGTGTCGACGACGTCCCAGATCACTGAGGTCCTCCTGCCCGAGCTCGGCGAGTCGGTCACAGAAGGGACGGTCGTCGAGTGGCGCCACGCGGTGGGCGATGTCGTTGATGTGGGGGACATTCTGCTCGACCTCACGACCGACAAGGTCGACGTCGAGGTGCCCTCCCCCGTCGCCGGGGTGATCACCGCGATCCATGCCGTCGCCGATGACACGATCGAGGTCGGCTCGGTTCTGGCGGAGATCTCCGCGCACACGGATGGCGTCGCGCCACCGGCCGCGGCCGCCCCGGTCGCTGCGCCATCAGGCCCGGCCGAGGTCGTCGGGGTTCACGTTCCCGAGCTGGGTGAGTCGGTCACCGAGGGCGTCGTCGTCGGGTGGAGCGTACCGGTCGGCACGGCCGTCGAGGCAGGCCAAACGCTCCTCGAGCTGACGACCGACAAGGTCGACGTAGAGATCCCCGCCACCGTCGCCGGAGTGCTTACCCGCCAGGCCGTCGCTGCGGACGACACGGTGGAGATCGGAACGCTGCTCGGTGAGATCACCGTGGGAGCAGCGGGCACGAGCCCCGCCCCGGTCGCGGCACCGGCCGCCCCGGCCGCCCCCGCCGCGGGGACCTACCAGGGGGTCGACTACTCGGCTCAGACGGGTGGCCCGCCGGCGACCCCGGTGGCGCGCCGCATGGCGGCCGAGGCGGGCGTCGACCTGCGCACCGTTACCGGCACCGGCCCCTCGGGAATGATCCGTAAGGACGACATCGCACACGCGTCGAACGGCGGCTCAGCGGCACCGGCGCCCACCGCCGCAGGCGAAGAGGCGATCCCACTGCGGGGCCCCGCCGCGGCGCTCGCGAGCTACATGGATCAAAGCCTGTCGATCCCGACGGCTACCAGCTTCCGCACGCTCGGTGTGGCAACGCTCGATGCGATGCGCCGCAGCATCAACGCCGATCTTGCCGCGGCGAACCGCAACGAGAAGCTCTCGTTCACGCACCTGATCGCGTGGGCCATCGTGAAGGCGGCCCAGAGATGGCCGGTGATGGGCACCGGCTACGAGAGGCGCGATGGCAAGCCGTACAAGCTCGAGCGCCACGTCACCAACCTCGGCCTCGCCGTCGACGTCGAACGCAAAGACGGCAGTCGCTCGCTGATGGTGCCGGTCGTCAAGGATTCCGGTGTCGGCGGCTTCACGCTCTTTCGCGACGGCTACGACGACGTCGTGAAGCGCACACGCTTCGGTGGCATCACGCCCGACGAGCTGCGTGGCGCGAACATCACCCTCACCAACCCGGGCGGCCTGGGTACGGTCGCCTCCGTGCCCCGTCTCATGCCGGGTCAGGGAACGATCGTCGCCACGGGATCGATCGCCTACCCGGCGGGTCTCGGCGCGATGAGCCCCGACAAGCTGCGCGAGCTGGGCGTCGAGAAGGTCATGACGATCACCAGCACCTACGACCACCGCGTCGTGCAGGGGGCCGAGAGCGGTGGGTTCCTGGCCCAGATCGACGCGCTCTTGCAGGGAGATGAGGGCTTCTACGACGAGGTGCGCACCAGCCTCGGGCTCGCCCCGACAAGCGTCACCCCGTCGATCCCCGCGGCGGTGGCACCGCCGGTCGAGCGGCGCGCGGCGTCGACGGCACCGGATCTCGACCTCATGAACGCCGTCTCCGCCGCAATGTCGGTGATCAAGGCCACCCGCAGCCACGGTCACCTCGCCGCCTCGCTCGATCCCCTGGGGTCGGCCCCCCCCGGCGATCCGGCCCTCGACCCGGAGCGGATCGGCCTCACGCCCGAGATGATGGCCAAACTGCCCGCAGCGGTTCTGCGCGTGAACGTTCCGGGCGAGAGCTTCCTTGCCGCCCTGCCGAACCTGCGCCAGGCGTACTGCGGCAACATCGCCTACGAGGTGGAGCACATCTCCGACCACCAGCAGCGCCTGTGGTGGCGCGAGGTGATCGAGAGCGGCGTGATGAACCCGCCCCTGTCGCCCGAACGCAGGATGGCGATCCTCGAGCGACTCCTGCAGGTCGATGCCTTCGAGCGGTTCCTACGCCGTCAGTACCTCGGCCAGAAGACGTTCTCCATCGAGGGCGTCGACACGCTGGTGCCCCTCGTCGACGAGATCATCGAGCTGGTCGCCGAGGCCGGCAGCCAGGAAGTCGTGCTGGGCATGGCCCACCGCGGGCGGCTGTCGTTCATCACCCATGTCGTCGGGCGCCCCGTCGAGACGATCCTCGCCGAGTTCGAGGGTCACATGGAGTTCCAGACCGAAGACGAGGATTCCGGCGACCAGCAGAGCGCCGGCGATGTGAAGTACCACCTCGGCGCGGAGGGGACGTTCGTGACCCGTGCGGGCCGACCGGTGACCGTGTCGCTGGCCGCGAACCCGAGCCACCTCGAGCAGGTCAACGCCGTCGTCGAGGGCCATACCCGCGCCCGGCAGACCACCCGCACGGGCCAAACGATGCAGCACGACCCGCAGGTCGCCGTGCCCGTGTTGATCCACGGTGACGCGGCGTTCCCCGGGCAAGGCGTCGTGGCCGAGACCCTGAACCTGCAGGCGCTGCGCGGCTACAGCACCGGTGGCACCATCCACGTGATCGCCAACAACCAGATCGGCTTCACCACCGACCCGAGCGACTCGCGCTCGAGCCAGCACGCCTCCGACCTCGCACGTGGTTTCGATATCCCGGTCATCCACGTCAACGCCGACGACGTCGAGGCATGTCTTGTCGCATCGCGGATGGCCGTGGCGTTCCGCGCCACCTATGGCCGCGATGTTCTGATCGACCTGGTCGGCTACCGCCGCCTCGGCCACAACGAGGTCGACGAACCGGCCTACACGCAGCCGGTGATGACGCGCACCATCAAGGCTCACCCGCCGGTCAGCAAGGTCTACGGAAAGGTTCTCATCGCGCAGGGCCTCCTCAACGAGGCCGGATTCAACGAGATGCTCGGCGCCGCCGAGGAGCGCATGACCGCAGCGCACCGGGCCGTCACCAGCGGCTACGAGGCCAACGGGCACGACGAGAACGGCAAGCTACCGTTGCGCGGAGAGTTCACCACGGCAGTGGCCGCCGATCTTCTCAGCGCACTCAACGAGCAACTGCTGACGGTGCCCGACGGTTTCACCATTCACCCAAAGCTCGTGCCCCAGATGGCACGGCGTCGTGAGGCAATGCGGCCCGAGGGAGGCATCGCCTGGGCGCACGCCGAATCCCTCGCCCTTGCGTCGCTACTCGTCGAGGGCGTCCCGGTTCGCCTTTCGGGCCAAGACGTCGGCCGCGGCACGTTCAGCCAGCGGCATCTGGAACTGCACGACGTTGGCGAGGGCGAGACCTGGACCCCGCGCACCGGCCGCATTTTCGTGCCGCTCGCCAACCTGCCCGAGGCGACCGCGACGCTCGAGCTCTACAACAGCCCCCTGTCGGAGGCCGCGGCCCTGGGCTTCGAGTACGGGTACAGCACGACCGCGCCGGAGGCCCTTGTGCTCTGGGAGGCCCAGTACGGCGACTTCGCCAATGGCGCCCAGATCATGATCGACCAGTTCATCGTGAGCGGCCGTGTGAAGTGGGGTGAGCAGTCACGGCTGACGCTGCTTCTGCCGCACGGCTACGAGGGCAACGGCCCCGAGCACTCATCGGCCCGCATCGAGCGCTTCCTGCAGCTTGCCGCCGAAGACAACATCCGCGTTGCCAACTGCAGCACGGCCGCCCAGTACTTCCATCTGCTGCGTAAGCAGGCGTTGGCCGATCGGCAGCGGCCGCTGATCATCTTCACCCCGAAGAGCCTGCTGCGGGCAAAGACCGCGGCCTCGACGTTGACCGACCTGACCGACGGCCACTTCCAGCACGTGATCGACGACCCGAGCGTCACTGACGGGGTGCGCGCGGACGTGAAGACGCTGATTCTCTGCAGCGGCAAGATCTTCCACGAGCTGTCAGGGTATTCCGCTCGGGCGGAGCGCGCGGATCTGGCGATCGGTCGAATCGAGATGCTCTACCCGTTCCCGGATCGCAGCGTCACCGAGCTGTTCGCGACCTACCCCGGGCTCGAGAAGGTCTTGTGGGTGCAGGAAGAGCCGCAGAACATGGGCGCCTGGGAGTTCGTGCAGCGCCTGATCGAGGCCGTGCTGCCCGCCGGCGTCACCCTCGACTACGAGGGGCGCGACCGTCGCGCCAGCTCGAGCGAGGGCTATCCACAGGCCCACCAGGCCGAGCAGGACCGCATCATCACGGAGGCCCTGCGCCCCGGACGTTGATCTGGCATCGCATCGGCCCGGAGGTCCTCTCGGGGCCGGCGGCCGTCGCGCGCGCGGTGGGCCTGCTTGATCAGCTCGACGCGAGTACCGCGATCTTTTCGTGGTCGCAGGTCTTCCCGGCCGCGCTCGTTCTGGGGCGCTCGGCCCAGCGGCCCCGCCTGAATGACGAGGCTCGAGAACAGCTCGGGATCCCGCTGGTGCAGCGGGCCTCCGGCGGTGGCCCGGTGCTCTGGGACGAGAACCTGCTGTCGCTGGATGTCGCGGTTCCGCCAGGTCACCCGCTCGCCGGGCGCGACGTCACCGAGGCCTACCGGTGGCTCGGGGAGGCCGTCGCTCAGGGCCTCGGGCGGCTCGGGTTCCCGGCGCGGGTCGTCACCGTGGCCGAAGCCCGCGCCGACGCGGCGCGCGACGATTCGATCGCCGTCCGGGCGCGCCGGGCGTGCTTTGGCGGTCTGTCTCCCTTCGAGGTCGTCGGTCCCGACAGGCGCAAGGTGGTGGGCCTGTCGCAGGTTCGTCGCCAGACGGGCACGCTTTTTCAGTGCGGAATCGCGATGCGTTTCGACGCCGACCTGCTGGCAACGCTGATCGAACCAGACGCCGAGGAACAGGCGGCCCTCGCTTCGGCATTGCGGGAGCGCGCAGCAGGCCTCGATGAGTATCGGGTTGCCGTCGACCCCGCGGCGACCGTCGGGACCATCGAGTCAGCCCTGCGAGATCAGCTCGGCGCCGAGCCGGCTCCGCTCGCGATCGGGTAGCCCACCGGGGCTGTTCTTCCCTCCACGCCGACGACGAGCACCGCCGGGCCGTGGCGCGTCCGCGTCCACAAATCTCGAAACGCGGCGGGGAGATCCGCCGGATGATCGACCCGGGCGGCCGAGGCGCCGAATCCCCGGGAAAGCGCGACATGGTCGATGGGCGGCGATGAGATCTCGATGCCGGGCCAGGGGGCCTCGGGTCGTCCGGTCATGCCCTCGAGGCCGGCGCGCAGGATCTCGTATGAGCCGTTGTCCGCAATGACGACCGCGAGCGGTAAACGCTCGTGTGCGGCGGTCCAGAGCGCGGAGATGCCGAAGAGCAGGCTCCCGTCGCCCTGCAGGGACATCACCCGACGCCCGGGGTCGGCAAGCTTCGCTCCGACGGCGGCGGGGAGGGCCCAGCCGAGGGCGCTGCCCCGGTGGGTGAGCCAGGTCCCGGGAATGCGACGCCCGAGCGCCACGCGCAGGCCCCGCCCGGCGGTGAGGCTTTCATCGACGATCAGGTCGCGCGGCCCGATCGCGTCGGCGACGGCGCGGGCGAATCCGGCGGGAGTAACCCGGTGGGCGTCGCGCCCGTGCGCCAGACGCGCGCGGGCCTGCCGACGCAGATCGGCCGTGCGGGCGACCTCCCGGCCACGGCGGTCGGTGGCGTCGACGTCAAGCCGCTCGTGGACGCCCTCAACGACCCCCACGAGGTCGGCGACCAGTCCGATTCGGGGCGCGATGCTGCGCCCGATCTCCTCCGGGTCGACGTCGATGTGGATCAGCGTGGTGTGCGAAGCGAGCGCCGGGCCCTCGCTCCATCCGAAAAGCCGAAAGACGGGCATCCCGAGCGCCAGCACCACGTCAAAGGGCGCGAGCAGCGAACGAATCTCGACCGCGAACCCCGGGAGCCCGCCACGCCAAAGGCCGTGGTCGAAGGGCACCGCCACCGTCGCGGCCTGGGGCTCGGCGAACATCGGAGCCCCGAGAAGGTCGGCGAGCGCGGCGGTCTGAAGGCCCGCCGCGGCATGTGCAACGCCATCACCGACGAGAATCACGGGCGCCCGGGCCCTGCTCAGCAGACCGGCGATCGCGTCGAGATCCTCCCCCCGAGGCGTCGGCGCGACCGCTGCCCTCGCGCGGGCATGTTCGACCGCGGGAGCCATCCCCGACTGCACCTCGAGGGGAAGACTCAGAACAACCGGCCCGGCGGGAGGCCCGAGAGCGGCGCGCACCGCCCAGCGAAGGTCGTCGCCCAGACTGTCGGCGCAGACCTCCCGTCCGGGCACCCCCAGGGGTGCTGCCATCCCCACCAGCTCACCCCCGAGAAACGGCGCGTCCGGCAGGAGCTCGGAAACCTGCTGACCGACGGTCACCAGCATCGGCACCCGAGCGCGGCGGGCGTTGATGAGGCCGGCCATCCCGTTCGCCAACCCGGGCTGGACATGGAGGTTCACCGCGGCCAAACGCCCGCTGACCTGAGCGAAACCATCGGCGATGCCCATCGCGACGTGCTCGTGCAGGCCCAGCACGTAGCTCATCGCCGAGGTCCGGCTGAGCGCGTCGATCAGGGGCAGCTCCGTCGAACCAGGGTTTCCGAACAGGTGGGTGACTCCCTCGGCGGCGAGAGCCTCGATCAGCCAATCGCTCCCGGTGCGCGGCACCCGTCAGGCCAGCGGCGCCATCGTCAGGCCGGCATCGCGCAGCTGCTCCCAGTACAGCTCGGCCCGCTCGCGCTCGCCACTCCACACCTTCGCACTGCCGCTCGAATCGATGCGCGTGGCGAAGGCCATGCCCTTGGAGACATCGCACCCGGGAATGAAACGCGCCAACGTCTGGGCGACGTGCTCGAACGTGTTGTGATTGTCATTCATCACGATCACGTGGCACGGCTCACCCGAGCCGGCCCCCGGCCCACGAGGCCGCTTCTGTACCCGCGGCGTCCCTGTCGTCTCAGTCGTCGTCATCGCTCAGCAGGATACTCGCGTAAGAATTCCACGTTCGACCGGGGCCCGGCAATGGAGCATTGCTGAACCACCTTCCCTCGGCATCCCTCGGCGCTCGTGTCACCACCGGTGCCAGGCACCGGGGTGACACAGGCGATGGCAGAGGTTCTCTCGGGGGCACGCCATAAACGTCCAGCTGATGGCGTTCTGGGCTTACCATCGCGCCCGCTACCGTGCAGCGCTCGGCCGCCGTGGCCACCGGGCCGGCTGGTTGTGTCACCCCCGGTGCCAGGCACCAGGGGTGACATTACGTCGGGCGAACGAAGCCGTTCACGGCAGTGTCACCGGCGGCGTAGGTGCGTTGCGAGACGGCGTCGCTGGAGTTGCCTTCGACGGTGGTGATGCCGCCGTCGGGGTTGACCTGGGTAACGACGCCGATGTGATCGAGCACGCCGTCGTGGCCGCGGTCGAAGACCACGAGATCGCCGACCTGTGCGGGGGCCTGGCCGGCGGGAATCCATTTGCCCGACTCGGCGGCCCACTTCTGGACGTTGGGCACGTAGCCCTCGCCCTGGCCGTTGGCGCCGATCGGCACGCCCGCCTGGGCCGTGACCCACGACGTGAAGTAGGCGCACCACGGGCCAACGCCCGATCCGGCGGTCGCGGTGCGGTATTCGGCGATCCGGGCGCCGGTGTTCGACCCCGAGGGCTCTTCGCGCACTCCGAGTTCACGAGTGGCGATGTCAGCGATGTTCTGGCCCTCCGCGTTCGGCAGCGCGACCGCAGAGGTCTGCGTCGCGGTCTGGAGCGCCGAGATCGGCAGTGACGCGGCCGAGTAACCCGAGCTGGGCAGGGCCGTCGGGTCGACGTAGGCCTGGCTCGTGCCGGGCGTCTGCGCCTGGGCGAGCTGCTGGGCGAAGCCACTGGTCGCGGCGACCGGCGTGGGCGTGACGGTGGTCGACGTCAGCATCGACTGAATCTCCGAGACGCGCGCCATCGCCGCGTCGATACCGGTTACTTCGTCGCCTGAGATCAACTCGACCCTTCCCTGGGAGAACATTCACTTTCATGCCGCCATTCGGCCGGGACCCCGTCGTTCTTGAGCCCGGCGGACCCCACAGGCGCGCGTTGGGGCACCCGACTACCATCGCGGGCGTGGCTTCCACCTCTTCACCCGGAGCGCTCGCGCCGTTCCATCCCCTCGTGGCGGAGTGGTTCGGACGGGCGTTCGCCGGCCCCACCGAGGCCCAGACCCGCGGCTGGCCGGCAATCGCGGCGGGTCATCACGCGCTGATCCTCGCGCCGACCGGCTCGGGCAAGACCCTGGCGGCGTTCCTTTGGGCGCTGAACCAGCTCGTCACGGCGAAGCTCGAGGGCCGGCCGGCCGAGCGCGTGCTCTATGTCTCACCGCTCAAAGCGCTGAACTACGACGTCGAGCGGAACCTCTCCGGGCCACTCGCGGGCCTTGCCGACGCCGCCCGCCGCCACGGGCAGGAACTCCCCGAGATCACGGTGGCCGTGCGCACCGGCGACACCCCGCAGGTCGAGCGCCAACGGATGCTGCGCCGACCCCCGGATATCCTCATCACGACCCCCGAGAGCCTCTACCTGATGCTCACCTCTCGGGGCCGGGAGGTGCTGCAAGGCGGCCGCACGATCATCCTCGACGAGATCCACGCCGTCGCCGCCACCAAGCGGGGCGCGCATATGGCCCTCAGCCTCGAACGCCTCGACGATCTGGTCGCCGCCGATGGCGGGAGGCTTCAACGCATCGGCCTGTCGGCAACCCAGCGGCCGCTGTCGGAGATCGCCCGGTTCCTCGGTGGGCAAGCCCCGGATGGCACGCCGCGCCCCGTCGAGGTGATCGACGCCGGGTCGACGAAAGAACTCGACCTCGAGGTGATCGTCCCCGTCGACGACATGAGCGACCTCGCCACCAACGGGCCCGATCCGGTGGCCGAGTACTCCGACGTCGCAGGATCCGAATCGAAACACCGCTCGATCTGGCCGGCCATGTACCCCCAGCTGCTCGAGCTGGTGCGCGCCCACCGCTCGACGCTGATCTTCGTCAACAACCGTCGCCTCGCCGAGCGACTCGCCCTGCGCCTGAACGAGCTGGCCGAGGAGGAGGTCGCACGCGCCCACCACGGCAGCCTCGCCCGCGAGCAGCGCCAGATCATCGAGCAGGAACTCAAAGCCGGCCGGCTGCCGGCACTCGTCGCGACCAGCAGCCTCGAGCTTGGTATCGACATGGGCGCCGTCGATCTGGTGATTCAGGTCGAGAGCCCACGCAGCGTCGCCCGGGGGATCCAGCGCGTCGGTCGTGCGGGCCACCACGTCGGTGCCGCCAGCCGGGGACGGATCTTCCCCAAGTACCGCGGCGACCTCCTGGAGTGCGCCGCGGTCGTCGCCCGGATGCACTCCGGTGAGATCGAGCACACCCGCGTTCCGCGCCAGCCGCTCGACGTCCTCGCACAGCAAGTCGTCGCGATGTGCGCCGAGGCCGAGTGGCCCGTCGCCGACCTCCATGCGCTCGCAAAGCGGGCCTACCCGTACTCGGAGCTTTCGCGCGAGCAGCTGGACGGGGTGCTCGACATGCTCTCGGGCCGCTATCCGTCGGATGAGATGGCCGAGCTGCGCCCACGCATCGTCTGGGATCGCGTCGCCGACATCGTCCGCGGACGCCCCGGGGCCCGGCAACTGGCCGTCCAGAACGCCGGCACCATCCCCGACCGCGGCCTCTACGGGGTCTACCTGGGCGACGGCTCGAGCCGGGTCGGCGAGCTCGACGAGGAGATGGTCTACGAGGCCCGCCCGGGCCAGACGTTCATGCTCGGTGCCTCCACCTGGCGGATCGAGGAGATCACCCGCGACCGCGTGATCGTGTCGCCCGCCCCCGGAGCCCCCGGGGCTGTGCCGTTCTGGCGCGGGGAGGGCGTCGGCCGACCCGCCGAGCTCGGCGCCGCGGTGGGCCGACTGACGCGCGAGCTGCTGGCGGCAACCCCGGAAGACGCCCGCGCCCGCCTGCGCGCCGAGAGCGACTTCGACGAGCGTGCCGCCGAGAACCTTGTGGCGTACGTGCACGATCAGGCCGAGGCCACGGGAACCGTGCCCAGCGACCGCGCCATTGTCGTCGAGCGCTTCCGCGACGAGATCGGAGACTGGCGCCTGTGCGTGCTGACGCCCTACGGCGCCCGGGTGCACGCCCCGTGGGCGATGGCGATCGGCGCCCGGATACGCGAGAAGACCGGCCAGGAAGCCCACACGATCTGGACCGACGACGGCATCGCCGTCCATTTCCCCGAGGCCGACAGCGCCCCCCCGTCGGACCTCGTGATGATCGAACCCGACGAGCTGGATGAGCTGGTCATCGGCGAGCTCGGCGGAACGGCCCTGTTCGGCTCGCGTTTTCGCGAGAACGCCGCGCGGTCGCTGCTGCTGCCGCGGCGCCGCCCCGGCCAGCGCACACCGCTGTGGCAGCAGCGTCTGAAAGCGTCGTCGCTGCTGCAGGTGGCCCGCCGCTTCGGAAGCTTCCCGGTCATCCTCGAGACCTACCGAGAGTGCCTCGACGACTGGTTCGACCTCCCTGCCCTGCGCGACCTGCTCAGCCGGGTGGCGTCACGAAACGTCTCGGTGATCGAGGCAGAGACCTCGACCGCATCGCCGTTCGCGGCCTCACTGCTGTTCGCCTACGTCGCGAGCTATATGTACGAGGGCGACGCCCCGGTCGCCGAGCAACGTGCCCATGCTCTGGCCCTCGATCGCGATCTGCTGCGCGAACTACTCGGCCGCGACGAGCTACGCGAGCTGATCGACCCGGGAGCGCTCGACAGCGTCGAGGCCGACCTGCAGGGTCTGTCGGAGCGCGCCCAGGCCCGCAGCGCCGACACTTTGCATGACCTTTTCCGGCGCATCGGAGACCTTTCGGTCGCGGAGGTCACGGCCCGCATCACCGAACCCGAGCAGGTTGCGGCGTGGCTGGAAGCACTCGCGTCCGAACGCCGGGCGTGCGAGATCCGCATTGCCGGCGAACAACGCTGGATCGCCGCCGATGACGCCGCCCGCTATCGCGATGGCCTCGGGGTCATGCCTCCCGCCGGGCTTCCCGACGTTTTCCTGAAACCCGTCGAGGCGGCGCTCGCGGGCCTCGTCGCGCGCTGGACCCGCGCCCGTGGCCCGTTTCGGGCGATCGAGCTGGCCGAGCGTTTCGGCATCACACGGCAGGCCGCCGAGGCCGAGCTGGCACGTCTGGAGACCTCCGGCGCGATCGTCCGCGGCGAGATGCGTCCCGGAGGCTCCGGCCACGAATGGTGCGACGCCGACGTGCTGCGCCGACTACGCCGGGCAAGCCTCGCCGTACTGCGCAAAGAGGTCGAGGCGGCCGAACCCGCCGCGCTGGGGCGGTTCCTGCCCGTCTGGCACGGCATCGACCGCTCGACCGTCGGAGCCGGCCCCGAGCGCCTGCGCGAGATCATCGGTCCGCTACAGGGCCTCGCTCTGCCGGCGGCCCAGTGGGAGGGCGAGGTGTTCCCCCGGCGCCTCGGCTCGTACAGCCCGTCGTGGCTCGACCAGCTCGCGGCCGCCGGAGAGATCGTCTGGATGGGCGCCGGCGGCGGGTCAGGAGGCGGTCGTGTCGCGCTCTACATCCGCGAAGACGCACGCATCTTCGGCCCCCCGCCCGCCAGTGACGACCCGCCCGACGACCCGCTCGCGATCGCGGTGCGCGAAGCTCTTGCCGCAGGTGCCTCGTTCTGGGACGACCTGCTCGACATCGTCGACGCTGCGCGGGAGGATGTCTTCGCGGCGCTGTGGAGCCTGGTCTGGGCGGGCGAGGCCACCAACGACCTCTGGGCGCCATTGCGCGCGCCACGCCGTCTGCCCGCCGTCGTACCGCGCCACCGGCCCGGCCTGCGCCCGTCGGTGCGACGGTCGAGCCGATCGGGTCTTGCCGCCGTCGCGGGCCGCTGGTCGCTGACCGCGCGCCTGCTCGCCCGCGCACCCGCCCCGACCGAGCGCCGCCGCGCACTGGCTGAGCTGCTCGTCGAACGGCACGGCGTCCTGACCCGGGGCGCCGTCCTTGGCGACGGCATCGCCGGGGGGTTCTCGGGCGTCTATTCCGAGCTGGTCGCGATGGAAACCCTGGGCCTGTGCCGCCGCGGCTACTTCGTCGAGGGTCTCGGGGGCGCGCAGTTTGCCCTCCCCGGCGC
>JANLSO010000009.1:0-35249 GCA_031362405.1 Thermoleophilia bacterium | reverse complement strand
GCTCTCTGCGTGCTGGTCGATTACGAGAACATGGCCCGACCCGGAGTAAAGGGTCGCGGGGATTTCGACATCCATCTCGTACTGAACCGGCTCGCCGACAAGGGGCGCGTACTCGTCAAGCGCGCCTACGCCGACTGGAGTCGCTACCGCGACGCACGGCACGACCTGCAGAACGCCGGCCTCGAGCTGATCGAGATGCCGTCGGCCCGCGAAGGCGCCAAGAACCGCGCCGACATCAAGATGGCCGTCGACGCGATGGAGTTCGCTTTTAGTCGCGACCACCTCACCGACTTCGTGATCGTCTCCGGCGACAGCGACTTTACGCCGCTGGTCGGGAAGCTGCGCGAGCTGAACAAGCGCGTCACCGGAATGGGTAACCGTGATTCGGCCAGTGAGCTACTGATCGCCAACTGCGACGAGTTCATTTTCTACGACAATCTGGCCGCGCGGGCCGCGACGGCATCGTCGACCGTCGGCGGACGCACCGTCGACCCCGTTGACATGCTGCGCGCCACGCTCACCGCGCTTCAGCGCGAGGGCGTCGAGTGGCCGTTGGCGAGCGTCGTCAAAGACTCGATGCGCCGCAAGAACCCGGCGTTCGACGAGAACGAGGTCGGCTTCTCGACCTTCTCGAAGTTCCTCGATACGGCGTCCAAGAAGGGCATCGTTCGGTTGGAGACCGACCCGCGCAGCGGCACGTATCGGGTCGAGCTCGCCGAGGGTGGCACGACCTCGGCTCCGCCGAGCGGAACATCCGCGACGGCCGAACGGCCCGCCGCACCGGCGTCCGGCGAAGAGCCCGGCGAGGGTCGCGGTCGACGGCGGCGGCGCCCACGTCGTGGCGAGTCAAGCGCCCCCGCGAGTGAGAACGCTCCCGTCGCACCGAGCGGCGCCGACACGTTCGAGTTCGTGGTCGAGCCGACGGTGGAGCTCGATATGTCGGCCCTGCCACCGCTGGATCAGCCGATCAGCTACGAAGACATGATCATGCTCGGCCCGGAACTCGGCGAAGATATTCCCGAGCTCGTCGAGGTTTCCGACGCAGTGGTCGAAGAGGCCCCCACGCCGCGCCGTCGCCGTCGCCGCCGTGGGGCGGGCGATTCGGACGCCGACGATGGCACCGTCGCTGCGGAGCCTGTTGTTGAGGTCGTCCCGGCCAGCGAGCCAACGGACGAGGACGCCGCGCCGATCTCGAGTCGCCGTCGCCGTCGCAGCGTCACCACGACCGACGACACGCCCGTCGACGAGGCGCCCATGGTGGCGATCGTGCCCGAGCCCGAAGTGGCACCGACGCCGGCACCCGCTCCCGAGCCGGCGGTCGACGGGGGCACAGCGACACGGGGCCGCGTTCGCCGCGGATCTCGTGTGGCTGAGCTGCTCGGAGACGCCGAGCCCCTAGCGGCCGTCGAGGAGGCTCCGGCACCCAAGCCGCGCGCCCGTCGCACCACCAAGAAGGCCGCGGAGCCCAGCGAGGCGACGAGTGGCGACGAGCCGATGGCTCCGAAGCCGCGTGCCCGTCGCGCAACGAAGAAGGCCGAGCCCAAGGTGACCGCCACGGCCGCCGACGCCGAAACCGCCGCCCCCAAGCGGCGCGTCCGGCGCAGCACCGCAGCCCCGGCGGCGCAGACCACCGAGGCGACGACCACCGAGGAGCCCGCCGCCCCGAAGCGGCGCGTGCGACGCACCGCGAAGGCCGCGGAGGCCGCCGCCGAATAGTTCGCCTGATCCGGCGGGGGTGCACCCCGCCGGATCAGCGCGAGGTCAGGGGTTCAATCCGTAGGCGACGTAGAGCGTCTTGGCGAGCGCTTTCAACTGGGGCTCGTAGACTTTCGCATCGGCGAGCGCGATGGCTTGGAGGCCGAACACGTCCTGCCCCGCCGAGAAGGTGATGAACACCAGCTTGGCCTTCTGGCCGCTGATCGTGACGGGGCCGCTGACACCACGGCCGTTCGGCACATCGGGCAACGCCAGCTCCGTGAGCAGTGGCGAGCTGGTCGCGCGGACCTCGTCGACTCCGCGTGAGACTTCCGAACTTGCCTCCTCCGGCGAGCCGAGCCGGAAGACGTAGGAGCGCAGAAGAACGAGATCCGTGAGGGGCGCAGTACCCTTTTGGTCGCGCAGCGCTCCGCCCTGATAGCCGGAATCACGCAGACGTTGAGCCCCCGCGGCGGCGGTGGGATCGCCAGGCTTGTACAGCGCGCCCGTGAGCCCGTCCGCGGTCGGGAACTTCTGCACGCCGCCCGTTGCCACTTTGGGAATCGAGCCCGATGGTGGAAGACGCAACGCCAGCTCAGCGCTCGCTTCAGCGGTCGCGAAGGTCGGGGTCGTCGGCGTGCTCTGGGTCGTCGACGCGGACGACGCCGTGTTCGGGACGGTCTGGGTCACGACGACCTCCTTGTCGCTTGCGCATCCGGTGATCGCGCCGAGGGCGAGAACGCACAGGGCAGCGGCGGTGACGGAGCGGATGGGGGTCATGTGATCTCCACGGGCTCTTCGGTAACGGCTTCGCCGACGGGCGCATCGCGACGCAGGCGAAAGGCCCGTATCTCGGGGGCGTCCCGATCGGCAAGGGAGACGATCACGTAGAGCGTCTGCGGAAAGAAGGCCAACTCGACATCGGTGCGTGAAGGGTATGCGGCCGAGCGGGTATGCGAGTGATAGATCGCCACGAGGTCCTCGTTGGCGTCGTCGATCGCATCCATCAGCGTGAGCTGCTCGCGCGGATCCATCACGTACATGAATGGACTCTGCTCAGTGTTCACCGCCCGGTGAACCTGCACGGCGTCGATGCCGTTACCGGAGATCAGCCCGCAGCACTCGTTCGGGAGATCTTCGACGGCGTGCGCTACGAGATCGTCGGCCAGGGCCCGGGGGAGCCTCACTACCAGAAGATGCCGTTGTCGAGCGTGTCTTCGACGTCGTCGAGCTCGCCGGTCCAGATGCCCGCCGACAGGTACTTCCAGCCGCTGTCGCAGATAATCCCGACGACCGTGCCGCGCTCCATCTGGCTCGCCATACGCGCGCACGTATGGATCACCGCGCCCGACGAAACGCCCGCGAAGATGCCCTCCTCAGAGGCCAGCCGACGCGTCATCACCAGCGCATCGCGGTTCGAGACCAAGAGCTTTCGGTCAAGCCGGGAGAGGTCGAGGATCGGCGGCACGAAGCCGTCGTCGAGGCTGCGAAGGCCACTCACCGGGTCTCCCTGCAGCGGTTCGCAGGCCACGATCTGGATGTCGGCGCGGTGCTCTTTGAGGCGCCGGCCACAGCCCATCAGGGTGCCACCGGTGCCGAGTCCTGCCACGAAAACATCCAGCTCCGGGCAGTCGCGGATGATCTCCTCGGCGGTGCCCTCGTAGTGGGCTCGGGGGTTCGCCGGGTTGCCGTACTGAAACGGCATGAAGAGGCCGTTCTCTTCCGACAAGGCCTTTGCGACTTCGACCGCGCCGTTCGAGCCGAACTCGCCCCCAGACGTAACGATCTCTGCGCCGTAAAGCGACAGCAGTTGAGAGCGCTCGGGCGTCACGTTGTCGGGCATTACGGCAATCAGCTTGTAGCCCTTGACGCGGCAGATCATCGCCAGGGAGATCCCGGTGTTACCCGAGGTCGGCTCCATGATCGTGTCGCCGGGGCGGATCAGCCCGCGGTGCTCGGCGTCGGTGATCAGCGACAGGGCGGTGCGGTCTTTGATCGAGCCGGTAGGGTTGTGGCTCTCGAGCTTGGCGAGGATGCGTACGTCAGGGTTCGGCGTGATCTTCGAGAGTTCGACGAGGGGCGTCTCGCCGATCGTCGACAGCACGTCGGGGTGGGTCGCCGGGCTCGGCGGCTCCAGCGTGCGGGAGGCGAAGGTGCTCACGAGATCCGCGCGGCCCCTCCGGCCATGGCCGGCAGGATCAGCAGCGTGTCGCGCTCGCTGACCGGCGTGTCGAGCCAGCCGCCGAGCCGGATGTCCTCATCGTTGACGTAGAGGTTCACGAACCGGTGCAGCTCTCCCTCGGACGTGACCAGCTGGGTACGCACCTCGGGATGCTCGGTGTACAGGGCTTCCAGGACCTCACCAACGGTTGCCCCCGCCATCTCGACCTGGCGCTGACCGCCCACGGCCTGCCGCAGGACAGGGGGAATCCGAACGGTGCTCATGCGTGGCTCCCCGCGGTGGCGTGGTCGTGGCGACCGACCCCGGCGCACCAGGCGTCGTAGTCGCGGAAGTCCAGGTGCGCGTCGGGCCCGCAGGCCGGGCAATTCGGGTCGCGGCGCACCTTCAGCTCGGTGAACGTCATCCCGAGTGCGTCGTAGACGAGAAGCCGACCGGCGAGCGTGTCACCGATACCGAGCAGCACCTTGATCGCCTCGTTGGCCTGGATGTTGCCCATCACGCCGCACAGCACACCGAGCACGCCGGCTTCACCGCACGAGGGCGCCAGATCGGGCGGCGGCGGCTCGGGAAAAAGGCAGCGGTAGCAGGGGCCCTCGTACGGCATGAACACCGAGGCATGGCCCTCGAAGCGAAGGATGCTCGCGTGCACCAACGGCGTGCGCGTCATCAGCGACGCGTCGGCCAGCAGGTACCGCGTGGGGAAGTTGTCGGCGCCGTCGACGATGAGGTCGTACTGGCTCAGCAGTTCCAGGACGTTGTCGCGCGTGACCCGAAACGGATGCACGTTGACCGTCACGTCGGGGTTCAGGGCATTGATCGCGACCTTGGCCGACTCGCCCTTGAGCATCCCGACGCGCTCGGTCGTGTGGATGATCTGGCGCTGCAGGTTGCTGGAATCGACGACGTCGTCATCGACCAGGCCGAGGGTGCCGACCCCGGCCGCGGCCAGGTAGTAGGCGGCGGGGGAACCCAGCCCGCCCGCACCGATCACGAGCACACGGCTGCCGAGCAGCTTCAGCTGGCCCTCTTCCCCGACCTCCGGGATCAGCACGTGGCGGCTGTAGCGGGCGCGCTGGTCGACGGTGAGGGTCTTTGGAACGTCGACCGGTTGGCCGCTTTGCTTCCAGCGGGTGAAGCCCCCCGCGAGGCTCGTGATGTTTGTGAAACCCATCTCGCGCAGCGTGATGCCGGCGAGAAGCGACCGGTTGCCGCTGGCACACGACAGGACGACCTCCTCGTCAGGCCGGGCGACACCCGCGATCCGGTTCTCCAAAAAGCCCCGGGGAACAAGCACCGCGCCGGGAATGTGGCCCTCGTCCCACTCGTTCTGCTCACGCACGTCGACGACCAGCGGGCCGTCGGCCTGCGCGCGGCGTTCGACAAGCTCGGCGACCGAGATCTCGGGCACGTCCTGACGCGCGGCGGCAAGGAGGTCCTGGTACGAACGGGCCATCTGTCTCTCCGTGGGGGCGTTTCGCAGAGAAAGGGTAAATGCCGGGGGGATTCTACCCTTTCCCCCTGTTCGAGATCTGACGTACGCTCGCGCCGATGCCTACGCCCGAACTCCGCTCGAGTGATTTCGCGAACGTCGACGCCCGCGTGCGGTGCCCGACCGACGACTGTTGGGGCGACCTGATGTTGATCCCCTCGGGGCGGGTTGACGAAGAGGGGATCCCCGAGTTCCAGGCGTTCACCGCCTGCCCGTTGTGCGCAAACAGCTTCCGCATCACCGAAGACATGAGCGGGCGCGACCTGTGGCAGCGCATCGCCTGGCTACGGGCGAACCCGCGGGATGAGTAGCGCGGCGGATCGTGCGCCCGCTTTCGCCCACCCCCGCTGGGTGCGCGAGGTGCTGGCGGTCATCCTCGGCGGGCTGATCGGCGCGCTGTGTTTCTTGATCGTCGCTCAAGAAGGCTTCAAGAAGGGCTACTTCGACCTCGACACCAATGCCGGCGTTGGGCTCTCGATCGGGGCAGTGGCCGAGGACGTCCCGCGCCGGGGCTTCCTTGCGGTCCTCGCGATCGGCATCGGCCTGGCGGTGGTCCAGCGCGGGGTCTGCGCAGCCATGGGCGGCCGCCCCCTCATGGTGCGGATGCTGCCGTTGGCCGTCCTGGTGCTTCTGCTGTGGGGGCTGGTCTTCTGCCCCCTACTCGACCGGAATCATCCGCAGGTCGAGGCGGGGCTTTTCGGAAGTGACGCCGGCGGCGGGGCGGTCCCGGTGATGGCCGTGGCGACGCTTGTGTTCGCCCTCGTGGTGGAACGCGTCTCGGGGTTCGTCCGCGACCTCGCGTGGTGGGAGCCGAAGCACCTCGACCTACGCGAGAGCCTCGAGGAGATATTCATCGAGAACGATGGGGCAAACCATCCCTCACTCGAACTCGCCGAAAAGGGGCCCGACGATCGCGGCGAACGCGCCCGCGGCTAGCCCGATACGCCCCGGCGGGCAGACGGCCTCGACCGCATCGAGGTTCGCGAAGATGGCGTCATCGTCAACCCACGCGGCGAAGGCGTCAGCCGCGTCGGGCTGGCCGCCGATATGGCGCAGAGCCGCCTCGATGTCGCGGGCGGCGATCACGTGGGAATGACCGGCCTGCGCGCACGCAGCGAGGTCGCCGCGGGCTTCGACGGGGTCGCGATAACCGGTCTCGCCGCCGGACACCTCGTGGTCGATCTGTGCACCGGCGTCCTTCCCGCGCTGCTGCCGCTGTTCGTGGACCAATTCTCCCTCAGCGATCTCCAGGCAACGATGATCCTCGGTGCATCGCTGCTGGCGTCGTCGGCCATTCAACCGATCTTCGGCATCGTTGCCGATCGCCGCGGCGCGCCCTGGCTGCTCTGGGGTGGCGTCGCCGTGGGAAGCGCGGGGGTCGCGGCGGCCGGGCTGGCGGGCAGCTATCTGGCCGTGCTGGCCTGCGTAATCATCTCGGGGCTCGGTATCGCCGCCTACCATCCGGAGGCTGCGCGGGTCGCCAACCAGGCCTCGGCCGGGCGCCCTGCCACGGGCCTCGCGTGGTTCATGCTCGGCGGAAACCTGGGCTTTTCGCTCGGGCCCCTGCTTGTCGGTGTCGCGGCTCCCTTCATCGGCCTGCGGGCGACGCTGTTCGTCCTGATCCCGGGCCTGATCGTCACGGCATGGCTGCGTTTAGTGAACGCGCGGGTGGCGCTCCCCACCCATACCTCGGCGAGCTCGGGACCCCGACCGGCGAGCAACGTGGCGGGGGTGGTGATTCTCTTGGTGGTCACGACCCTGCGCACCTGGACGTTCTTCGTCATGCTCGCCCTCGTGCCGTTGCTTCTGTCACGCCAACGCGGGCTCTCCGACGCTCTGACGAGCTTGAGTGTCTTCCTGTTCACCGCCGGGGCGACCATCGGCACCCTGCTCGGCGCACAGCTCGCCGAGCGGATCGGTAGTCGGCGGATGCTGATGTGGACGATGCCGGTGGCGACCCCGCTGGTGGTGGCCGTCGTGCTGCTTCCGCTCGGGCCCGCGGTAGCCGTGCTCGGCCTGTGCGGAGGCGTTCTGATGGCGTCGTTCTCGGTGACGGTTGCGCTTGGGCAGCGGTACATGCCATCGCGCCTGGCCCTTGCGGCAGGGCTTCTGATCGGCTTCGGCGCGATCGGTTCGGCCCCGCCCGGCCTGGCCCTGTTCGGTGCGCTCGCCGACGCTGCCGGGCGTGAGACCGCCCTTCTTTGGCTGGCGGCCCTGCCGGCGCTCGGCGGTCTGGTGGCGTACCTGCTTCCCGAACCGATGGAGGCGCACTGATGGTCCCGCGCAAACCGCCGCCCCAGGGCGACGACCTGTTTGCCGGCCTCGTCGACGAGCAGCTCACCCGTGGCGGCCCCCTGGCGTCGCGGATGCGACCGAAGACTCTGGAGGACGTCGTCGGCCAGCCGGCCCTGCTCGGAGCCGATGGCTTTCTGCGCCGCGCGATCGCCGACGACCGGGCGCCGTCGATGGTGCTCTACGGGCCTCCGGGAAGCGGCAAGACGACGCTCGCCCGGGTTGTCGCCGCCTCGTCGAAGGCCGTGTTCGAGGAGCTTTCGGCGACCCAGGCAACCCTTGCCGAGGTCCGCGCGGCACTGGCTCGCGCACGTGATCGGCTCGCGACCGGGCAAAGAACCGTGCTGTTCATCGACGAGATCCACCGCTTCAACAAAGGCCAGCAGGATGCCCTGCTGCCGGCCGTCGAGGAGGGCCTTGTCACGCTGATCGGCGCGACCACCGAGAACCCCTACTACGAGGTCAACGCGGCGCTTGTCTCCCGAATGCGGGTCATGGTTCTGGAGGCATTGGACGAGGCGGAGATCGGGACCCTCGTCGACCGGGCCCTCGCCGACGAGCGGGGCCTTGGTGGACGTGTCGGGCTCGACGACGATGCCCGCGCCGCGCTGATCTCACGGGCCGGCGGCGACGCACGAGCCGCGCTGAACCTGCTGGAAGCCGCGGCCGGTGGCCTCGCCGACGGCGCGAGCATCGACACGCAGACGGTGCTGCAGGCCGGTGGCGGGCGGGCGGTCGTCTACGACAAGTCGGGCGATGCCCACTACGACACGATCTCAGCGTTCATCAAATCGATGCGCGGCAGCGACCCCGATGCCGCCGTCTATTACCTGGCGGTGATGCTGGCGGGTGGAGAAGACCCGAAGTTCATCGCCCGTAGGATCATCGTCGCCGCCAGCGAGGATGTCGGTAACGCCGATCCCGAGGCCCTGTCGGTCGCGGTCGCCGCCGCGCGGGCGGTCGAGTTCATCGGCCTGCCCGAGGCGCGGATCAACCTCGCCCAGGCAGCGACGTATATCGCGTTGGCGCCGAAGTCGAACGCCGCTTACAGAGCGATCAACGCCGCCCAGGCCCTGGTCGAGCGTGAGGGGGCGCGACGGCCGCCCCTGTCGCTGCGCGACGGGTCGCGTCCGAACGCCCGCCACTTCGGTCACGGGCAGGGGTACCACTACCCCCACGACGTGCCCGACGGAGTCCTCGACGAGTCGCTGCTGCCCGATGGCCTCGAGGGGACCGTCTTCTACGAGCCCGCCGACCGGGGCCCGGAGGGTGCGCTCTACGAACGGCTGCGCCGCCTGCGCCGAGACTCATCTGATGATGCGGCCACGCAGCCCTTTTGAGGCGCCGGAGCGCTCGTGAGCAACAACTCACGCCGTGGTGATGATTTTGGCGAAATCATTCGATTGTGGGTGCATGGTTTTCGTCGCCGCGGGCCCCTGGACAAGCATGAGGCCGATTCTCGACGTCACGCGCCCCTTCGATCCGGCGCGATGGGCAGCGCGTCGGGGCGCGACGACGACGATCAGTCGCCTCGCGGAGACGACGGGTTGGGGCATCGGGCACGAAGCCTATGCATCGTCGCCGCGGTGAACGGCACGGATGCCGCCGGCCCCGACCCCGATGGCTCCGCGGAGATCCTCGTGGCGGTCGGGCCTCCTGCGCTCGGCAGAGGCGTCGAGCTGTGGATCGACGGGGCTCCGTTCCCACGGCGGTCCGCGGGGGTGGTCCACGACTTCGCCGGGATCCGGGAGGCGCTGACCGCACGAGATGTCACTCCGGACCCAGCCGGGACGCCGTACCTCGCGGCGAACACGTCACGTCCTCGAGCTCGTGGTTGAGGGCCTCCCTCTGCCGGAGATCGCGGAGATCCTCAACGTCACGACCCAGACGGTCACGTCGCACATCGCCCGCGGCCTGGCTTGGAGGTCGAAGGAGGCGACGACCTCATCGCCCGGACACGCCTGGCCCTCAAACTCCGCCCGCTGATGAAGTTCACCACCCGAAAAAGCGCGCACTTTGCGATGGTGCCTGCGGATTCTCCCGGTTTGGGCGGAACGGCTTTGCCCTCTCGCGACGTCTAAGAAGTATGCGACCCACCTTTGACGTCGAGTGCCTTCTCGATCCGCCGGAATGGCCGAACGGGTCGGGGCCGAGCGCGAGTGGTGCGTCGCATCGTGGCGACGTCGGGTTGGGGCATGGGGCACGAGGCCCGGGGACCGTCGCTGCAGCGGGCGGCACGGACGCCGCCGGCCCCGGCCCTGAGATGGTCGAGGTGCTCGGCCTGGTCTGCGCGGGCCTGTCAGTGGCCGAGATCGCCGAAGGCCTCGGTGTGTCGACGGGCACCGTGATGACCTGGATCACCCGTTCGCTGCGCCTCGGCCATTCCGGCAGCGACGAGTTGGTCGCGCGGGCGAGGGCGATCCTCACCGACCCCCCGGGCTGAAGAGCGGACCGAGCGGGCACGTCACGTGATCTGGAGATTTCGCTTCAGCATTTCCGGGGCTGACTACGAATGAGAGACATGCGACCGACACGTGACCTCCCGAACCTCCTCGACACGCCCGAATGGCGCAACGGGTCGAGGGCTCCCAGATCGCCGAAGGGCTCGCCGTGCCCACCGCGACGGTCGCCCACATCGTCCGGTCCCTACGCCTCCGCCACGCGGGAAGCGACGAGCTCGTCGAGCGGTTCGGCGTACGGCGTGCAGGGGTTAGCTCGGCCTCGGGGCGCGCATCTCAGCCCAGGGCGTCGCTGACCGCGCGGCAACTCAACCCAAACGCGATGGCGCGCGAGGAGTCGAGAACGACCCGGGCCGAACGAGCGAGGCCGGACGCGGCGATGGTCGATCCAACAAGCCCTGTGTCGGACTGACCCAGTCGCCGCGCAACGAGCCGGGCGAAATGGAGCCGGTCGAGCGGTTCCGGGCCCGCCACGTGCAGGGGACCGGAGATCTCCGGCTGGCCGGCCAACGAGAAAACGGCGCGTGCGACGTCGGCGGCGTGGGTAAAGCTACGGACCTCATCGCGGAAGAAGCTCATCGCCGACGGGTCGTCGAGCGCGCGGCGCACGTCGAGCTGGCACGCCCCGAGGCACTCGGTGCCGTAGAGCAGCGATGTACGAATCAGCACGGCGGCCGGAAATGCCGCGCGCACGGCGTCCTCCGCGTCGACTTTGGCCCGCGCGTAGTCGCTGATCGGGTCGGTCGGATCCTCTTCCCGATACGGCGCGCTTCGACCGGGGAAAACGACATCGGTCGACAGGTGGATCAGGCGCGCACCGACCGACGCGGCCGCCTCCGCCACGTTGCGACTGCCCACGACGATCACCTGGCGGTCGTCCCTGCGGTAGGCGAGGTGCGCGATCGCGAAAGGCCGCAGTTCACGGATCGTCGTGATGACTCGCTCGCGGTCGACGATATCCAGCGCCTGCGACGACGGCGCGACGATCGCCCACTCCTCAGATGCAGAATCGAGGAGGTGCCTCCCCAGGAAGCCCGAGCCCCCGGTGACCAACAGGATCCGAGCTCGCGGCCGCGCCATGACGAAAGCGTAGAGATGCTGGGCGGAAACAGTTGGTGCCGGACGCGGCAGATGAGCAACGCGCCCTTCCAACCCCGACCGGTGCGGTACCTTTGGCGGCATGAGCCTCTCCACGCAACTTGACGACGATGCAAAGAGCGCGCTGAGGGCGGGCGAGAAGGTTCGCCTGGCGACGATCCGGCGGGCGCGGGCCGCGCTGAAGAACGCCGAAATCGAAGCCCGCGGGCCGGTTTCCGACGACCACGCGGTGCGGGTGCTGCGGGGCCTGGTGAAGCGTCACCAGGAATCGATCGAGTCGTTCGCCGCGGGCAACCGCAGCGAGCTGGTCAAGAAGGAGCAGGTCGAGATGGCCATCCTCGAGGAGTACCTGCCGCAGCAGCTCGGCGATGACGCTATCGAGGCCGTCGTCCGCGAGGTCATCGCAGCCGAAGGCATCGACGACGTGAAGGCCGTCGGCAAAGTCATGAAGCCGGCGATGGCCAAGCTCGCCGGCCAGGCCGACGGTGGCCGCGTGCGCGACATCGCCCTTCGCATTCTGGGTGGCTGACCGCCGAAGGATCGCCCCCGGCCCGGGGCAGGAATCGGTCTGGGACTACCCCCGCCCACCGCGCCTTGAGCACACCTCACGGCTGCTGGTGATCGTGCTCGGCGGGCAGACGATCGTCGAGACCCGCGGGGCCTACCGGGTGCTCGAGACCAGCCACCCGCCCTCCTACTACCTGCCGCCCGAGGACATCCTCGACGGGGCGCTGGTCCCCGCCGAGGGATCGAGCTACTGCGAATGGAAGGGCGGGGCCAGCTACTACGACGTGCACGGCGGCGACCGGATCGCCCGGCGCGCGGCCTGGTACTACCCGTCCCCGACCGGCCCGTTTGGCCCGATCGCCGGACACGTCGCCTTCTACCCCGCGGCGATGGACGGTTGCTTCGTCGACGGCGAACGGGTCACGCCGCAGGACGGTGGCTTCTACGGCGGCTGGGTGACCCCGGACATCGTCGGCCCGATCAAAGGCGGACCCGGCACCCACGGCTGGTAGCGCCTCCTCGCGTTCGGCCACGGGGAGTGCTCGTCAACGGTCGGCTACCACCTGGCCCGGACTCCGGGCAGCTCCGCGAGAAGACGGTCGGTCGTGACGATCTCGAGATCCTCGATGACCGCCTGCGCGGCCAACATCCGGTCGAATGGGTCGCGGTGGGCGTGCGAGAGCGAGCCCGCAGCAAGGGCGTGTTCGTCGGTGACGACCAGGCTGCGTGCGCCCAGACGGCCGAGGGCGCCACGGTAGTCGCTTACCAGGCGGGCACTTCCCGGGAGCTTGCCAAGCCGGTGCTTGGTCGCGATCTCCCACGCGCTGGCCGCGCTGACAAGGAGTGCGTTCGCGGGGTCTTCGATGAGTTCCCGAGCGTGCGGTGAAAGACGGTCGGGCTCACTCACCGCCCAGATCAGCACGTGCGTATCGAGAAGGAGCCCGCTCACTCCCAGCCGACGAGTTCGTCGTCGGGAAGGGGGTCGAAGAAGGCATCATCGAGATGCCCCGGCAGAAACCCGAGTTCCCGCTTGGGGGGGTCGGCGAGAGGCACGAGCCGCGCGTATGGACGACCGGCCTTCGCGATCACGATCTCCTCTCCCGCATGGGCACGATCAACGAGCCGGGAGAAGTGCGTCTTGGCTTCGTGAAGGTTGACGGCCTCGGGCATGGGGTTAGTCTAGCGCTCGGACTAATAAGGTCAACGCGTGTTCATCACGCAGCAACGACCGCGACACCGAGCCCGTGCGCTCTGCTCATGCGCCCATCAGATGTCACCACGGCGCAACCGATCGCCCGGGCGAGAGCGACGTACTGGGCGTCGTACGCCGAGAGACGGTCGCACAACGGCCATACGTCGTGGAGGAGGCCCGTCGTGAAGACGCGCTCCGGCGACCGGCTCAAATCATCGATGGCTCGCATCGCATCCTCGTTGCTCACGCCACCTTTCGCGACGGAGCGTCGACACCACTTTGGCGCTGATGAGGTCCGGTGCCAACAGTTCGTCGTCCGTGACGACGCTCGCGATTTTTGCGCCGCGCCGGTCCAAGGAGAACCTCGATCAGCGCCGACGCGTCAATCGCCCAGGGCATCAAGGAGTCCCGCATCTCGCTCGGCTCTGGCAGCGTGCAGGGCCGCGACGACGTCAAGGCTGCGAACTGGCTCCCGGAGTGCCAGATTCGCAAACCACTCAACGCGGCTGGGCCGCTCAAGATCACGCTGCGCGAGCATCAGCAGGTAGCCACTGATCGTCATGCCGTGCAGAGCAGCCCGGCGTCGGTGCAGATCGGGTGGGACGTTCTTCACCTGGATCGCCGCCATGGCATGACGCGAGCATGCCTCGAGGATGCTGGGTTGATTTTCCTCCCCGGCCGCCAGCCTCGTCAGACCAGGCGGACCACCAGGCGGCCATCGGTGCCGATGCTCAGGCGATAGGAGACGCTGGGCAGTCGTGGCGAGGTGAGTCGCACGCGCACGACTGCTCCGCGGGCAACACGAATGACACCGCGACCGTTGACGAGGTTGACCGCCTTCCCGTTGGCCGTCGCGCGGGCTCTGGCTGCGGAGCGCATGCGTACGGGCACCAGCCAGACGGCGCCCTGTCTTCGCGCGGCCAGCAGGCGACCGGCGCGGCGGCCGAGACGTGCACCGGGCGGCGGCACCGCCGCCGCTCCCGAGCCCTGTGCGGCGGCCGTGAATGCCGCCGTGGTCTGCGAGGAGTTGCCCGAGACGTCGAACGAGCGAACCTGCCAGGAGTGAGCGCCGGGGGCGACCTGCACCTCGAGGGCGCCGACACCAGCGGCCACCCGGGCAACCTCTTGCCCGTCGAACACCACGACATCAGCTGCGCGCCCAGAACCGTTGGGTGGCGGGTCGTCACGGGCGCTCTTCCAGCGCAGCGTCAGCGGGCCCGAGGGCACGCTGGTTCCGCCGCCGGGGGTCAGATCATGGGGGGCCGCAGGGGCATCGGCGTCGACAACGAGATCCAGCGACGTCGACGACGCGTTGCCCACCCGATCGAGCGAGCGCACGACGACGCGGTGGGATCCATTGGGAACGGTGATCTCAAACGCACCAAGCTCGGCGTCGACCGTCCCCACGACAGTGTCGTCGACGAGAATCTGGTCGACCGAACGCCCGGCTCCACCGTGAATGTCGGTTGGTGAGGAGTTCCAGCGCAGGGCGACACGCCCGGGGGCCACCGGGCCGGATGCCGTCGTACGCAGGGCGCTCGGCGATGGCGGCTCGTCGAGATCGGCCGCGGCCCGCACCTGCGGCAGCGGGCCGATGTTCCCGTTCTGAGGGTCGGTCTGGGGCACGCCGGTGATGACCAAACGCTCGCGTACCTCGGCGGGCGAGAACGGAGCCCCGCGGCGCGCCCGGGCGATGCCCTGCATCGCGGCGACCGCGCCGGCGACGCTCGCCGCCGCGCTCGAGCTGCCGCCGAAGCAGTGGGTGTACGAACGCGACCCGTTGCCGCTGCCGCCCTGAAGAAAGTCGAAGTAGCTCGGCGCGGAGGTCGCGGTCACCACGGCCTCCCCAGGCCCCTGGACATCGATGCGCGTACCGGTGTTCGAACCGACGAGTGTTCCACGCTCGAGGTGCCCGGCGGCCGCTGCGCTTCCCGCGCCCACGATCAGCGCCGGGCTATCGGCGGTGACGCCAAAGGTGGCGAGATCTTCCCCTAGGTTGCCGACCGGTTCGACCACGACGATCCCCTTCGCGACCGCGGCGGCGATGGCGGCGCGAACCTTGGGGCCGTGGAACCCGTCGGTCTCGACGGGCCCGAAGAGGCCCGACTGCAGCTCGATCAGCAGCACGTCACCGGCACGAAGACCCGCTGCGGCGTTGGTGATCGCCTCATCGGGGACGTACTGACCACCGACGTAGGGCGACAGTGGGGCGAGCGCTGCACCGGGGGCAAGACCCGTGATTCCGCTGCCGTCGGCATCGCCCCCGATCAGCGACAAGACGGCGGTGCCGTGGCTGATGTCTTGGGCGGCGTTCTCGCGAAACCGCCCGGGGGTGGGCAGGCGACGATCCTTAAGGTCTTCGTGGAAGGGGTCCCAGTCGAACTCGATGTCGGCGACGGTTACCCCGGCACCGTTGCCGCCGGGCGGCAGAGCCGACATCGCCATCGTGGCACGCACATCGAGGAGGTCATCGAAGCTGCGGCTCGCCCCGTCCGGAATCGCGAGCGGCACGGCGCCGAGGCGTGAAACGTCGCGACACGCCTGCTCGGGCGCAGCCGCGATTGCGGTGGAGACAAGAACGGATGCGGCGACGGTGATACCGACAGCAGCGAGGCCAAGCAGTCGGCGTGTGTGCACGGCGGTAGGATTGCGCGCGTGTCGGACAGCCATAACTAGACGTCTTGGGGGACTCCGAACTCACGAAAGGCGAGCGCGAGCGCCTTCGACCCTACGTCTCGAACCTCGACGGCCCGGTCTTCGCACTCACGAACCTTCCAGAAACCGTGAAAGGCGCCCTCTTCGCGCGCTATTCGCGCAGCCCAAAATCGCTGCGGCGACTGCTCATCGACGAGTTCCTCCCCGACGACCCCGACGCGGGCGCGGCCAATGAAGGGCCGGGCGAGAAGCAGGCGCACGCGCTCTACGATCGCGTTCTCGCCCAGTACGGCGACGATTCGGTGGCCCAACTGGGAGCCGTGCACCTCGCCGTCGAGGGCGCCTCGAACATCCTGACCAAGGTGCTCCAGTGGGGGCGCCTTGCCAGCTACCTCGAACAGTCGACCCGCTACATCGCCTACGCCGACCAACCGGGTGGGTACTACCGCTACCACCGGCCGACGGGCGTGATGGCCGACACTGCCCTGGCGGGGCGGTATGTCACCGTGATGGACGGAGCCTTCGGCGCCTACGCCGGGCTGATCGAACCGATGGTGGCTTTCTGGGAGCGCGAGACGCCCGACGACGGCACCCCACCGCCGGCACGCGCCCGGGCGATCCGCGCCCGCGCCCTCGATTCGCTGCGGGGGATGCTCCCCGCCGCGACAACCAGCAACACGGGGATCTTCGCCTCCGGCCAGGCGTACGAGGCGATGATCATCCGCATGGCCGCTCACCCCGTGAGCGAGGCGCGCACGTGCGCGGCGCAGATGCTCACCGAGCTGCGGACGGTGATCCCCGCGTTCCTGACCCGCACCGACCGCCCCGACCGTGGCGGAGCACACTCGGCGTATCTGGCCGAGACCGCCACCGCGACCGCCCAGCACGCGAACCGGCACCTCACCTCACTCGCGGGTAGCGCTCCCACACCAGCCCAGGTCACGCTGATCGACTTCGATCCCGACGGAGAAGAACGGGTCGTCGCGCACGCCCTGTGGGCGGCGAGCGGGGCCGATCTCGCGACGGCCCGCGAGGTGGCGCGCCAGATGGCGCCCTCCGATCGACGCGACGTGCTCGTCGCCTATGCGGGGGCCCGTGCCGACCGGCGCCAGCGCCCCGGTCGCGCCCTCGAGACGACGACGTACACGTTCGAGATCGTCTGCGACTACGGCGCCTACCGCGATCTCCAGCGCCATCGCCTCCTGAGCCTGCAAGCGCAAGCACTCACCCCGTACCTCGGCTGGGATCTCCCGCACGAACTCGCCGAAGCCGGCCACGCCGAGCGCTACGCCGAGGTTCAGGCCGACAGCGCCGCTCTCTTCGCCGAGCTGCTCGTCGCGACGCCGAGCGACGCCGCCTATGCCGTGTCCCTGGCGCACCGGGTCCGTTTCACAATGGTCATGAACGCGCGCGAGGCGATGCACGTCATCGAGCTGCGCAGCCAACCCCAGGGGCATCCGTCGTACCGGCTTGTCGCCCAACAGATGCACGAACTGATCGCCACCCAGGCCGGCCACACGCAGATCGCCGCGATGATGAGCTTCGTCGATAGGTCCGACCCGGCGGCCGGACGCATGGCCGCGGAACGTCGGATGGCCGCCCGGCGAGGCTTTAGGCTGAGCGAATGAGCTCTCGCCCGCGACTCGGTGGCATGGCCCTCGCCAACGGCCTGCTTGTCCACGGGCCGACCCATTGGGCGGCGGCAACCCGCGACGACGACGGCACCGTCCACGTGGGCTCTGGCGCGAAGCCACGTTTCGCCCGTGGGCGGCTCGGCGAGGTGCCCATTCTGCGCGGCGTGCTGCGCATGGGCGAGGCCGTCGCGGTGCTGCCGGCGATGCGCCGGAGGATGCCTTCGGCACGCTTCGCGATGCAGGAGCGTTCGGGGTATGTCGGCATCGTCGTCGCCCTCGTCACCACCACCATTGCTCGCCGTCGCCTGAGCTCGCCTCTCGCGCAAGAAGCCGTCGCCACGTTGGCGGGGCTTGTGCCAACCCTTGCGGCTTTGAGGGGCTCGCACGCCGCACGCTGGCACTCGGTCGAGCACAAGAGCATCGCCGCCTACGAGGCCGGGGGCCCCGGGGAGGTCGCGCACGCCGATCGGCAGCCAAAGGAGCATCCGCGCTGTGGCAGCAACCTCGTGCTGCCGATGATGGTGACGACCACGGCCGCCAACGCCCTGGGTCGGAGCCTTGGCGCCAACGCCGGAGTGCTCGGGCGCGTCGCAACCGGCGCCATCGGGATGGGCGCGGCGGTCGAGCTGTTCGCTTTTGCTCACCGAAAGCCGCGCAACCCGGTCTCACGCCTGGTTCACGGTGCCGGGTGGGCCCTCCAGGCCGGCTTCGCCACGAAGGAGCCCAGCGCAGAGGAGATGCGGGTTGGGGGCCAGGCGATGGCCGAGCTCCTTCGCGCCGAAGGAATCCACGATTAGGTGGTCGTCGAGACGATCGTTCCGGCCTCGCTCGAAGCGGTATGGGCGCGCTTTATCGATCTCCCTCGTTGGCCGGAGTGGAACCTCATGTGCATCGCGGCGTCATGCGACGGGCCGCTGGCGCCCGGGCGCCGCCTCGACCTGCATCTGCGCCACCCCAGGGGCCGTGGCTTTTGGACGCGCCCGCGTATCGTCGCCGTCGATCCCGACCGATCAATCACGTGGCGGGCGTCCGGCCTGGGCCTGCGCAGCGACACCTGTACGACGTTCGCGAACGATGGCGACGGTACGCGGGTGAGTATCTCGAGTGATGCGTCTGGGTTTCTTGCCTTCGCATTCCGCGTGGCGATGACGCCCTCGACCGAATCGGCGCTTTACGGCGGGATATTGATGAGCCTTCAAGGGAGTTTCACCACGTGAAGAAGATCCTCGTTCTCTGCGCACTGGTCACCAGCATGGCCGCGGCCCCCGCCGTCGGCCACGTTGAGGTACTGCCAACGACCGTCACGCAGAATGCGTTCACCGAGTTCACGGCACGCGTACCGACCGAGCGCGAAGTGGCGACAACGTCGGTGAGGATCACCTTCCCTCCACAGGTCACGGTGTCGAGTTTCGCCGCCCCGCCTGCCGGCTGGACGCTCCAGGAGACGCTGGCCGACGATGACCGAACGATCGGCGTGGTTTACCGCGGCGGCACGATCGGCGTCGACCGCTATCTCGACTTCACGTTTCTCGGAGTCGGCTTCGACACCGGCACGACAATCTGGAAGACCAAACAGACCTACGCCGACGGCGTGGTGAAATCGTGGACGGGCCCACCCGAGGTCCCCGGCGACGAGGGCCCCGAAACCGGACCCAACCAGCCCGGGCCCGCATCGGCCATCGAGGTGGTCGCCGCGGGTGCGGCACCCGCCGCAACCGTGTCGGCATCGGCGAACAAGGACGAGAACTCCGGCGCGGGCATCTGGCTCGGCCTGATCGCCATCGTCGTCGCCGCGGCGGCGTTCCTTGCGGCCGGTTTCCTCTGGACGACCCGCCCGATGAAGCTCCCTGACGACGAGCCGCCCGCGCCGTCATGAGCACATCCGCGCCGAGGCGACGGCTGGCACCCGAGACGTTCCAGCTCCCCGTCGATAAGATGCGCGACGGGTACTACAGCGACGCCTACTTCACCTTCAGCCGGGAAGTCCTGATCGGCGACGATCACCGGCCGCGGGTGCTCGTCCAGGTCTTCCAGCGCGAGCACTCGGTCCTCGGCGGTATCGATGAAGCCCTGGCGATTCTGCGTCTGTGCGCGGGCCGAGGCCAGGGCCTCGAGTGGGCGCCCGGCTGGCCCGACCTCGTCGTGCGGGCGCTTTATGACGGCGACGGCGCCGAACCGTGGGAAACCGTCCTCACGATCGAGGGTGACTACGACGTGTTCTGCCACCTGGAGACCCTCTACCTCGGCGTACTTGCACGACGGACGCTGATCTCGCGCAACGTGCGCGACGTCGTCGAGGCTGCGCGCGGCAAGCCGATCCTCTACTTCCCGGCTCGGTTCGATCATTGGCAGGTGCAGACCGGCGATGGGTGGGCCGCCCATGTGGCCGGCGCGATCGGCGTCTCGACCGATGCTCAGGCGTCGTGGTGGGGTGGCAAGGGCATGGGCACGGTTCCCCATGGGCTCATCGCCGCCTACGGAGGCGACACGGTGAAGGCCGCCGAACGGTTCAGTGATCGGTTCTCGGACGAGCTGAACGTCACCGTGCTTGTCGACTTCGAGAACGACTCGGTGCGGACGGCCCTCGAGGTCGCCGATGCTCTGGGGCCGAAGCTGTGGGGGGTGCGCCTCGATACCTCCAACACGATGGTCGACCGGGCGCTCTGGCAGGAGATGGGCCGCTTTCGACCGACCGGCGTTGTGCCGGAGCTCGTGATGAAGGTGCGCCGCGCGCTCGACAACGCGGGCCACGGCCACGTGCGTATCGTCGCCTCAGGGGGCTTTGACGCCGCGCGTATTCGTACCTTCGAGGAGCAGGGGGTGCCGGTGGATGCCTACGGCGTTGGCAGTTCGCTGTTGCGCGGAACGAGCGACTTCACGGCTGACGTCGTCCGCGTCGACGGTCGGCCCTGTGCCAAGGTGGGTCGCGAGGAGCGCCCCAACCCGCGCCTCGACCTCGTCGTCTGACCTACCCGGAGCCCATGCACGCCCATCGCATCCATCACGTTGCCTACGTGGTCGCCGACCTCGACACGGCAATCCCGCACTTCGTCGAGCGTTACGGCATGGCCGTCGAGGTGCGTGAGGTGATGGCCGAACAGGGCGTCGAGGCCGTGGCCTTGGGCATCGGGCCAGGCCAGGTCGAGCTGATCCAGCCCCTCGATACACAGAGCCCGATCGCGCGCTTCCTCGCCTCACGCGGCGAGGGGTTTCACCACGTGGCCTATGAGGTCGACGACCTCGACGCGGCTCTGGCCGAGCTTCGCGCGGCCGGCGAGGAGCTGATCGATCAGGCACCCCGCCGCGGCCTTGGGGGCCACATGATCGCCTTCGTGCACCCGCGTTCCGGCATGGGCGCCCTCACCGAACTGGTCCAGCGCGAGGCCGGTGCGCACGCGGGCTAAGCTCCACCGGTTTCCACGGGCACACAGAGAAGGGGCGGGTATGGCCGGACGCAGGATGGAGCTGGGATTCGACGGGGGAATGGTGCTGCGCGTCACCCTCGACGACGGTGCGGTCGACGGTGTGTCGTCGGGCCTGACGTCGGCAAAGGGATGGTTTTCGCTGACCTCCGAAGAGGGCCAGTACTGGGTCAACGTCGATGAGCTCGCGTACGTGCGACTCGCTCCGGGCGACGCGCCCTCGCGGGTCGGCTTCGCGGGAGACTGAGGCCTCGTGGATCTCGGCCTCGTCGGGCGTGCCAACGCGGGGAAGACCGCCCTCTTCAACCTGGTGACCGGCGGCGAGGCCGAGGTTGCCCCCTACCCGTTCTCGACCCGTGAGCCTCTGCGCGGGATGGCCGATGTGCCCGACCCGCGCATCGACGCGATCGCCGACGCGCAAGACATTCCGCGTCGCGTATGCGCCCAGGTGCAGGTCGTCGACATACCCGGTCTCGCCGCTGGTGCGGGCCAGGGCGAGGGTTTGGGCGGGCAGGCGCTCAGCCAGCTACGTCAGATGGACGCGCTGATCCACGTGGTGCGGGCTTTTGCCAACGCCGAGGTTCCGCATCCTGAGGAGAGGGTCGACCCGCTCGCCGATGCGGAGGCGATCGACATCGAGTTGGCGCTGGCCGACCGCGATCAGGTGGAACGGCGTTTGGAGAAGACCCGCAAGGGCGCCCGCGCCGGCGAGGTCCATGCGAAAGCCGAGCTGCCGCTGCTCGAAAAGCTCGCCGCCGATCTCGACGACGGTAATCCTGTTCGACTCACGGCCGATGAGGATGCCCGTGCACTGGGCGTCGAGATGGGCCTGCTGACCTCAAAGCCCGTGCTGTACCTGGCCAATACCGATGACCCGGGAGATCCGCCCGCCGATCTGACCGCCTACGCCACCGAGCGCGGCGCCCTGGCCTTTGCCCTGGCCGTGGGAACCGAGCTGGAGCTGGCCTCGCTCAGCCCCGAAGAAGCCGCCGAGCTCGCCGAAGCGATGGAGCTGGGCGACACCCGCGGCGCCGACGCCGTCGTGGCCGCCGCCTACCGGCTGCTCGACCTGGTGACGTTCTTCACCGGATCCGGCCCACCAGAGGCCCGCGCCTGGCCGATCCAACGCGGCACCACCGCCGACAAGGCCGCGGGGAAGATCCACAGCGACCTGGAACGCGGATTCATCCGCGCGGAGGTTGTGAATTGGGAGGCGCTGGTGGAGTGCGGCTCGTACGCCAAGGCCCGCGACAAGGCTCTCTTGCGGATGGAAGGCAAGGACTACATCGTCCAAGAAGGCGACGTGATGCAAATCCGCTTCAACGTCTGAGTTGGCCGTGCGGTCCACCGCGCCAGGCGCGCGCCCGGATCGGGACGATCGCGCCATCGGGTCAAGCGGGTCGTTGATCGACAGGGCGGGCCCGGCAGGTTCCTGCTTGCAGGGTCGGTGAGTTCGTTCCTGCTCCCCGCCGGCACCGAGACGCTCACCGGTCGCGCCCATCGCCTCTCGCTGATGCCGCTCGCGGCCGCGGAAATCTTTCGCTCGACCAAAGACTGGTTGGCCGATCTGCTTGCGACCCGAGAACCGGAGAACTTTCGCACCCGTCTGGAGCGCGGCGACATCTTCACCGTGGTCGCCGCGGGCGGCTATCCGTCGGCGCTGCGCCGGGCGACGTCGACACAGAGAACGCGTTGGTTCTCGAGCTACTTGGCCACCGTCACCGACCGCGACCTTCCCGACCTGATCGACATACGCCATTCCGGCGCTCTGTCGCGGCTCTACCGGCTGGTCGCGCAGCGATCGTCGGCGACGGTTCTGAACACCGAACTCGCGCAGGCGCTCGAGCTCGGGCAACCGACTCTCGCCTCGTATCGACGCCTTCTAGAGCGTCTCTACCTCACCGCAGAGCTGCCCGGCTGGACGGTCGGGGTCTCCGCGAAGGCGTCGCGCAGACCCAAACTCCATGTCACCGCCACGGGGCTCGCCGCCGGTGTGCTTTCCCTGACGGCCGCCACGATCGACGAAGCCATCGCGTTCGCCCACTTCCGCGACCGCTCGGGAATCGAGGTCGACATCATCATCGAACGGCCCGACGGTCGGGTTGTCGCCGTCGAGGTGAAGTCCGCCCGCGGTCTGGCATTCCTCCGGCAACGCCTGGGGATGCGTTTCACGTGTGGGATTCTCCTGCATACCGGGCCCCTCACGGTGCGTCTTGGTGACCGGATCTGGGCAGTGCCAGTCGCTGCGCTCTGGGACGGCGGACGGCTCGTGTGATCGTGCACAACGCCCTCGCTCACCTGCCGGTCGCAAAAGTGACGGCAAGCAGGGCGGTTTTCTCTTTTCCCACGGTACTGCTTCCTTCTTCCCACACCGGCTCGCAGGCGAGAACGCGGTTCTGAAGGCCGGCTGTCCTACGTCGAATCTGCTCCTTTCGGGAACTCACGGCTGGATGGTCAAAAAGACGTACGCAGCCAGGATCATCAGATGCAGGCCACCGTTGAGCGGCTTGGCGCGCCCGGGCACGACGGTGAGCACCCCGACGATCACCGACACGAAGAGCAACACGATCTCCGTCTCGCCCAGGCCGAGAGAGAGCGGCCCATCGAGCCAGATCGAGGCGACCGCGATCGTGGGGATGGTGAGGCCGATCGAGGCCATCGCCGAACCGTAGGCGAGATTCAGGCTGGCCTGCACCTGATGGCGCGCGGCCGACCGGACCGCAGAGATCGACTCCGGCAGCAAAACGAGAAGGGCGATGACCACGCCGACGACCGCATACGGGAATCCGACCGAGGCGACGGCGTCCTCGATCGCCGGCGACTCGACCTTGGCGAGCCCCACAACCGACACCAGCGCAACGAGCAGCAGGCCGAGGCTCGTCAGGGCAGTACGGTCCGAGGGCGGGTCATCGTGACCGTCGGGGCCCTTCTCGGGCATGCCCATATCGTCGGTTTCGACAGGGAGGAAGAAGTCGCGGTGCCGACCGGTCTGAGTGAAGACGAACATCGCATAGATCGCCAGGGACGCCACGGCCGCGAACGCGAGCTGGCCAGTTGAGAACTCCGGCCCCGGCTTGGCCGTGGTGAAGCGCGGCAACACCAAGGTGAGGCTGGCCAGTGTCACGACGGTCGCAAGAGCCGATCCGGTGCCTTCGGCGTTGAAGACGGCGAGGCCGCGCTTGACCGAGCTGACGACCAGGACCAGCCCGACGATCCCGTTGAGGCTGATCATCACCGCCGCGAAGACCGTATCGCGGGCCAAGGTGGAGGTCCCCTCACCGCCGCTGAGCATCAGCGTCACGATCAGCGCCACCTCAATCACGGTGACCGCGACGGCCAGGATCAGCGAACCGAACGGCTCACCGACCCGGTGGGCCACCACCTCGGCGTGGTGCACGGCCGAGAGCACGGCGGCGACGAGTACCATCGCCACGGGCGCGAGGACCAGCCCCGGAGGTTGGTTGGTCCATGTCGCCGCCAAGACAAGGGCGGCCAACGTCGGGGCGACGGTCGTCCAGGGCGGGCTTCTCATGCCACGACTCTCACGCGCTCCGTAGGCGTGGATTGAGGCCAACGGTATGGGTGCAACGGCGTGCCGAAAGGTCGTGCGCCACTACCGCTCGCCCTACCCCGCTCAGCGGGCACCCTAAACCCGGGGCGGTACCCCGGCGGTCAGTAACGCCGTGTTGCGGCGCGGCAGCTCGGCGAGGATTGCGTTCAGGGCGGTGCGGTGCGGTGCGGTGCGGTGCGGTAGACGCGCGTGGCGGCGGTCGTGTTGGATAGCGCCGACAATCGCCCGACACAGTTTCTGCGAGCTGACGTCACTGACGAGCCTGAGGCGTTTCGGCCGCCGCCAGGAGTCGCGGGACGGCGCGTAGCCCATGACGCTCTCGCCCATCTCGGTATCGGGAACGACGCTCACTTCAACGACCGTAGTGCCGATGGAAAGGCCCTCGAGGTCGGCGCGCAGGCCCGAGGTACAGTGCATGAGAGCCGCCTTGGTGGCGCTGTATACGGCGGTTCCCGGCAGAGCCGCGCACCCGGCGAGCGAGGAGACATTGAGGATGTGGCCTCTGCCGCGGTCGATCATCGATGGCACGACCTGACGCGTCAGCTCGGCGGAGGCGATCGCGTTCAACGTGAACAGGCGCTCGATGTCCTGCACCGTCATCTCGACGAAGGCCCCGACCAGATCAATCCCGGCGTTGTTGATCAGCGCGTCAACCGGGCCGCCGGCCGCCGAGGCCCGGGCGACCAGGTCGCCGCGCGCCGCGCGGTCGGTGAGGTCGTAGGCAAGGGCCCGGCCACCAGTCTCACCGGTGACTGTCTCGAGCGCATCAGTGCCGCGCCACCAGCGTCAGGTCGCGCGCTTGGCGGCGAGTTGCCGAGCGAGCTCGGCCCCGATTCCGCGGGAGCCCCCATGATAAGGACGTGCGCGCCAACGAGGTCGGATATCTCCGCGGCGTTTGTTTTGCGTCCCGGGCACCGGGGTTCGCCGTTCTTCTCACCTACCACTCGTGAGTGACCGTTTCGATGCGATCGTAGTTGGTGGTGGGCCGAGGTCGGCCGATACGCCGAGCAAAGCTCGCCCGGTGCCTGTGCCTAAAAACCACCCCTACTTCCCTTTTCACCACGGTTCTCCTTTCCGTTTCCCACACCTATGCCAAGGGCGAATCGCCCGGGCCGGGGCCTTCGAGGCGGGCTTTGACCCCAACCTCCAGCGAGTTCACCCGCTGAAGCGCGACCGCCTCGGGGCTGGCGCCGACCCAGCCCTGGCCGGCCGGTGGGCCGTGGTGCCACGCCACGCAGTGAAGAAGCTCCAGCCGGCGTTCGTCACCGAGGCCGACCGAGCGGGAGACCGCGTCGATCATCCCGAGGCCGATCGTCACGTGGCCGAGTAGGCGGCCTTCGTCGGTCATCTCAAAGCCCGGGGTCAGCTTGAACGCCCGCGCGTGGCCGAGGTCGTGAACCAGGGCGGCGGCCAGCAGTAGGTCGGAATCAAGGCGCGGGTGCCAGGTGCACAGGGTCTGGGCGAGGCTCGCGACGCCGACGGTGTGCTCGATCATGCCGCCCATGTAGGCGTGGTGGCCCGAGCGTGAGCACGGCGCGCCCTTCCACGCGGTAACCAGCTCGGCGTCTCCCGTGAGCGCGCCGAGGGTCGCACGTAGCCCCGCGTCGTGAACCTCGTCGGCGAGGTGCATCACGAAACCGAGCAACTCCTCCGGATCGCGGTGGCTGCGCGGCACGAGCTCCTCAACGGCGACCTCACCCTCGGCCTCGCGCACATGGCTGACCACCAGCTCCAAGCGCCCGGCCCGCTCGGCGGCGCGCCCCGCGACGCGGACGGTGGCCCCGGCAGAAACGCGGCCGGCGAAGAAATCGGCCTGCTCGAAGACCACTGCACGCGCCGAGCCGCTGGCGTCCGCCAGTGAAAGGGCCAGGAACGGCGCGCCCTTACGCGACAGGCGTCGCTCCACCTCGCGAACGGCGTAGACACCCTCGAAGGGTCCGGGCGTGATGTCGGCAAGTGCCGTCATCGGTCTTGTGTCGGGCACAGGAGGTTGAAGTCGCACTGGCGACAGCCCCACGAGGGGCGCGGTTCGAAGCGTTCGGCGGAGATGTCGTCGAGCGTATCGCGTGCGTTCTCGACCGCCTCGGCAATCTCGATGCCGTCAGGGTTCTGGCGGCGGAACTCCCCGTCGAAGACGTACTCCAGCGTCGCCGCGCGGGGCTCCATCTTCCAGGCCTCACGGGCCCCGGCCAGGTAGAGGCGCATCACGATGTCGCCCTCACCGGCCGTGGCCATCGACGGGGGCGGCCCGGTTTTGTAATCGACGAGCGCATAGCCGCCCTCGGTGCGGTCGACGCGGTCGATCCGTCCGCGGGCCTTGTGCGGACCGATCGTCATCGTGAAGCCCCGCTCGACGGCTATCGGCGTCACACGCATCCGCCGGGTGCGCTCGACAAGCTCAGGGAACCGTTCGCGCGCCGCCTCCAGCGCGTGCTTGCCCTGGGCCGTGGTGTCGACGCGGTGGCTGCGCAGCTGCATCTCGAAGCGGGCGACGAGCCGCTCGACCCCTTCGGTCGGAGCATCCGGCGCGTAGTAGCCCTCGAACGCGCTGTGAGCCGCCATGCCGATCTCACGTGCCGGGGAGGGTTTGGGAGGCACGCGGTCGACCCGCGAGTAGCGGTACTGCAGAGGGCAGCGACGGTACTGGGCGATGTCGCTGATCGACACGGTCACCCCCGCACGCGCCGGCCGCGCGATCGGCCCAACCACGGGCACCGCGACGACGGGGGGAAGAAGCGCCTCGGCGCGCGCCGCCACGAGGGCATCGAGGACCTCCCGCGCCTGGCTCGCCAGCGCGTCGGCGTCGGCCGCGCCGAACGCTCGGGCACGAGCGGCCGCGAGGCTCACCAGCTCGAGCTGCTCACGGGCCTGGCCGACACGGTCGAGCATTGCTCGCTCGGGAGCCTCACCAACCTCATCCACCGACACCCCGGGGGCGGCGGCCATGGCCTCGTCAAAGAACTGTGAAGGCCGCTGAGGAATCCCGGCCGCACTCGCCGCCACCGTGCACACGACCAGGTGACGCCGGGCGCGGGTCATCGCCACGTACCCCAGTCGCCGAGCCTCGGCGATATGGGCCTCCGATCCCCGCGGCAGGGCCTCGGGAAGAAGTTCGTCGGGAATGTCCGGGTCGCGGCTGTCGCGCCCCGGCCATGAGCGGTGCGTCATACCGATCACGTAGACGGCGTCGAACTCCAGGCCCTTCGACTGATGAATCGTCATCACCTGAACGCCATGCCGCTCGGCCGATGCACCCGAGTCGCCGCGGTAGCCGACCTCGGCCAGCCCGGTAAGAAGGGTCGTCACGCTCGCGGCGTCCATCTCGGGTCGATCGGAGCACAGGTCGCGAACGAGCCGCTCCAGGGCCCCGAGGGCTGCGAGCCGAGCGGCCCCCTCGGCGCCACCCGCAGCGATCGCACCGGCCCGCAGACCCGAGGTGTCGAGCACAACGCGTAGGGCATCCGCCGGGGGCTGCTCGATCACCGCACGGCCCATGACATCGAGGGCCCGCTCCATCAGCGGCGGCGCGCCGGCTTCTGCGGCTGCCACCAGCAGGGGGCCCGACACCGGCCCGCCCCGGGCCGCCGCAATCGCATGGGCGGCGACGTTCCAGGGGATGCCAAGCGTCGGATCGCACGCGACGCGCAGATGCGCCTGCGCATCACCCGGGTCAACCGCCGCGCGCAGCCAGGCGATCGCGGCGCGCACCTCGCGGCGTTCCAGAAGGCCGAGTCCACCACGCACCTGATGAGGAATCCCGGCTTGTTCCAAAGCGTGCGTGATCGGGCCCGACTCGGTGCGCACCGCGCGCATCAACACGGCCTGCTCTTCGAATGCGATGCCCGCATCGGCCAACCGCAGGATCTCCGCCGAAACGGCACGGGCTTGTCCGTCGGGGTCGGGCGCCCGCCAGAAACGCGGCGCGGGGCCGGTGGCCTCGGCAAGGGCCTCCAGCTTCTTGGGTACCCGGTCAGGGATCGGCGCGACCAGGGCATGTGACACATCGAGAATCGCCTGCGTCGATCGGTAGTTGCGCTCCAAACGCACCTCGGCGGCCCGAGGAAACCGACGCCGGAAATCGGCCACGTTCTTCGCCGACGCCCCACGAAAGCGGTAGATCCCCTGGTCGTCGTCGCCCACCACGGCGAGGCTCGAACCGGTCGTATCGGTTTCGGCTTCCGGTGCCCCGGCCATCGCCACCGCCACGAGCAGCTGACCTTGCGCGTGGTTGGTGTCTTGGAACTCGTCGACGAGCACATGTCGTGCCCCGGCGCGCGCAGCGGCGAGACGGTCGGGGTAGCGGCGCATCAGATCCAGGGCGCGGGCGATCGGCATGCCGAAGTCTTCCATGCCTTCCTCCGCGAGCCACTCATCATGGGCGGCGAACGCGCGCGCGAACTCCAGGTCGCGGCGGCGCTCACGCTCCTGGCGCGGATCGCGGGCACTGGCGACGGCCGCCTCGGCCCATCCCAAAAAATCTGCCGCGGAGACCAGCTCATCCCGACAACGATCGATGCGGCGCACGATGCCGTCGACCAACGACACGAGATCACCGCGGGTCTTGTGCAGTCGCAGATCCAGTTCGGCAAGACGCTCGAGCAACACCAGCTTGCGGATGTCGTCGGTGACGGGCCGGGCGGGCGGGGCAAGGCCGTGGTCGACGCCGTGCACGCGCACCAGCTCCTCTGCCCACGCGTGGTAGGTCATGACGCGAAGGCTCTCGTGGCTGCGGCCAAGCATGTCTTCGGCCCGTTGGCGCAGCTCCTCGGCCGCCTGCCGGGTGAACGTGAGCGCGAGCACCTCGGTAGGGCGCGCCCCACCCTCGATCAACCAGGCGAGACGGCGGCACAGCACCCGTGTTTTGCCCGCCCCGGCGCCGGCGAGCACAACCAGGGGACCACCCGGATGGGTAACGGCGGCGTGCTGGTCGGGTGTGAGGTCGCTGATCACCGGACACCCGATGGTAGTCGCTGTCGCGGATGCCGGCGGTGACGGGAGTAGACCGCTCCCAGACGGCTGCTAGCATCGCCGCTCGTGGCCGTCGTCCGCCCATTCTCCGCGCTGCGCTACACCCCCGCCGCGGGTGCGCTCGGTGACCTCGTCGCCCCGCCGTACGACGTCATCTCACCCGACGAACGCCTCGGCTACCTCCGGGAGAGCCCGTTCAACTCGGTGCGGTTGATTCTTCCCGAGCTGGAGTACGACGGGGTCGGGACGCTTATCGGCGAGTGGATACGGGACGGCGTGATCGCCCGTGCAGATCAGCCCGGAATCATCGCCTGGACGCAGACCTTCCGGCTGGCCGATGGCGTCGAGCGCGAGCGGCGCACCCTGTTGGCAGCGGTCGGAATCGAGCCGTACGAGCGTCGTGTCGTGCGCCCCCACGAACGCACCCACGCCGGCCCGAAGGCCGACCGCCTCCGCCTGACCCGCGCGGTGCAGACCAATCTCTCACCGGTATTCGGCCTCTACCCCGATTCCGACGGAACCGCCTGGGCGGCGGCCGGAGTGGCGGGCACACCCGAGGCCGAGTTCGCCGACGTCGACGGCACCGTCCACCGCATCTGGTGGATCGACGACCCGGCCGCCTGCGCCGCCGTCACCACGGCGATGGCCGACCGCTGGATCCTCATCGCCGACGGTCATCACCGATACGAGACCGCGGTGGGGTTCCAGGCCGAACGGCGTGCCGAGGTCGGGGATGATCTACCGCATGCGTTCGACAACGTGATGATGGGCCTGACCGCCCTCGATGACCCGGGCCTTGTCGTACTGCCGACGCACCGGCTGCTCGCCGAGTGGCCCGACGGGGCCGCCTCACGCCTGACCTCTACGCCGGTCGCCGACTTCGATGCCCTGATGGCCGCCATCACCGCCGCCCCCGAGAACGCCTTTGCCGCCGGTCTGGTGCGACCCACCGGAGCGGTGCTGCTGACCGGCCCGCCGCACACCGACCCGTCTCCCGCGGCTCGGCTCGACGTCGCGGTGATCGAGAGCGAGGTCCTCGTGCCGGATCTCGGTGCCGACCAGGCCGCGCTCGCCGCCCGCGGGAAACTCACCTACACAAAGGATCCCCGCGAGGCGTTCGACAGGGCGGCCTCCGGTGCCGCGCAGGCCGCGTTTGTGCTGCGACCGATCCCGAAAGCCGCGGTCGCCGCCGTCGCCGATGCCGCCGAGACGATGCCGCAGAAATCGACCTACTTCTTCCCGAAGCTCCTGACCGGCGTGGCCTTCCACTCGCTGGTCGATGGGTAGCCCAGGCGCCGACGCGGAGCGCTGGTTCGCCCATTTTCGGGCGGCCTGCGACCGCATCGCCGTCGACGCGCGGCGGATGACCCCGCAAGAACGCGCCGCCGATCTCGGACGCGGCGCGGGCGGCGACATCACGGCGGGGATCGACCGCGTCGCCGAGGACCACATCCTCACCGAACTACGCGTTCTGCATCACGAAGGCGTCTCGATGACCATCCTCAGCGAGGAGGTCGGCGTCATCGAGCTCGGTGGTGGCACCCCGATCGTCGTCATCGATCCCATCGACGGAAGCCAAAACGCCAAGCGCGGCGCACCGCTCTTTTGCACCGCGATCGGCGTCGCCGACGGGCCGACGATGGGGCAGGTTCGGCTGGGCTATGTGCGCGACTACGGCACCGGCGAGGAGTTCACCGCCGAGCGTGGTGTCGGGGCGTGGCTCGACGGCGCGCCGCTGCGGCTCGACGCCTCGGCGGGTCGCCTACGGACGATCGCCGCCGAGGGCGCCAGCCCTGTGCGCCTGGCGGCGGCATCGGTACCTCTGGTCGGCCATGTCGGGCGAATTCGCGCCCTGGGTTCGCTGGCTATGTCGCTGTGCTGGGTGGCCGCCGATCGCTGCGACGCGATGCTCGGCCTGGGGCCGGGACGAGCAGTTGACGTCGCGGGGGCTCAGCTCATCGTCCGTGAAGCGGGTGGAATCGTCGGAATGCCCGAACCCGAAGACCTCGATGCCGTCCCGCTTGATCTGATGGGCCGCCGTCGAATCGTGGCGGCGCGGCACGTTGATCACCTCGAGCCGCTGCGCGACGCGTTGACCGCCGGGGCCGCCGCGCGGCGCTGACGACGCCGCGCGGGCACGACTGCAGGCGGTCACATATCGAGCCGCTCCTGCAGGTGGACCGTCACGGAGTCACCGGCCCCCTTCGCGATGGCCTTTCGCGTGTCGGCTTTCATCGGCAGCTTGTGGGTACCGTCGCCCAACGCCATGAACGAGGCCTCGAAGGGTTGACCGTCGACCTCACCGCGAACCTTTACGAGTCCCTTGGTTCCAAAGAACTCCGCCGATCCGGGCATGACCACGTAGGTCCAGCCTCCCCGGTTCGGGCTCTTGACGAGGGTCGCGGTAAACGTGGCGTCAAGGCCACTCACGACATGCCTCCCCCCATGGCGGCCGCCATGGCTTCGCGCATCTCGTCGGCAGACATGGCGCGCTGCGGCGTCGCGATCGACCAGTTGTGGCCGAAGGGATCCTGAATCACCCCGTAGCGATCGCCCCAGAACATGTCGTCGACGGGCATCGTGACCGTTGCGCCGGCCTCCACCGCTCGTGCGACCCAGGCGTCGACGTCGGGGACGATCAGGTGGATCGTCACGGGGCTGCCGCCAAGGCTCTTTGGCGAGCGCGCCCCGAAGTCGAGGTGCTCGTCCATCAGCAGCACCGACGAGCCGTTGATCACAAGACCCGCGTGAATGAGCTTCCCGTCGGGCCCCGGCATGCGCATCATCTCGACGGCGTCGAATGCTGCCACGTAGAAATCGATGGCGGCGGCGGCTCCCGCGCAGACCAGATGCGGCGACAGCTGATGCATGCCTTCGGGCAAGGGAATGGCGGTGGGGTCGCTCATGATGATGTCTCCAATCGATTGGGGTTTGTTGTTGTGAGGCCGCCGAGGGCGTCGGGGAGCCGTGTGATGAAGTCGAGCAGACCGACCCACGCCGGGCGGCACGAGATCCGGGCTATCCGGGTCGCCGGGTTTGCGAGCTTCGCCAGGTACCCGTCCGCTGCCTCGTCGCCGAGATACCGGCGGGCCGAAAGCGCATACTCGTCAGCGACTCCGGCGACCTCGGTGATGGCCACCTCACCGCGGATCGTGAGGACCTCGGGCGGTTGGCCCTCGGTGTCGATGCTGATCGCGCAGCGCGGGTCGGCGCGGAGATCGCGCACCCGCCGCGGCGGGTGGACGATGTGGGGGGCGCTGATGAAGGTCGGCATCACCAATTCGACACCGTTCCAGTAAAACCAGGTAGCAACGATCCGCGGGAATCCGTCGCGCGCCGTGTAGGCCATCCGGGCGGGTATCCGCGATTCGAGCAGCTCCCGTGCGACCGGCGTCGCAAGCAGGGCGAGATCGCCCTGGGGAATAGGAGCGGTGACGGCGGGCATGGGTCAGCCTCCGTTTCTCTCAAAGAGAAGCTCGAGATATCGGCGAAGATGGGCCACGCTTTCGTTGGCGATCCTCGGATCGTCGGTGGCCTTGCCGAGGATGAAGGCACCCTGAAGAACGGCCTGGGTGTGGCGGGCAAGGCTCGCCACATCGACCTCGGAGCCTCGATCGGACATCGCCAGTGCCGCTGCGATGTCGGCCTCTAAGGTGGCGGCGTGGCCGAGAATGCTGTCACGCGACGCGTCGCGGATCGCCGGGTGGGTGGAAAAGGCCTCCTGGACCATTGTGCCGACCAGGCAGGTGTACTCGGCCGATTCACCGACCACCAGAGCCGCCCGGAAGTCGACATAGGCGAGGACCCGGTCGGCGGGGTCGGGATGGTCGTGATAGCTCGCGCCGGCAAAAAGGGCACCGGTCATCTGCGACCAGTATCCGGCGGCCGCGACGGCCAGGGCCTCTTTGCTTGCGAAGTGATGGAAGAACGCGCCCTTGGTGAGGCCGGCCTCACGGCAGATGTCGTCGACGGTCGTCGCACTGAGACCCTTGGCGCGGATCACGTTGGTCGCCGCGGCGAGCAGACGATCGCGTGTGTCGCCGCTGCGGGTCGATCGGCGGGCGGTCGTGGTCACGGGTTCACGGCGCGTCGGCGGCGGCGTAGAGCGCGGCCACGTCGATCTTTTTCATGCCGAACATTGCGGTCATTGCCCGCTGACCACGGCCGGAGTCGGGATCGTTCAACAGCGCGTCCATCCCGACGGGACACACCTGCCACGAGAGACCGAAGCGGTCCTTCACCCAGCCGCAGGGGCCCTCTTTCCCACCGTCTGACAGACGCTCCCAGTAGTAGTCGATCTCGGACTGGTCTGCGCAGTTGACCAGGAACGAGACCGCCTCGCTGAAGGGAAAGTCGGGTCCCCCGTTGATTGCCGTGAAGCGTTGGCCGTCGAGGTCGAAATCGATGGTCATCACCATCCCCGCCTCGCGCGGCCCGGCTTCTGGGTAGTGGGTGAGGCTGACGATCCCCGAGTTGGGGAAGACCGAGGTGTAGAACGCCGCTGCGTCCTCCGACTCAGTGTCGAACCACAGGTTTGGGGTGATCGGTGGCATGGCAGCCTCCTCGTTTCGGCCGGTCAACACGATGAACGATTAGTACCAACTAGTTGGTATGGGCGTCAAGGGGTTGGCACGACTAAGATCGAAAGCCGTATGGGAATCCTTCGCAACCGCGGCGTGAGTGACGACGAGCGGCGGCGGATCCCCCCGGGGCAGCACATGGTGCGCGACTTCCCGGTGCTCCACGTCGGATCAGTGCCATACACGGCAGCACCCGGCGATTGGGACCTCCGCATCTGGGGACGCGTCGAAAACCCGCAGCGTTGGACCCTCGCCGAGGTGAAGGAACTCCCCGCGCAGATGGTCACCTGCGACATCCACTGCGTCACCACCTGGAGCAAGCTCGACACGCTGTGGGAGGGGGTCGCGTTCGCGGAGATCCTCGACCGCGTGCAGCTGACGGCAGATGCGACCCACGTGCTGGCGCATGGCGAGAACGGCTACACCACGAACATCCCGCTCACCGACCTGCGGGCGCCGAACGTACTTCTCGCCTACGGCTTCGGGGGCCGCGAGCTCGATCCCGAGCACGGTCGGCCACTGCGTCTGGTCGTGCCGCACCTCTACTTCTGGAAGAGCGCGAAGTGGCTGCGCGGCCTGGAGTTCCTCGACCGCGATCAGCAGGGCTACTGGGAACGCCTCGGCTACTCGAACACCGCCGACCCGTGGAAGGAAGAGCGTTATTCGTTCTGACGACCGCCGCGTACACGACGAGGTCTCGGACGATTTCGACGATGTCGCCGGAATCGCAGGCCGTATCGGGCGGATCGTCGCGGCCTTTTTGCCGGTATGGCTGATACTGCTGGTCGTGCTGCCCGCTCTCGGGTTGCAGGCGGCGGGATCCCTGTTGGCCGCGACGCTGCTTGCCGGGGCCGCGTCGTGGGCGGCGGGGCGCTGGCTGTGGCCGCGGCGGCACTCACGCGGGGCCGGGGAAGCTCGGATCTCACCGAACGTGCGCTTCCTGATCGGTGCACTGTTCGTGGTCGTCGCGCTCTACATCGTGCTGGTGCTCGTTGCCGGAAACTGACCCGCCCGGGTGCCGGGCGCTTTTACCGCCCGACCCGTCATGCTGTGCCGCGTGACGGCCGATGTGATCGTCACTCGGCAATGCCCAAGGAGAGTGCCAGGCTCATGAGTCCCCTGATTCCGATGGTGATCGAGCAGACGCCGCGTGGCGAGCGTTCGTTCGACATCTACTCGCGCCTTCTCAACGAGCGCATCGTGTTCCTCGGCACACCCGTCGACGACCAGATCGCCAACCTGATCGTCGCCCAGCTGCTGCACCTCGAGTCGGAGGATCCCGACAAGGACATTTCGATCTACATCAACTCGCCCGGCGGCTCGGTGTACTCCGGCCTGGCGATCTACGACACCATGCAGTTCATCAAGCCCGATGTGCAGACGATCTGCTGCGGCATCGCGATGAGCATGGGTGCGCTGCTGCTCGCCGGCGGCGCCCCGGGCAAGCGAATGGCGCTTCCCAACGCGAAGATCATGATCCACCAGGTATCGGGTGGTTTCTCCGG
>JANLSO010000044.1:0-20156 GCA_031362405.1 Thermoleophilia bacterium | reverse complement strand
CGAGGCCATCGAGGAGATCCGGGCCGGCCGCATGGTCGTCGTGTGCGACTCCGAAGATCGTGAAAACGAGGGCGATCTCGTGATGGCGGCCCAGTTCGCGACCCCGGAGGCCGTCAACTTCATGGCCACCCACGGTCGCGGGCTGATCTGCCTGGCGCTCACCAACGATCGCTGCGAGCAACTGGGTCTTCAGGTGATGGTGCGCCACAACGAGGCACCGCACGGCACGCACTTCACCGAGTCAATCGAGGCTCGTGAGGGTGTCACGACCGGCATCTCGGCGCCCGACCGTTCGCGAACGATCATGACGGCGATCGACCCCAAGACCAGCCCGGGTGATCTCGTGAAGCCCGGCCATATCTTCCCCCTGCGAGCCAAGGGCGGCGGCGTCCTCGAACGCGCCGGTCACACCGAGGCCGCGGTCGACCTGGCCCGTTTGGCCGGCCTGATCCCCGCAGGGGTGATCTGCGAGGTCATGCGCGACGACGGCACGATGGCCCGGGTCGACGACCTGATGCCCTACGCGGTCGAGCACGAGCTGAAGGTCATCACGATTACCGACCTCATCGAGCACCGCCGTCGCACAGAACGCCTCATCGAGCGCGGTGGCGAGGCCCGCCTGCCGACTCGCCACGGCGAATGGAAGGCCATCGGCTACCGCGCGCTGATCGACGGAAAGCACCACCTGGCGATGGTCAAAGGCGACGTCGCGGGCGCCGAAAACGTGCTCGTGCGTGTCCACTCGGAGTGCCTCACCGGCGACGTCTTCGGCTCACGGCGCTGCGATTGCGGCGACCAGCTCGACACCGCGATGGCCATGATCGAGGCCGAAGGCTCGGGTGTGCTGCTCTACATCGCCCAGGAGGGCCGCGGCATCGGGCTGCTCAACAAGCTGCGGGCCTACGAGCTGCAAGACAACGGCCGCGACACCGTCGAGGCGAACCTGGAACTCGGGTTCCCCGCTGATCTTCGCGACTACGGCATCGGTGCACAGATCCTCGTCGACCTGGGGCTGACGACGATCCGTCAGCTCACCAACAACCCCAAGAAGATCGTCGGCCTCGAGGGCTACGGCCTGTCGGTGGTCGAGCGGGTGCCGATCGAGGCCACCCCCGACGCCGAGAACGTGCGCTACCTGCAGGTCAAGCGCGACAAGATGGGCCACATGCTGCACCACCAGGACCTGCGCTTCGACGGCGACGAGCCCGAGGAGACCCCGTAGTGGCGCGTAGTGCTCCGGCGCCCGCGGCGCCCGCTCTCGACGTCGTCGGCGCCCGGTTCGTGGTCGCCGCCGCCGGCTTTCACCGCGAGCTGGCCGAGGCCCTGCTCGGTGGTGCTCAGGCCCGTCTGGCCGAAGCCGGAAGCACTCAGGCGGCAGACGTCGTCTGGGTTCCCGGGGCGTTTGAGCTGCCCCTCGCAGCGAAGGTCCTGGCCGAGACGGGGACCTACGCGGCCATCATCTGCGTCGGCGCGGTCATCCGGGGCGAGACCCCGCACTTCGAGTACGTCTGCTCGGTGGCGTCGTCGGGGCTGACCCGCGTGGCGCTCGACACCGGCGTGCCCTGCACCTTCGGCGTTCTCACCACCGACTCCCTCGATCAGGCATGGGCCCGAGCAGGGGGAGAGGTCGGAAACGCCGGGGCCGACGCCGCCGACGCGGCGGTGGCGCTCGTCAACCTCATCGCGCGACCGCCCGGCTGAAGCCGCCGGCCGCGCGGGGCCGGCTACGAGGTTTCGGGAGCCGCCGCGGCCTTGGACGTCGCCTTGACGACCTTGCCGGCCTTCAAACAACGAGTACAGACGTAGACCCGCACCGGGGTGACGCCGTGAAGCACGCGGATCTTCTGCAGGTTCGGGTTAAAACGGCGCGGTGTCGCGCGCATCGAGTGGCTGCGGTTGTTCCCGAATGAGGGTCCCTTCGCGCACACGCTGCAAACCTTCGACATGGGGAGATCCTCACTTCGGGGGCTATCGGTGAGCACTCGGGCCGGGCGGCTCCGAGGCGGACAACCGGCGATTATGCTCGTTGGAGGCCTGTGACCGCAACTGCGACCATCAATTCCCCCTTTGCCGGCGACCCGGATGCACGCGGCGAGAGCCCGCAGCGGCGCCCGGCCTTCGCGTGGTGGACCGCCCCACTGACCCGTCTGCCGGGTGTCACGGCCCCCATCGCGGCCCGGGCGGAGGTCCTCGGGATCGCCACCATCGGTGACCTGCTGCTGCACCTTCCCGGGCGGTACTCCTCGTACGACGATGCCCGTCTGGTGCGCGACGCGGCGATGGGCCAAGAGGTCGCTGTGCGGGTTCAGCTGCATTCGATCCGGCTTGTTCCCACGCGCAAGCGTGGGTTGCGGTTGGTGCGGGCGGTGGTCGGAGACGCCTCGGGGCGGATGGAGGCCGTCTGGTTCAACCAGGGGCACCTGCTGAAGATACTTACCCCGGGCGACGAGCTGCTTCTGCGCGGTGTGATCGGCCCCGGCTCCCCGCCGAAGATGACCGTCAAGGCCCATGAGGTGCTCGGTACGGGCGCGTCCGAGGGCCTCCACACTCAAGGGCTGGTCCCGGTTTACCCCGCGACGGAAGCCCTTCCGGTGACCCGCCTTCGCGAGATGGTCGACGCGGCCCGGCCCTACGCGCGCTCTGCGACAGAGGTCCTGCCGACGTGGATTCGTGCCCGTCTGAACCTGATGCCGATCGCCGACGCGATCGTCGCCGCGCACTTTCCCCGCAATGCGCATGAAGGGCGGGCTGGGCGCCTGCGCCTGGTCACCGAAGAGCTTGTCGTGCTGCAGATCGGGCTTCTTCTCATGCGCCGATCCGAGGCAACGCGCCGCCGCGCCCTGCGCCTCGCGCCGACCGGTGCGATCTCCGAGCCGTTGCGCGGAGGTCTTTCGTTTCGCCTCACCCGCGAGCAGGAACGGGCGCTGGCCGACATCTCGCGCGATCTGCGTCGCCCGGCCCCGATGCGACGCCTCCTTCAAGGAGAGGTGGGGTCGGGCAAGACGATCGTCTCGGTGCTCGCGATGTGCCAGGCCGTCGAGGCCGGTGCCCAGGCGGCGCTCTTGGTTCCGACCGAGACCCTGGCCGAGCAGCACCTGCGCACCCTCGATGATCTGCTTGCCCCGACCGGCATCACGCCGGTGCTGATCACCGGCAAGGTGCCCACGGCCGAGCGGCAGCGCCGTTTGATGGCCCTTGCGACGGGTACGGCATCGATCGCGGTCGGTACGCAGGCGCTGCTGTCGGAGGGCGTCCGGTTCTCACGACTCGGCCTGGTCGTCGTGGACGAACAGCACCGCTTCGGCGTCGAGCAGCGCCAGCTCCTGTCCGAGCGTTCGGCCGTCAGCGATGACGCCGGCGGGCCCGAGACGGCCTCTCACATCCTCTATATGACCGCCACACCGATTCCCCGGACCCTTGCTCTGACGAGCTACGGAGACTTGGAGGTGTCGTCCATTCGCGGCCGCCCTCCCGGTCGCAGCCCCGTCGAGACTCGCTGGATTCGCGCCGAAGACCGTGAGGACGCCTACACGGAGGTCCGTACGCAGCTGCGCGCCGGCCGCCAGGCCTACGTGATCTGCCCGATGGTCGGCGACGCCGACAGCACGCCGCCCCGTGACGACGGGCCCGATGAGGCGCGGGCGGCGATCGACGAGGCCGAGCGGCTGCGCGACGGTCCGTTTCGTGAGTTCCGCGTTGGCCTCGCGCACGGCGCTCTCAAAGCCGATCAGAAACGCGCGGCGATGCTCGACTTCGCCGAGGGGCGCATCGACGTTCTCGTTGCGACGACCGTGGTTGAGGTCGGCATCGACGTCGCCAACGCGACCGTGATCATCATCGAAGCGGCCGACCGCTTCGGCCTCGCTCAGCTGCATCAGCTGCGTGGGCGCGTGGGGAGGGGCCGTGAGCCGGGGGTGTGCCTGCTGTTCGCCGATCCGACCACCGAGGATGGCTCGCGACGCCTCGAGGCCCTGACCCAGACGACCGACGGCTTTCGCCTGGCCGAGTTGGATCTCGTGATCCGGGGTGAAGGAGCGATTCTCGGCCTGCGCCAGGCCGGCCCGACCGACCTGCGCTTTGCGCGCCTGTCGCGCGACCGACGCCCGCTCGCCGAAGCCCGGCATGTCGCCAAACGCACCCTGGCGCGTGATCCGCGCCTACAGGAGCCGGAGCACCGGCTCCTGCGCGACGCCGTCGCCGAACGTTTCGTCGATCTCCCCCGGCTGCTCGACGGATGAGGGTGGTCGCAGGAGACCTCGGCGGCCGACGCCTGACGGTGCCGACCGGGCGCGACACTCGGCCCACCACCGACCGGGTACGCGAGGCGATCTTTTCGATCATCGGTGACGTCGAAGGCCTCGATGTCCTCGATGTCTTCGCCGGCTCGGGAGCCCTCGGCATCGAAGCTCTGTCACGTGGGGCCGCGTCGGCGACGTTCATCGATCGGTCCTCGGGGGCCCTTGCGAGCCTGCGGTCGAATCTCGCGCAACTCGGCCTGGAATCACGCGCGACCGTCGTGCCCCGCGACTGGCGCGCCGCGCTCGCGGCCGAGCGGTCGCAGGGGAAGGCCTACGGGTTGTGCCTCATCGACCCCCCGTATAGCGTCCTGCCGCGCATCGCCGAAGACCTTTCTGCGGTGGTCGCGCAGCTCGTTTCGCCCGGAAGCACGGTCGTCATCGAAAGCGACGCGCGCACCGGCCTCATCCCGTTCACGGAGCTCGGTCTGACCGACCGCACCGATCGCACATACGGCGGCACCCGTGTCACCATCATTCGTGTGACCGTCGGATGAGCAACGACACCCTGCGCCGCGCCATTTGCCCAGGCACCTACGACCCGGTCACCCTCGGACATCTGGACATCATCGAAAGGGCTTCGCGGATCTTCGGAGAAGTGGTTGTCTCGGTGACTGACGGATCCATCAAAAAACGCCCGATGTTCACGACCGAAGAACGTATCGGCTTCGTGCGCGATGCGGTGGCCCACCTGGACAACGTCACGGTCGAGGGCTTCAATACCCTCGTGACGGAGCACGCGCGCAAGTGCGGCGCACACGTTGTGGTGAAGGGACTACGCGCCATTTCGGACTTCGACTACGAGTTCCAGATGGCGCAGATCAACAAGCACCTCGCCGAGGAGGTGGAGACCGTCTACCTCCCGGCATCGCCTCGCTTCAGCTTCATCAGCTCCAGTGGGGTCCGCGAGGTTGCCGCGTGGGGGGGTTCGGTCGACGCCTGGGTTCCGCCCGCCGTCGCCCGGGCATTGAAGGAACGAATGCTGCCGTCCGGCGCATCGTCCTAAGTCAGGAGGGTTGGTGGACGTACTCGAACTGATCGACAAGTTGGACGACCTGATCCACAACGCACGGGCTGTCCCGCTGACCGATCAGGTCCGCATCGACCGCGAGGCGATTTACGAGCTGCTCGATCAGATGCGCTCGACGATCCCCGAAGAGGTCAAGCAGGCCCGATGGATCGTCAAAGAACGTCAAGAAATGCTCGCCGAAGCCAAGCGCGAGGCCGACCGCTTGGTCGCTGACGCACGCGACCGCGCCGTGCAGCTGACGTCTGACGAAGAGGTCGTCAAGCAGGCTGAACGCGAAGCGGGTCAGATTCTCGACGAGGCTCGTCTGCGTGAGCGCGAAGTTCGGCTCGGTGCCGAGGACTACGCCGACGAGGTGCTCGGCACGCTCGAGGTCAATCTCGGCAAGTTCATGTCGGCTGTTCAGCGCGGCCGCGAACGGCTGCAGGGAAAGAGCGATGAGGGATCCCTCAACGAGGGTCTCCAGACCGACGCGCTCAACGACTGACGAGAACGCCATGCCCGGTGGTGAGAGCCCACTCGCACTGACGCTCGATCTGCGCGCCCTCGATGTGTCCGTAGGGGGCGCGCGGGCGTTGGATGTCCGCACGACGATCGAGCCCCTGGCCCTCGGCGGCCAGACCTACATCTGCGAGCCCGCCGACCCCGAGCTGCGATTCGATGCCGTGCGGCCCCTCTCCGGGTGGCATCTGCGCATTCGTGGCGGGGTCGACCTCGTCGGCCCCTGCTGGCGCTGCCTCGCCGACGCCCGCATGGCCGTCGTTATCGATGCCACGGAAATCGACGATCCGTTGGCAGGCGATCCGGAACTGGTGTCCGCGTTCATTGATCGTGACCAGCTCGATCTGGCTCTGTGGGCCCGCGACGCGGTGGCCGAGGCGGTGCCGCCGGCGATTGTCTGCCGCGACGATTGCGCGGGGCTGTGCCCGAGCTGCGGCACCGATCTCAACGAGGTCTCATGCGACTGCACAACGACCTCGACCGATCACCGGTGGGCGGCACTCGCCGATGTCGCTGCACGGCTGAAAGACGACTGAACCCCCGGCGTCTTGCCGCAGGAGGGGGGCACCGCTACCCTTCCGCAGCGCCCAAATGACCCGTCGCCATCCGCTCCGCCCGACTCCACGAGGAAATTCATGGCCGTTCCCAAGCGAAAAACCTCCCGCCAGCGCCGTGACACGCGACGTGCGACGCACGCGATCTCCGCGGAGCGCATCGGCCAGTGCACCCACTGCAACGCACCCGTGCGCCCGCACCACGTGTGCGGCGTCTGCGGTCAGTATCGCGGCCGGCAGGTCGTCGAGATCCGCGACTAGATCGTCCGCTGGGCCGACGCAGGAAGCCCTCGGGCCCGGTTGGTTCGAGGAGAAACGATCGCTGAACGCCCGATAACGGTTGTCGCCCTCGACGCGATGGGCGGCGATCATGCGCCGTCGGCGACCGTCCAGGGGGCGCTCGCCGCCTGCGGCGCTGACCTGCGTGTGCTGCTGGTCGGCGACGAAGCCGTGATTTCCCGCGAGTTGGAGGGTGGTGCGCCCGACGTGGTGCGTCACGTCGAGATCGTCCACGCCTCCGAGAAGATCTCCTCCACCGAAGACGGCGCCCGCGCCGTGCGGGCAAAGCCCGACAGCTCCGTGGCGCTGGCCTGCCGCCTCGTGCGCGAAGGCCGGGCCCATGCGGCCGTGTCGCTCGGCCACACGGGCGCGATGATGGCCGCCTCCACTCTCTACATGAGGCGTGTCCCAGGCGTCATACGCCCCGGCATCGCGGTGGTGCTGCCAAGCCGGGAGGGCCCGGTCGTCATGATCGACGCGGGCGCGACCGCCGATCCTCGGCCCGAGCACTACCCGCAGCTCGCCGCGATGGGGCGGCTGTTCTCGCAGCATGTAGTCGGCATCGCTCAGCCGCGGGTCGGGCTTCTGTCGATCGGCGAAGAGGCCGAGCGCGGCAGCGAGATGGTGATCGCCGCCCACGCCCTTTTGCGCGACACCCCCGGCTTTGTCGGAAACGTCGAGGGCCGCGACATCCCGCGCGGCACGGTCGATGTCGTCGTCACCGATGGTTTCACCGGGAATGTCGCGCTCAAGCTGTACGAGGGTGCGGGCGCATTCATGATGGCCGAGATCCGCGACGCGGTGAAGTCGAGCGTCCGCGGGCGCATCGGCGGCCTGCTGGTGCGGCCGTCGCTCCGCCGTATGCGCGAGCGGATGGACCCCGACACGTACGGGGGCGCACATCTGCTCGGCGTTCAGGGCCTGTCGGTGATCGGCCATGGATCGAGCGGGCCGACCGCCGTCGCAAATGCGATCCGGGCGGCGGCCCGGGCCGCGCGCGAGGGTCTTGTCGAGCGTTTCGCCGCCGAGATTTCGCCACCGAAGGATTCCCCGGCCCCGTAGGATGGCGCGGCGGCACACGGGTTCCCCACGGGGCGTCCGACGCCGTTGCTAATTTTCCTGCCGGTGGGTATTGACTCCCGCCGGTGAGTATCGAGAGGGGAGTCCTGTGGACCGAGAGAAGGTCGTTGAAGACATCCGTGCCATCCTGGTCGAGCAACTCGGCGTCGATGGCGCAGAGGTCAAGGAAGAGTCCTCTTTCCAGGAGGATCTCAACGCGGATTCCCTCGATCTGGTCGAGCTCATCATGGAGATGGAAGACCGCTTCAAGGTGAAGATCCCCGACGAGGCCGCGGAGAAGATCGGAACCGTCGGTCAGGCCGTCGACTACGTGATCGCCAACGCCTGATTCACCCGTATCGCCGCTCGCCGTGCTCCTTGAACGTCTGGAGCCGGTGCGGCGGCGCCAGGCGCTCACGCACCGCGCGTGGGTTCGCGACCGCGGCGATTCGTACGAGCGGCTCGAGCTCCTCGGAGACAGCGTGCTTCAGCTGCTCGTCACGGCCGACCTGCTCGCCCGTCATCCAAAGGCCAGCGAGGGCGACACCGCCTGGATGCGGCAGCAGGTCGTCGCCCGCGAGCCGTGCGCAACCGTTTCGCGCGAGTCGGGGCTGCCCCAGCTGATGATCGCCGAAGCACCGCCTCACGCGCGCGACGACGCCCGCCGCGTCGCCGAAAGCGACAGCGTGAAGGCGGCCCTCTGCGAGTCGATCATCGGGGCCGCGTACCTCGACCTCGGGCTCGACGTCACCCGGACGGCCGTGCTCGCGGCATTCGAGTCGTCGCTCGTCGACGCGAGGCCCGGCCGACGTGACCCCAAAACATCTCTGCAAGAACTCGCGGCGCGCAGCGGTGAGGTCATCACCTACGAGCTGGAGTCCTCCGACGGGCCGCCGCACAATCGCGTCTTCGTGACCCGCGCACTGATCGGTACCCGCCCACTCGGCTCCGGGACGGGCCGCTCTAAGCAGGCCTCTGAGCAAGACGCCGCCCGCGCCGGCCTCGCCCTGCTCCAGACAGAGAACTGATGCTGCGTCGCATCGATCTGCGCGGATTCAAGTCGTTCGCCGGGCACTCCTCGCTGGAGTTCGGCCCGGGGGTGAACGTGATCGTCGGCCCCAACGGTTCCGGCAAATCGAACCTCGCGGAGGCGATCGTCTGGGCCCTTGGTGAGCAGCGCGCCACGCGGCTGCGCGCCGGAGGTATGACCGACGTTGTCTTCTCCGGCGGCGAGGGTCGCCAACCGGCCGGGTTCGCCGAAGTACGGTTGCTGTTCAGTGACGACGACGAGGCCCCGTCGGGAAGCCCCGCCGAGGTCGAGGTGTCTCGGCGGGTGACGCGGGCGGGCGAGGCGACCTACCGTCTGCGTGGCGAGGCCTGCCGGCTGCTCGATGTTCACGAGGCGCTCGCCGGCCGAGGTCTCGGTCCGGACGCGTTAGCGGTGATCCGTCAGGGCCAGGTCGAGGCGGTCTGCACCAGCCGCCCCAGCGAGTTGCGCGCCATCGTCGAGGAGGCCGCGGGAATCGGCGTGTCGAAGCGCCGTCGCCGGCGTGCCGAGCAAAAGCTCGCCCGTGTCGCTGATCGACTTGACCGGGCCCGTGACCTCGCGACCGAACTCACGTCGAGACGCGCCTCGCTCGAGCGCCAGGCCGGTGCCGCCCGGCGGGCCGCCAACGTCGAGGCCGAAATCGATGCTGCTCGCACCCGGCTGACGGCCGCCGCTGCGCACGATGCGGCGCGCCGGCTCGCACGGTTTCGAGCGGTCCATGAGGCGCGTGTCGCCGAGGTGGCCACCACTCGCGAGGCCTTTGCGGCGGCCCGTACGGAGCACGAACGCATCGCGGCGGCGGCGCAGCAGCTCGTGGCGGAAAGCCAGGCGCGCAACGGGCATGCCCTCGCTCTGCGCGGTGCCGGCGAGCGGTTGAGCGCGCGCGGGGATCTCGCCGAGGAGCGGATCTCCCAGGCCGATCGACGTCTCGCACGCGCCGACGAGCTCCGCCGCCAGGCTCTCGATCAGCAGCAGGCCCTCAGCGACGCCCACGAGGCCGCACAGGCGGCGCATGAAGTGGCCCGTACCGAGCTGGGCGTGGCCGAAACGTACGCGGAGTCGGTCGGCACTCAGGCCTCTGAGGCGACGGCCCGCCATGCGACCGCCTTCGACGCCGCCTCCGCGGCGGCCGTCGCGCTCGCTGAGGTGACACGCCGCCTCGCCGAGGGTGACGAGCGGGTCGCCCGCCTCACCGATGCCGAGCAAGAGGCGCGCTGGGAGGCGGCGGAGCTCGCGCCCCTCGAGGTCGATATGAGCCGGGCCGAGCGTCGCCTGGAGATCTCGACAGCACGCGTTGCGCGTACCGGCGAACGGGTGCGCGACGCACGCCGGGCGGCCGACGACGCATCGGCAGCGCTCGCCGCGGCCGACGACCGCCACCGCGCGGCGAACGCGGAGGTCGCACGTCTCGCCCCGCGAGGGGCAAAACAGGCCGAGACCGCGGTCTTCGGCGACGGTCTCGAGGTGGAGACCGGTCTCGAGCCGGCGATGGGGGCGGCGCTCGGAGCACTGGCCGACGCGCGCCTTGTCAGCGACCTCGGCGACGCCCGGCGCGTCCTCGACGACGGTGCGCCCGCCGCGGTGCTGAGCGCAGGCAGTGCCCCGGCCGGTTCGGCCGCCCCGACCGGCTGTCGGCCCATGCTCGATGTCGTGACGGCGTGCCCCGATGCCGTGCGAGCTGCCCTCCCGCGCGTCCTCGCAGATGTATGGCTCGTCGATGACCTCGCCGCGGTCCCCGACGGCGTGTCGGGGCTCTTCGTCACACGCGATGGTGACGCCGTGAGGCCGACGTCCGGTGTGGTTTTCCGCCCGACCGGCGACTGGGCGCGCGCGGCCATGCACCGCGTGGCAGCCCACGAAGCTGCGGGCGCAGAAGTCGCGATGCGTGCCGTCGAGCGTGCGCACCGTGACCGCGAGGCGGCCGTCGTGGCCGTGGCCCGCCGCGCACGTGCCGCCGAACGCTGCGGGTCCGCGGCCCAGAAGGCCGTCGAGGATGCCCGCGCGGCGGCCGCGGCGCAGATGCACCGGGCCGCCGCCGTGCATGCCCGGGTCGAACAGATCGTCGGCGAGCGGGTCGAGGCCGTACGCACCACCCAGGCGGCCTCGACTGAGCGTGAACGCCTCGTGGCCGATGAGGCGCGGCTGCGGCACGAGGCGCAGGAGGCTGACGGTCAGGCGCGTGGGCAGCGCGACGAGCACCGCGCCGCCGCGAGCGAGGCCGCTCGCGCCCGCGCGGAGGCCGCCGCGGCGGCGATCGTCGCCGCCGAGGCGGATGCACGCCTGCGCTCTGCCGCCAAGATCGCCGCCGCACCGCCGCCGCCGATCGATCTCCCTGCCGCCCGAGAGGCGGCGCGCGCCCTTTCGGCAACGGCGCAGGTGCTGCACGACATCGCTCGCGATCAGGGCGCTCGGGTCGATGCGGTGGCTGCTCAATCGCGAGATGCGATGCAGGCCGGCGAGCAGGCACGCGTCGAGCGCGAGCGGCACGACGAACACCAGCGCGCCGCCGATGCCGCCGCGCACGCTGCCGAGTTGGACGTCGCCGGCGCCGCGGCCCGTGCCACCGAGATCGGGCCACCGCCCGAGGGTCTGGCCGAGGATTTCGTCGACGTCGACCCTGAACAGCTGAGCGCCGAGATCGAGGATCTCGAGCGCCGCCGCCGCAACATCGGGGCGGTCAATCCCCTCGCCGACGAAGAGCGCGAAGAGATCGATGCGCGGATCGCCGACCTCACGCTCCAGATCGCCGACCTCGAAGAGGCATCCGCTGCCTTGTCGGGCCACATGGAAGGCCTCGACGATGCCGTCACCGCCGGGTTCGACGAGGTCTTTGCCGCGGTTCGCATGCGCTTCTCGGAGACCATCGCCCAGCTGTTTCCGGGTGGGGAAGGGCGGCTGGTTCCCGTCGAGACCGACGATGACGACGATGAACCGGGCCTGGTCGTCGAGGTCGTGCCGGCCGGAAAGCGGTCGCGTCCGCTGGCGCTGCTGTCGGGAGGGGAGCGCTCACTGGTCGCGTTGAGCTTCTGCCTTGCGATCGCCATGGCCCGCCCCGCCCCGTTCTACCTGCTGGATGAGGTCGAGGCCGCGCTCGACGACGCCAACCTGCGGCGCTTCCTGGCGGTCGTCGCGCGCCTCGCGGGTGATACCCAGTTCCTCGTGATCACCCACCAGCAGCCGACCGTCGAGATCGCCGACACCCTTTTCGGGGTCACGATGGGCGGCGACGGAACCTCGCAGGTCGTCGCACGTCGACTGCAGCGGGCCGACGCGCTGGCGGAGCCCGTGGCCCGACCGGCGCTGATGGCCCTACCGGGTGGCCGCGCGTGAGCGACGACGCCTCGGTGGCCGCCTGGAGCGAGCTGTTCGGGCTCGATCCTCCGCCGAGTATCGAGGAGGAACCCCGCCGGCGTGGCCTTTTCGCGCGCCTGCGGGAAAGCCTTTCGACGCCACAGCAGGCGATCTCACCCCAGCTGGCCGGGATCTTCGCCGGCAAGTTCGTCACCGCCGAGACGTGGGACGACCTCGAAGAGGCCCTCATCGGGGCCGACTGCGGCATGGTCGCCACGATGGCCCTCGTCGAGCACCTGCGGGAAGAAGCCGCCCAGGGGCGGATCTCCAGCGGCGCCGACGTCGCCCGAGGCCTTGCCACCGCGGTCGGCGAGCAGATGGCCCCGAAGCCGCCGCGGATCCTGCTGACCGGCTCGCCCACGGTGATCCTCGTCGTCGGGGTCAACGGCAGCGGCAAGACCACCACCATCGGCAAGCTCGCCCATCGCCTCACACACCTCGACAAGAAGGTCGTCATCGGCGCGGCCGACACGTTCCGCGCGGCGGCGATCGACCAGCTCGCCGTCTGGGCCGACCGGGCCGGCGCCCAGCTTGTGCGGCAGGGCCCCGGCGCCGACCCTGGCGCCGTGGCGTTCGACGCGGTTTCCTCCGGCAAGGCCCGCGGCGCCGATGTGGTGTTGATCGACACCGCCGGGCGCCTCCAGACTCAGCACAACCTCATGCAGGAGCTGAGCAAGGTCAGCGGCGTCATCGGCAAGATCGACCCGACCGCACCGCACGAAACGCTGCTGGTGCTCGATGCGACCACCGGTCAGAACGGCCTGAGCCAAGCGAAACTCTTTGGTGAGGCCGCGAACCTCACCGGGGTGGTGCTGACCAAGCTCGACGGCACCGCCAAGGGTGGCATCGCGGTGGCGATCCACCGTGAGCTGGGCATCCCCGTCAAGCTCGTCGGCCTGGGGGAGACGGTCGACGACTTGCAGCCCTTCGACGCCAAGGCGTTCGCCCAAGCACTCTTCCAGCCGGAGGACTGACCGAGGCCGCTAGACTGCGCGGATGCGCGGCGCGTCTCCGTGCTCTTTTTACCGTGTTCGACACTCTTTCCGACAAACTCCAGAGCGTCTTCTCCGGCCTGAAGGGCCGGGGAAAGCTCACTGAGTCCGACATCGACCAGGCGATGCGCGCCATCCGCCTGTCGCTGCTCGAGGCCGACGTCAGCCTGCCCGTGGTCAAGCAGCTGACCTCCGCGATCTCCGCCCGCGCCAAGGGTTCGGAGGTCATGTCGTCACTGACCCCCGACCAACAGGTCGTCAAGATCGTCAGCGACGAACTCGCGACGCTGATGGGCGAGTCGAACGTGCGCCTCGCGATGGCGCCGCGGCCCCCGACGATCGTCCTGATGGCGGGGCTCCAGGGGTCGGGAAAGACCACCTGCTGCGCAAAGATCGCGCGCCACTACCAGGCCCAGGGCCGGGCCCCGATGCTGGTCGCCTGCGACGTCTACCGCCCGGCCGCCGCCGAGCAACTCGCGGTCTTGGGCGCGCAGATCGACGTCCCCGTGTACCGGGAAGACTCGACCGACCCGGTCGGCATCGCGCAGCGGGGTCTGGCCCAGGCCAACGCCACGGCTCGGGATCTCGTGATCGTCGACACCGCGGGTCGGCTCACGATCGACGCCGACATGATGGACGAGTTGGTGCGGGTGCGCGACACGATCCGCCCCACCAGCGTGGTGCTGGTACTCGACGCGATGACCGGTCAGACCGCGGTCGATGTGGCGTCGGCGTTCCAGGAGGCCGTGCAGTTCGACGGCGTCGTCTTGACCAAGCTCGACGGCGACGCCCGCGGCGGTGCGGCCCTCTCGGTGCGTGCGGTCACCGGCCGACCCATCTTCTTCGTCGGCACCGGCGAGAAGATCGACGCGCTCGAACCTTTTCATCCCGACCGCATGGCCTCACGGATCCTCGGGATGGGCGACGTTCTCAGCCTCATCGAGAAGGCCCAGGAGACCGTCGACGAAGACGAAGCCAAGCGGCTCGAGAAGAAGATGCGCGGGGGTAACCTCACGCTCGAAGACTTCCTCGGCCAGATGAAGCAGATCCGCAAGATGGGGCCCATGTCACAGATTCTCGGCATGGTCCCTGGGTTCCGAGGGTTGTCGAAGGCCAAGGATCTCGAAGTCGATGAGAAGCAGCTCGATCGGGTCGAGGCCATCATTCAGAGCATGACCCCGGATGAACGGCGTAAACCTGAGACGATCAACGGCAGCCGTCGGCGACGCATTGCGACGGGGTCGGGCACCAGCGTGCAGGAGGTCAATCAACTCCTGTCGCAGTTCAAGCAGATGCGCAAGATGATGAAACGATTCGGCAAGGGCGGGATGCCCGCTTTGCCCGGAATGTGAAACTGAAAAACCAAGGAGCACCGTGGTCAAGATTCGCCTCACCCGTGTCGGCAGCAAGAAGAACGCGATCTATCGTGTCGTGGTCGCCGACGCTCGGTCACCGCGCGATGGACGCAATATCGAAACGATCGGCCGCTACAACCCGCAGACCGACCCCTCGATCGTCGAGCTCGACCTGCCGAAGGCCAAGGAGTGGATCGGAAACGGCGCGCAGCCAAGCCGCGCGGTCCAGAAGCTGATGAAGATCGTCGAGGCGCGCGGGTGACCGACGCGGCGGCGCTCGAGGGCATGGTCGCGGCTTTGGCGCGCGGCCTCGTCGACAACCCGGATCAGGTTCGGGTCGAGCGTAGCGACGACGGCGACGCGACCGTGCTTTCGCTGTACGTGGCCGAAGAAGACCTCGGCCAGGTCATCGGCCGCGGCGGCCGCATCGCCCGGGCCCTGCGCCAGGTCTTGCGCGCCGGAGCCACCGCCTCGGGGCAGCGCGTGACCCTGGAGATCGTCGACTGACGACGGCCATGTCGCGCGACATCGTGATCGGTGAGGTGGTTCGTGCCCACGGTCTGCGCGGATGGGTGCGCGTACGTGCAACGGGCCCGACGCTCGATGGGGTGGCGGCCGGCGAGGCCCTGCAGCTCACCCTCGGCGGCACGCCGCAGGCGCACACGGTGCTCGGGGTCGACGGCGTCCCGCCGCGGATGCTCATGCTCCTTTCGGGCGTCGCTGACCGCACCGCCGCCGAGGCTCTGGCCGGCGCGATCATCCGGGTACCCGATTCCCGGCTTGATCGCGACCTTGCCGACGACACGTTCTACGTGACCGACCTGCTCGGCTACGTGGTCACGATCGGCGACCAGCCTGCGGGGATCGTGCGCGACGTGCACACCGGCCGCGGCAACGACGTTCTCGAGATCGGCCCCGACGACCGATCCCGTGGCGATGCAGTGCTGGTGCCGTTCACCCGTGACGCCATCATCGATTTCGATAGGAGCACGCGCCGCATCACGGTGCGGGGCGATCTTCTGTGATCCGGATCGACGTCTTCACGCTGTTCCCCGAATGGTTCGACTGGATGCGCCGTCCACGCCATCTGGCGAACGCCGTGGCATCGGGTGATCTCGAGCTGCGGTTCTTTTCCTACCGCGACTACACGCCGTTGGTGGCCGGCCAGGTCGACGATGCGCCCTATGGTGGCGGCCCGGGGATGGTGCTGCGGGTCGATGTCGTGGCCGCCGCGCTCGAGGCGGTCTACGGTTGCCCCGCCGAAGAGGTTCGCAACGGCCGGCGGGTCGCGGTGCTGACACCACGGGGCCGGATGTTCAACGACGCGCTCGCGCGTGATCTTGCGGCGGGCGGTGACCTGACGCTTCTGTGCGGACGCTACGAGGGTTTCGATGAACGCATCCACGCGCACCTTGCCAGCGACACAATCTGTATCGGACCGTACGTTCTGGCCGGAGGGGAGATCCCGGCCATGGCCGTCATCGATGCCGTTTCGCGGCGCCTGCCGGGGGCTTTGGGCAATGCCTCGAGCCTCGACGAAGAGTCATTCTCCGAGGGCCTGGCAGGGGGAACCGAGCACCCCCACTACACGCGTCCGGCTGACTTTCACGGGCATGGGGTCCCCGCGGTCCTCACCTCGGGAGACCACGGCGCGGTGGCCCGGTGGCGGGCAGACCACGTCGGTCCGGCCCCGACGTAGGCCCTGCGCGCCACGTCCGCGGGGCGATGATAGGATCCCCGCCGTTTCTTGATCAGCTGAGGGGGAAGAGGGCATGAGCGTCATCGAGAGTCTCGAGAGGGTCCAACTTCGGGACGACCTCCCCACCTTCGGCCCCGGAGACACGGTGCGCGTGCACTTTCGCGTCATCGAGGGTACGCGTCAGCGCGTGCAGGTCTTCGAGGGAACGGTCATCAAGCGCCAGGGCTCGACGTCGCGCGAGACGTTCACCGTGCGCAAGCAGAGCTTCGGCGTCGGCGTTGAACGAACCTTCCCCGTCCACTCGCCGAAGATCGAGAAGATCGAGCGCATCATGGAAGGCGACGTCCGCCGCGCCAAGCTGTACTACCTGCGCGGCAAGGTGGGTAAGAAGGCCCGTATCCGCGAGAAGCGCGTCAACTAGGCTGTTTCGCGGGTCGCCGCCTCCGGTGGGCTCATCGGAGGCGTCGGCTCGCCGCCGCCGCCGATACCGGCCCGCGCGCGGCCTGTTTGCCTTTGACCGTGGTCTTGGGGTGACGTGCGTCGCGGGCGTCGATGAGGCGGGGCGCGGGTGCCTCGCCGGGCCCCTCGTGGTCGCGGCCGTATGCTGGAACATCTCCGCGCTCGATACATCGGTGCGCCGCCGTCTCGGCGACCTCGACGACTCCAAGCGTCTACCGGCTGCCGTGCGGGAGCGCCTCGCCGCGGTGATCCTGCGCCACGCCGACCAGGTCGTGGTGATGTCGGCCTCAGCGGCGACGATCGACCGCGACGGCATGCAACGCACCAATGTGCGCCTGTTGGGAGCCGCCCTGGCCGCCATCAGTCCGATCCCTGACCTGTGCCTTGTTGACGGCCGACCCCTCGCGGATGGCCCCGAGCATCGGGCTCTCGTCGGCGGTGACCGCACAAGCGCATCGGTCGCGGCGGCGTCCGTGATCGCCAAGGTCACGCGCGACCGCTTGATGACGGGGCCTGCGGCGCATGCGCATCCGGTCTACGGCTTCGAGCAGCACGTCGGCTATGCGACGCGACAGCACCGCGACGCCCTGGCGTACCACGGGCCGTCGTCGTTACACCGGATGTCGTTTCGATCGGCGGGGCTCGCCGGCTGATCTCGGCGTCGGCGCGATGTCGCCGTCGAGCGCTCCGGGGAGGTACGTGATCCGACGCCAAGGACGTGCGGGCCCGACGAGAGCGACATCCTGGCGCACTTCGGTGACGCCGTCATGGCGATGGCCGGCGAGATAGGCCTCGGCGGCGCGCCGTAGGCGTCGCTGCTGCCCAAGCCGCACCGGCTCGCCTCCGGTGTCGGGTCGCGCCCGGGTCTTCACCTCGACAAAGATCAGGAGCCGGCCGCGTCGCGCAACGAGGTCGATCTCACCGCCACCGCCACGCCAACGACGGGCGACGATCGTCCATCCGCGGCGAATCAGATACCGGGCTGCGGCGGCCTCTCCCTGAACACCCTCGGTGGCGGTTCCCATGGTGGTGGAGCCTCACAACCGAATCCGCATCTGTTTCACGCGACCCGCCTCGATACCGTCACGATGTCGTGTCTACTCCGCGGGGTAGGAGATGATCTCGATCGCGATCTCGCCGGGGCCGGTCAGATAGAAGCTGCGCGTGCCGTCGCGGTGGGGATGGATCTCCGTGTCGTAGTCGACGGCGAGGCGCTCGAGTTCATCTGAGCTCACGCGCCAGCCCAGGTGGTTCGGGTGCTGGTCGGCCACGACGAACGCCAAGCGAACGCCGCCGGCATCCACGAGTGCCCAGGTCGCGTCCTGGTGCAGGACCTCGCAGCCCGGGATCGTGCGTTGGTACCAGCCGACCGCTTCGGCGATATCGGGCACCTGCTGGGCGGCGTGGTCAAAGCGCATCGCGGGCTTCTTTCGTCTGCGGGCCTCCCATGGTGTCGCACGTCGGCGCGAATCGGGTGGCCTACCGCCACTCTTCGGTGTCGAGCCGTCACCGGTGCCTCGGTGACACTGCTCGCCGTGGTCAGTCGCATTGCATCCGTCGCCGTCATCGGCCTCGACACCTCGACCGTGCACGTCGAGGTCGACCTGAGGGGCGGGAACCCGTCATTCGCGGTCGTTGGGCTCGCAGATGCCGCGGTGCAGGAGGCGCGTGAGCGTGTGAGGTCCGGAGTCATCAACCAGGCCTACGAGATACCCCGGCAGCGGATCATCGCCAACCTTGCACCCGCGGACGTACGCAAAGCGGGCCCGCAGTACGACCTTCCGATCGCACTTGCACTGCTCGCGTCAACGGGCCAGCTCGCTCCCGCGGCGCTCGTGGGCGTCGGGGCAGCGGGCGAACTCGGTCTCGACGGGTCGCTGCGCTCGGTGCCCGGGGTGCTCGCGATCGCCGAACACTCCGCCGCGCGCGGCTGGCGCCGCCTGGTGGTGCCGGAGCGCAACGGCGCAGAGGCACGGCTGGCCGGAGGAGAGACCGAGATCCTTCCGGCAGCGACCCTGCGCGAAGCGGTCGATCTCCTAGAAGGCCGGGCCGAGCCACGCACCAGCCCGGCGCCGGCCATACCCGACCATGTCGAGGGCCCTGACCTGGGCGATGTACGCGGCCAGGCCGCGGCCCGGCGTGCCCTCGAGATCGCCGCCGCGGGGGCGCATTCGCTGCTGATGCTGGGCCCTCCGGGCAGCGGTAAGACGATGCTGGCGCGTCGTCTTCCAGGAATCCTCCCGTGCCTGGAGCTGGCCGACGCGATCACGATCACTCGGATCCGATCGGTTGCCGGGGTTCTCGACACCCGCCAGCCCCTGGCGACGCTACGGCCCTTTCGTGCCCCGCACCACAGCATCTCGACGGCCGGCCTTCTCGGCGGCGGCCGTCTGCCGCGGCCCGGTGAGATCACGCTCGCGCATCTGGGCGTCCTGTTCCTCGACGAGATCTGTGCATTTGCTCCGTCGGTGATCGATGGCCTGCGGCAACCGCTCGAGAGCGGCTACGTCGATGTGGTGCGATCGATGTACGCGACGCGGTTCCCCGCGCAGTCCCTCCTCGTGTGCGCCGGGAACCCCTGTCCATGTGGGTTCGATGGTGACCTGGGGGGCCGGTGCGTCTGCCCGCCGGCCCGCGCCGAGGCCTATCGGGCCCGGCTCTCCGGACCCGTGGCCGATCGCATCGATCTCCGTGTCGATGTGCCGCGACTCAGTCGCGACGAGCTCACGGGAGAGCGTGCCCCGCAGACAAGCGCGGTGGTACGCGAGCGCGTCGCCGCCGCCGTCACTTTTCGCCAAGCGCGCGGCCAGCGGGTGGCGAACGCCCGGCTCGGTCCCGTCGCGGCGCGCGCGGCCGCCGCGCTCGACAGCGGCGGCATGGCCCTCGCCGGCCGCGCTGTCGATCGGCTCGGCCTGACCGCACGTGGGTTCGACCGACTGCTGCGAGTGGCGCGGACGATCGCCGACCTGTCATGCAGCGAGCGCGTCACGAACGATCACCTGCTCGAGGCCCTCTCGTTTCGCGCACCGATCGGGGCGGGTGGGCTGTGACGCCCGAACGGCGCGCTGCCATCGGCCTCGCCGAGCTCGCATTTGTGCTGGGTCGAGATCTGCAGCGCGCTGCGCGCGTCACCGACGGCCCGGTGAATCTCTGGACGAGTTCTCGCGAGCGGTTCCGGCGTGCCCTACGGCTCGGCGAGAATGATGTGGCGACGGCTCTCGGCGCGCGCTCGTCGATTGATCCCGCGCGCTCGCTTGCCGAACTCGCCGCGGCGGGAGTCGGCATGGTGGCGCGCGGCGAATCCCCGTACCCCTCGAGGTTGGCGGAGATCTACGACCCGCCGTTCGGGCTCCTCACGAGGGGCGACGCAACGCAGGTCTTCGCGCGCGTCGACGAGCGACCGACCATCGCGATCGTCGGCTCGCGTCGGCCCACCCCGGCCGGAGTACGCTTCGCCCGCGAGGTCGGGCGTGAGCTGGCCGAACGTGGTGCCGTCGTGGTCAGCGGACTGGCGCGAGGAATCGACGCGGCGGCCCA
>JANLSO010000036.1:0-39419 GCA_031362405.1 Thermoleophilia bacterium | reverse complement strand
GAGCGCCAGGCCGGCGCGATCCCCGAACTCCGCCACGTACGCGGCATTGGCCGCGAGCACCTCGTCGAGCACCGGCATCTGCGTCCTCCCGTTCCGAACCAACCGTGCTGGCTGATCCGATTTCTTTGGTCGTCGGCCATCGTGTCACCCGAGCGGCACACGTGCCCGAGGCGATGTCGGTGCTCTAGCGTGCAGCGGGTGATTGACCTGCATGCCCACACCACGCGTTCCGACGGTGACCTGTCGCCGACCGAGCTGGTCGCGCGGGCCGCGAAGCACGGGGTGACGGTGCTGGCGGTCACCGACCACGACACGATGGCGGGCGTCCCCGAGGCGCTGTCGGCCGCGGCACTGCACGGCATCGACGTGCTACCCGGAGTCGAGATCAGCGTGACGTACACCTCGGGGTCGCTTCACCTGCTCGGGTACTTCCCGGAAGCCGCACCCGAACCGCTCACGACGAGGCTCCGCGAGCTGGCCGCCGGACGTCGCTCACGGGCCGAGGAGGTCGTCCGTCTGCTCGGAGCGCTGGGCGCGCCGATCACGATGGCCGACGTCGAGAGCCGCGCGGGGGGCACCATCGGGCGCCCGCACGTCGCCGAGGCCCTGATCGCCACAGGACACGTTGCCACCCGTCAGGAGGCCTTCGACCGGTTTCTCCACGATCACGGTCCCGCATGGGTTCCGCATACGGGGATTCTCCCCGACGAAGCAGTGCAGCTGGTCCGCGACAGCGGGGGCGCACCGGTGCTCGCTCATCCGGGAACCCTTCGCCTCGGCACGCAGCATCTCGACAGCCTCGTGGCGAAGCTCACCCATCACGGGCTCGTGGGGATCGAGGTCTACCGCCCCGAGCACACCCCCGATCAACGTGCCGCATACCGAAAGCTCGCGCGTCGACACGATCTGATCATGTGTGGCGGCTCCGACTTCCACCGGCCCAGTGACGGCCGTGAGCCCGGCGATACCGGCGAACCTCCCCTGAAGGACACGACCCACCTGCGCCTGGTCGAGCGCGTCGCTACCGTAGGGCCATGACAACCGCCGAGATCACCTCATCCGGGCCCAATGCCGCCGGCATCCACTGGGACCTCTCCTCGATCGTGCCCGATGCCGACCACGCCCGGCAGCAACTGGAGTCGGGCCTGACCCGCGCGCGCGCCTTCGAGACACGCTTTCGCGGCCGCCTGGCACAGATGGATCCGCCCGAGCTCGCAGAAGCCCTCGCCGAACTGGCGGCGATCGACAACGACCTCTCACGCGTTTCCTCATACGGGCATCTGCGCGAGTCGGTCGACGTCAGCGACGAAGAGAACCGCGACCTGTCCTCAGCCGTTGACCGCGCCTTGGTCGAGGCGGGCAACGCCCTTCGCTTCTTCGAGCTCGAATGGATCGCGCTGCCCGGCGACCGCGCGGCGGCGCTCGCCGACGCACCGCAGGTCGCACGCGATCGACACCACCTGATCTCGATGCGTCGGTTTGCGCCCCACGTGTTGGCCGAACCCGAAGAGCGGATGCTCGGCGAGCGAGAGCCTGCCGCAACCGGGGCCTGGCAGACGCTGTTCTCACGCATTACCAGCACCCTCGAGGTGCCGTTCGACTCGGGCGACGGCGAGGAGCCACACACGATCGACCGGCTGCTCGCGCTGGTACGTGACCCCAACCGTGCGCGTCGCCAAGGGGCCCTGGAGACGCTATACGCCGGGCTCGAGCCGCACGTCGACACGCTCGCTCACTGCTACGACACGCTCGTCGGTGACCGGCTGTCGAATGACGCTCTACGTGGCTACGCGCACCCGATGGACCGCACCCACCTGCGCAACGAACTCTCCCGCGGGGTCGTCGAGCGGATGATGGAGGCCGTCGAGGGCCAGTACGGGCTCGCGCAGCGGTGGTTCCAGGCCAAGGCGAAGATCCTCGGTCTTCCCCGCCTCGAGCTGTGGGATCAGTACGCACCGATCGGCGGTGGCCGCGGGCTCGACTTCCCCGAGGCCCGGAACCTCATCGAGACGTCGTTCGGCCGTTTCTCCCCTCAGATCTCGGACATCGCGCGCGGCTTCTTCGACGGCCGCCGCATCGACGCCGAACCGCGCGCCGGCAAGCGCGGCGGAGCGTTCTGCGCACCCGTCGCGCAAGACGCCGAACCGTTCGTGCTGATGAACTTCACGGACCGCATGGACGACGTCATGACCCTCGCCCACGAACTCGGGCACGGCATGCACTTCACGCTGTCAGCACGCGGCCAGACGGCCCTTTCGGCCCACACGGGCCTGGCGCTGGCAGAGGTTCCGTCGACGTTCGCCGAGCTCCTGACCTTCGATCACCTACTCGAGGTCGAGACCGACCCTGAGACCCGCCGTGCCCTGATCTGCGAGCGCGTCGAGGGATCGTTTGCGACCGTCTTTCGCCAGACGGTGCTCGCGCGCTATGAGATGCGCGCCTACGCCCTTCGCGGCGAGGGCTCGACCCTCACCGCAGAGCGCCTGTGCGACATCTGGCGCGAGGCGAACGAGAAGTACTACGGCGACAGCATCAGCCTGCCCGATGGGTACCGAATGGGCTGGTCGTACATCCCCCACTTCATCTCGACGCGCTTCTACACATACGCGTATGTGTTCGCGCACCTGACGACCCTTGCCCTCTACGCCCAGTATCGCGAGCGGGGCGCCGACTTCGTTGCGCCCTACCTCGACTTCCTGTCGGCGGGCGGATCGGCCACGCCGACCGACCTGCTGCGCCCCTTGGGCGTCGATTTGGACGACCCGGACGTCTGGGAGCCGGGCTTTGCGGAGATGACTCGCATGGTCGAGGTCGCCGAAGCCGGCTGACCTTCGCATCCTGGGGCGACGCTCGTGCGTCACCCCAGGAGCGGAGAACTACTTCTTGCCGGCCTTCTTCTTGGAGGCCTTCAACGGGTTGAGCGCCTTCTGCACCTGCTCGGGCAGCTCGGTCATGTGGTAGATCGGACGTCCGCAGACAGGGCCCGACCGTGTGGGCCGCGCCTGACAGATCGGCGGCGGGTCGCCCCACAACTTCAGCGTCCGGTGACCACGCTCGCAGAGGTAGACCCGCGCCTCGCGAGAGGTGGCGGCGGTAAGCGGAACCGTCGCGACCCCGTCCTCGATCGTGACCTCTACCTCGGGCTCTTCGGCGACGGGCTCCTCAGCAACGGGCTCGTCGACGACGGGCGCCTCGGCGACGGGTTCTTCGACCACCGCCTCCTCGGCGGCGGCCTCGGCCTCAACGGCTGGGGTCTCCTCGACGGCGGGCTCTTCGGCGGCCGCAGCCGCCACTTCCTCGTTCTCGCTCACGCGTGCTCCTTCGATACGTCGGCAGAGGCAGGATAGCGGGGCAGCCCGCCCCCGGTCGAGGAGGTAGCCTCACGCGCGATGGAATCGCGATTTCACGGCTTCGATGTGGTGAGCGAGACGGTGACCGTCGCGGGCCTCGAGGTCGACGTTCTGCGCCCCCGGTCAGCTATGGACCTCATCGACGAGGACGCCTACGACGACGACGAGCGGCTTCCCTACTGGGCGGAACTCTGGCCGAGCGCCCTCGTGCTCGCCGAACACGTGGCAACACTCGATTTGGCCGGCCGCCGGGTGCTCGAACTCGGCTGCGGCCTGGGTATGCCGTCTCTCGTCGCCCGTCGCCAGACCGCCGATGTCCTTGCCACCGATTGGTACCCGGAGGCCCTGGAGTTTGCCCGTCGCAACGCCGGCCACGCGGGCGTCGGCCGGCTCGCGACGATGGTCGTCGACTGGCGGGATCCGCCCGCGCAGCTCATGGCGGCGGCGCCGTTTGATCTCATCATCGCCGCCGATGTGGTCTACGAACGCAGAAACAGCGACGCGCTCGCCGCGCTCTTGCCGCGCCTTGTCAGCCCGGCCACGCGGGTCGTGGTCACGGATCCCCGACGGCCCGATGCGAGCTACCTGGTGGAACTTCTGGCCGCGCAGGGCTGGAGCCATACCCGCGAGGATCGCGTCTGCGAGCACCCCGATGAGAGCGGGCCCGTCATCCACCTGCACGAATTCCGGCCGCTGGCCTAGCGGAGCCTTCAACCCGCGCCGCTCATTGAGATGCACTGCCGGGATGCCGGCAGTGCATGTGCGTCGGGGAGCCCGCCCGTCAACGGCGATCATTGGGGCGTCGAGGGCTTCAGTGGCCGCAGCGTAAACAGCGGAGTAGACGCATCGACGACCACGCTCAGGAGATCGAAGTCAGTCAACCTCGCCCGCCCGACCTCCGCGAACCAGTTCTGCGATTTCGATGGCGCGCAGCCCTACTTGACCACGGTGATCCGGCCGGACATCAATGTCGGGTGGAAAGTGCAGGTGTACGTGACTTGTCCGGGCACGCGAAAGGTCACTTGCTGGGTCTGCCCGGTGGCCAGAGGTCGCGGCTTGATCAGCCGTGAGCGGATCTCGCCCGCCGGGGTCGTGTCGGCGACCGTGTGCTCGACCTTCCCGTCGTTGACGAAGGTCACCGGCTCGCCGGCCTTCACGGTGAGGTTGGCCGGCCGGAAGACGTAGTCGCCCATCACGACCTGGTTCGTCGCCGTGGGCGCCGCTACCGCCGGCGCCGGCGCGCCGGGCGCGGGCTGCGAAGGCTCCTTTGCGGAGTCTGCGCAGCCCGCCACGGCGACGAGCGTCGCGGCCATACCGAGAGCGATGGTGAGAAGGCCGCGGGGCCCCATTACTTGACCATGAACGTGGTCATGGCGTCGGGGCCGACGTTGCTGTGGTCGTTGTTGGCCAGGTAGACCTCGAGCGTGTGCTTTCCGGCCGGGAGGTTCTTGTAGGTGATGGTCGGGGTGACGCTCGGCGAGTACTTGCCCTGCACACCGAGCTTCACGGCGAGGTCACCGTTGGCGCCCGAGTACTTCGGCAGGTCGTACTTCCCGCCATCCATCGCGAAGTGCAGGTGGCCCTGACCCGCTTTGGGGGCCTTGCCCACCGTTGACGGGCTGAGCATGAAGCCGCCGAGCTTCACGACGGCGGTTACGGCACCCGCGGCAGACGATCCGTCGACGGGCTTCACAACGCTCACCGACGGGCTGCCGGCCGCCGCCGTGCCGCCACCGGCCACCGTGAAGGAGGCCGTGGCCTTGGGGCCGACATCGCTGTGATCGTTGTTGGCCAAGTAGACCTCGACGGTGTGCTTACCCGCCGGAAGGTTCATGTAGGTGATGGTCGGCGTCACGCTCGGCGAGTACTTGCCCTGCACACCGAGCTTCACGGCCAGATCGCCGTTCGCGCCCGAGTACTTCGGCAGGTCGTACTTACCGCCGTCCATCGACCAGTGCAGGTGACCCTCACCGGCCTTGGGGGCCTTACCGACGGCGGCACCGTTGATCTGGAACTCGGAGACGTCAGCCTTCAGGATGACGGGCTGGCTCACCGACGCGCCGTCGGCCGGCTGCACGATGGTCACCGCGGAGGAGCTCGAAGCAGGAGCTGCCGTCGTGATGCCAGCGGTCGCGCCCGTGGTGACGTCGGTGGAGCTCGCGCTGTCGTCTCCACAACCAGCGGCCACGAGGGCGAGCGCAGCGGTTCCGACAGCCATGGGGATGGCCAGTGATCGAATCTTCATGAGGAGGTCCTTGGGTTGACCGGGGATGGGGTTTGGGGAGAGCGGCTCGCATGCCTCGCGTGCCCTCATTTCCAACCTTCATAAGACCTCTACGCAGCAGCAGGCCGTCTGGACCACCACGGGTTCCACCGCGCGGGGAAAGAGGCGCCTCCTGAAGGAGGGTTCAGGCGTCGACGGTCCGACCGATGTCGGCAGACGGTGTCCGGCACCGTTTTTTGACACAACAGCGCCGCGGCTCGATGGTGCTGAGGGCGTGGTCTGGCCTACGCCGTGTGAGCAGCTGCCACAGCTCCGCCCGCCGGGGGTTGGGCGCGGGCATGGATCGAATACGGCCACGGGTCCGCGAAACGCCGTCCGCGGACGGTCGACCCAAACCGACGGTCAGCGAGGGCCGTTACGACGAACGGTCACGTGCGCGAAAGGTCGTGGGAAGGTCGTCGATCTCGAGGTGCCCGCGCGGTTGCGGAGCGTGGCGGTTGCGTCATCGGCCAGGAAGGCGCGCAGAGCTCGTTCGATCGCTTCGGTCCTGCTCACGCGGGATGCGATCGAGCAGCGCACTCATCTGCCAGACGCCACGCCTACATCGGGTCGAGCTGTTCGTTTCTCCACGGGGCGGGCTGGCCGAACTTCGCCGCCAGAGCGATGCCGAGGCCGTAGAGCACGAACTGGGGTATCATCAGCAAGAACATGCTGATCGGGTCACCGCCTGGAAGGATCGCGGCAACCGCGGCGATCGCGACCAAGGCGATCCGCCAGTGCTTTCTATAGAGCGCGGCGCTGGCCACACCCATTCGTGCCATCGCGGTCATCGCCACCGGAACCTCGAACAGCAGGCCCGCGGCGAGGAGCATGCTGGTTGCGAAGCTGAAGTATTCGCCGGCCCGCAGCTGCGTGTTGAACGTGTCACCGCCAAACCCGATGAGGAAGTTCAGGGCGACCGGCAGCACGACGAGGTACCCGAAGGCAACGCCACCCATAAAGAGACCGGCAACGCCGGTGACTACGGCGATCATCACCTTACGCGACTGGTCGGACACGGCCGGGATGATGAACGCGTACAGCTGGTAGAGCCATACCGGCAGGGCGACGATGATCGCCGCCCACAGCGACAGTTTCAGCACCGTGAAGAACGGCTCCGTTGGCGACAGAGTAAGCAGCCGGTTGTTGTCACCCGGCAGCGGCCGGGTGAGGAACGCAATCAGCTCGTTGTGGATCGCGTACATGCCCGCGAACGCCACGACCAGCGCGAGCGCGCTGATGATCAGGCGTCGACGCAGCTCGTCGAGGTGCTCGGTCAGGTGGAGTCGGTCGTCGGACCGCGCGCGGCGCGGCCCGACGCGAAGGTTCACGGGCATCGGTGGGCTCCGGGCGTCGGTGCGGTTAGGCGGCGGCCGGTGTGTGGTGAATCTCGTCAGCGCCAACCGGAGCCGGCTGGGCAGCGTCCTTGATCAGCTGCTCGGCGGTCACGACCGGTTCGGCGACGACGGCGTGGGTAACGGTCGGCTCGGGCAGATCGCCGGAGATGCCGTTCTTGAAGTCACGAAGTCCGGAGCCGAGATTGCGGCCGAGCTCGGGAAGACGCTTCGGGCCGAAGATGAGGAGTGCGATCGCGAGAACGATGATGATCTGGATCGGGGAAATGTCGAACACGACGAAGTTCCTTTCGGTGCGATGGAGGTGTCCCCGTGGTGGGCCGTCAGCGACGACCCACCACGAGAGCCGGGACTACTTGGCGATGAAGCCGCCCGCGACCTTGAGGACCTGCTTCATGTTGCGTGACGGGTCGAACGCGTTCGGCGCAGGGTTCTCGCCGACGATGTTGCGAATCCACGCGGCGTGACGCGCCTCGACGGAGTGGATCGACAGGGCGGCGCGCGCGACGGCCAGCTGCTTGACAAACGGGCCCTGGCCCGCGTACGCCGAGACACCCAGGTCTTCGACCGCCAGAGCGGTCGCCTGGAACGTGGCCTGCGAGCCGGTCGTGGCACCGAAGTTGAACTTCGGGCTCGTAACGGCCTTCTTGCCGAGCACCGACTTGATGGCCGCGACGTGTGCGGCTTCGTGGGCGTAAACGACCTCGGCGAACTTGGCGGTCTCGCCCGTCAAGTTGGCCTTCTCACGGGCTTCTTTGTAGAAGGCCGTCTCGAGGAACTCGAGGGTGAGGGCGTAGTTCAGGATCTTGACGTCCTGGGCCTTCGACGGTGCGCCGAGGGCAAGGGCGGGCAGGCCGGCGAAGATCACGCCGCCGGCGACCAGGGTGCCGCCGCCGATGGCGGCCTTCTTGAAGAAGTCGGCACGCGTGGCTGCGCCTTCGGGGTCGATGGCGTACGCGGCTTCTTGGATGGCGCCGTCAGCATCAAGCGCGGCGAGGGTGATGAGCTCAGACATGTGGTGTCTCCGAAAGTGGGATGCGATTCACCTACCCATACGCCGGGGACGCCGAGTTGGATCACTTGACGGTCAGGACAACCACATGCACCACCGAAGCTCAGCTCGCAGCAGGGCTGCGGTCCTTGGGATCATCCGGCGGCTCCTCCCGCCGCCGAGCACGAGCGAGAAACGGCACGGCGATCGCCGAGAGGACGCCCGAGAGCACGTAGGACGTCGGGTACCCCCAGACATCGGCGGCGCGGCCGAGCGCCGGCTGGGCCACCACCCCTCCGCTGGAGGACATCAGCGAGTCGAACGACAAGATGGTCGCCCGCTGCTGCGACGGGATGAGGTCGTTGAGGTACGCCTGGCGGATCGGCATCGAGGCGGCAAACAGCAGTCCCCACACGACGAGAAGTGCGATCACGGCCCAGAAGCTCTGAATAAGGCCCATGAGGACCAGCGCCGCCACGCTGACAACCTGGAGTGCCAGTAGCGCCGACGTGCTCCGCCGAAAGCGAGCGCGTACGAGCGGCGCCGCGAACCCGCCGAGGATCTGAGCACCGGCCACGATGGCGGCAGCCAGACCGGCGATGCCGTACGCCCGTGGATCGCCGTAGAGCTCGAGGAGGTAGGGCTGCATGGCGTAGAAGGCGAAGATTCCAACGCCACCGGTCCACGGGGCGGCCAGCATCAGGTACTTCACGGCCGGAACATGCCAGCCGTAGTCGATCGAGTCGGAGACGAGGCTGCGGATCTCCGCCACTGCGCTCGAACCACGCACCGGTGTGAAACCGAGATCGCGCATCAACGCGAACGCCACGAGGAACATCGCCCCAAGCACTACGGCACGCAGCACGAACGGCACACCGAGGTTGGTGGCCTGGGCGATGTATCCCCCGGCCACTGAGCCGGTCAGCATGCCGACCCCGGTCACGACCTGACCGCGGCCGAATACCGACTCGAGCCGCCCGTCGAAGCCGGTTGCGGTGAGCGCGTCCACCAGCCACGCCTCGGTGGCACCCGAAAAGAACGTGAACCCGAGCCCCAAGAGCAATGAAACCACGGCCCACTGCCAAAACGGGGCCTCCACGCGCCACAGCAGTACGTAGAGCCCGGTCGTCGCGGCGAGGGTCACCGTCCCGAGCAGGAACGATGCCCGCCGCCCCCACATGTCGGCGACGATCCCCGTCGGCACCTCGAACAGAACCATCCCCGCGGAAAAACACGCATTGGCCCCGAACGCCTCGGCGTTCGACAAACCCGCATCGAGCAGGAAGATCGTGTTGATCCCCCAGATGAGTGACGCGGCCATGGTGTTTCCCAGAAGCAGCGCGTAGTACGTGCGGGTGATCGATCGGGGTGTCGCGGCCACGGGCCGGCTCGCTTTCACAGGGCGTGTCCCGAGGCTACGGGTCGACGACGTGAGCGCCGGTCGTCCTTCACATCGCCTACGTCATGCTGCCGGCGGTCGGCACGAGCTACGCACGGGTCGGCGCGTCGCGCGGGACAACCGGATGAACGGCAGGGGCGGGGGCGTGGTGGCGCCCGGTCGTGCCCGCGAGGCGCGCCTCCACGAGATGGCGCATCCGCTCGCCGGCGACGCGTGCGAAGCGCAACTGAAGTCTGCGCCCGAGCAGGCGAAACCCTGCCCGGACGACGGGGTTCGGGATCCTTGCTGGTCGGGAGACCGCGTGGATACGAAACTCGACCTCTCCGGTGTCGAGCCACTTCACGACCTCGAAATCCATCTGGCCGGTTTCGAGGTGCCCCTTCAACGTGCGGTAGCTCCATCCCCATCGCCGGACAAAGCATCCGTTTCTCTCGACGACGTCGTCGACGATTCGGACGACCCGAACGCCGAGCAAGAACCGCAGACCAAGGAACCGACCCTCGAGGAGCATGCTGCGGTTCGCGAGCGGTTCACTCGGGTCGTAGATCGCCCTGATGAGCGCCGGATCGGCGAACTCGTAGTCACGCACCAATCCCCGCGCGATGGCGAACGGCCCCCCGTCGCTCGGGGGCCCCACCGGCTCCTGGCCGAGAGACGTGCAGTGATCATCGACGACCCAGCCGTCGTCGGGCGACGCTTCCTCGAGAGACTCGTCTTCGAAGTTGATCGGACGGTCTTTGAGCGTCGTCAGCACGCGGCGCGCGCGGCGAGATATCCGGTTGACAGGCGCACCACGATCATCGGGAAAGCGTCGAGTACGAACCTCGATTACCGTCGCCGGGTCGCCGGCCAGGCGAGCCACCCGCTCGCAGAACGATGCCCACATGTGCAGCTGGCCCTCTTTGGCGACCCACAGCGGACCGTAGAACAACCAGAACGCGGGGCTGCCGCTGCGGGCGGCTGACTCGATCTCGAACACGAGCCTGCCGGCATCGTCGCGGGCACGGAACTCGATCTCCCCCGCCTCCATATGCCCGGTCAACGTTGCCAGCCGAAAGGAGGTCGAGGTGCGTTCGGCGACCCGCACCGGGCCATTCCAGGGGCCGAGCATCCACACCAGGTACTCGTCGCCGGCGATCATCTCGCCCAGGCGTCCGGATGTCTTGACGAAACGGGCCACCTCGAACGGGGATGCGACGTTCGGGTCGCGGCAAATCGACGTCATGAGATCGGCCGCCGTCATCCGAGGGTTCTCGACGCTGACGCGATAGTGGCGGCGCATCGCGGGCCCGGCTCCGCGTGATCGGGGCTGCAGGTTTGCCTGGTCGCCGGGAACCGGCCGATCGGCCGGGCCGGGATCATCGCCCGCGACCGTCTCCTCGACGCGGTCGATCGGCACCGTACGTGTGACGTACCGCCATGCGGCGATCGACAGCCCCCCTCCCCACCGGGCGAGGGAGCGGATCTGCACGAAGGTGTCGAGCACCTCGTCGGCTGCGGGGCGTCGCGTCATCGTGCCTGGCCGAGAACGTGCTCTGCGCTCGCTCGCCGCAGGGGCTCCAGTCGCGTGGCGATGGCGGCGAGTGAGTCGATGCGTTCGCGCACGACCTCGGCGGAGGCCACCTGCGCATCTTCGAGGGCCGTAAAGGCGGCCGTCGCAGCGAAAATGACCACACCGAGGGCGTCGAGCTCCTCGAGATCGGAAAGCGGAGAGCGCTCGACGACCCGGCCGTTGAGTTTGAGTTGGCCGACCCGCACCGCGAGCCCGACGAACCAGGTACGCACGCGCGGCGAGCCGGCCCCGATCTGACGCAGAAACGACGTGAGGGTCGAGCTTCCTCGCTCGAGTTCCGTGATGACCTCGTCGAGCAACACCCGCAGGTCGCCCTCGGTCGCGGCGCCGCGCATTCGGGCGGCGAGGTCCCTGCCGCCGCGCATCAGGAGCACCCGTTCCGACAGATAGATGCGCAGGTATCGACGGTCGGGCACGCCGAAGATGTCCCCCGAGACCGCGACCGCTAAACCCGATAGCGGTCGGACCAGTCGTGGTGCGGGACTGGCCCGAGAGCATCAGACGCCGGGGCGGGGCCCGGACGTGCCGCGAGCCGCCGAGGGATACCGAACTTTTACGCCCGTCCGCGCATGACGCTCATGAGGCCGATGACGGCCAGGACGACGATGACAATCAGAACGATGGTCCACAGCACGTGAATCTCCTTTGAAGAGTGCACTGCCTATATGCGGGGGTACTTCCCGATTTGCGATTTCACGAACCTCGTTTACACGCGCCGTAGGAGAACGCTCGATCGATCGGGCAGCACGAGCTCGTGCCCGGCGGCGACCTCATCCACACCCGGCACTTCGTGGCTGGCGAGCTCGACGTGCCACCGGGCGCCGAGGTCGTCGGGGATGCGAAAGCCCACCGGCTCGAAGTGCGCGTTGACGAGCAGCACGAAGGAATCGTCGTGGACGGCCACGCCCTGGCAGTCTGTGCCGAGATCGGCATCGCCGTTGAGAAAAAGGCCGAGAGCTCGTTCGGAGCGCCGCCAATCGTCGTCACGCATTCGGGCACCGTCGGCGCGTAGCCACACCGAGTCGGGGAGCGTCCCGTCCTGCGTCGCCTGGCCGCTGAGATAGTCACGTTGGCGAAACACCGGGTGCTCACGACGCACGGCGATCAGCGCTGAGGTGAAGGCGAAGAGCGCCCGCTGTTCGTCGTCAAGATCCCACGCGAACCAGCTGATCGGGCTGTCCTGGCAGTAGGTGTTGTTGTTGCCGGCCTGGCTGCGCCCGATCTCGTCGCCGCCGAGGATCATCGGCACCCCTTGCGACAGCAGGGTGGTCATGAGCAGGTTGCGCTGCTGACGGGCCCGCAGGGCGCACACCTCAGGGTCGTCGCTCGGGCCCTCCACGCCGCAGTTCCAGCTGCGGTTGTCGTTGGCGCCGTCGGCGTTGCCTTCGCCGTTCGCCTCGTTGTGCTTGTCGTTGTAGGTCACGAGATCGCGCAGGCAAAAACCGTCGTGGGCGGTGATGAAGTTGACCGAGGCCGTCGGGCGGCGCCCGTCGTCGCCGAAGAGGTCGCTGGAGGCCGTCAGGCGTTTCGCGATTTCGGGCGCCCCCGGACCCTCGCCGCGCCAGAAGTCTCGGACGTCGTCGCGGTATGCCCCGTTCCATTCGGCCCATTGAACGGGAAAGTTGCCAACCTGGTAGCCGCCAGGCCCGACGTCCCACGGCTCGGCGATCAGCTTCACCTGCGAGATCACCGGGTCCTGGTAGATGACGTCGAAGAAGCCCGACAGGCGGTCGACCTCATAGAACTCGCGCGCCAGTGCCGACGCCAGATCGAAGCGAAATCCGTCGACGTGCATCTCGGTGACCCAGTACCGCAGGCTGTCGGCGATCAGCCGAAGCACGCCCGGGTGAACGGGGTTGAGCGTGTTGCCGGTGCCGGTGAAGTCCATGTAGTGCGCGTCATCGTCGGGTGGCCGGCGGTAGTACGACCGGTTGTCGACGCCCTTGAACGAGAACATCGGGCCGAGATGGTTGCCCTCGCAGGTGTGGTTGTAGACGACGTCGAGGATCACCTCGATACCGGCGGCGTGCAGGGTTTTCACCATCTGTTTGAACTCGGTGACCTGCTGACCGCATGCCCCGGTGGCGGCGTAGCCGGCGTGTGGTGCGAGGAAGCCGATCGACGCGTAGCCCCAATAGTTGGTCACGCCTCGCTCAACAAGCGCCTGCTCGGAGATGAAGTGGTGCACCGGCAGCAGTTCGACCGCCGTGACCCCCAACGCCTGCAGGTGGGCGATCGCCGGCTCGGACGCCAGACCGGCATAGCTTCCGCGCAGATTCTTGGGTACATCGGGGTTCTGCGCCGTGAACCCTTTGACATGCACCTCGTAGATGACGCTGTCGCTCCACGAGACCGCGGGCGGAGCATCGTCACCCCAGTCGAAACGCCGATCCGTCACCACGGATTTCGGCACGGCCGGTGCGCTGTCGGCCGCGTCGATCTGGGTGCCACGGTTGTCGCCAGACGGCACGTACGGCAGAACCGACGCCTCACCCCAGGCGACATCACCCTCGATCGCCGTGGCGTAGGGGTCGATGAGCAACTTCGCCGGGTTGAACCGGTGACCCTGCTCGGGCGCCCATGGGCCGTACACACGAAAGCCGTATCGCTGGCCCGGCGCGATCTGCGGCACGTACCCGTGCCAATGGAACATCGTCCGCTCGGCCAACGGCACCCGCGTCTCGCCGCCCGCCTCATCGAAGAGGCACAGCTCGATGCGCTCGGCGTGCTCGGAAAAGACGGCGAAGTTGGTTCCCTCGCCGTCCCACGACGCACCCAGCGGAAACGGCCGCCCCGGCAATGCGTTCATGAGTCGTTCCTTACCTCGGTGAATGGCATCAATCTGCGAAATCGACGACGCGTTCGAGTAACGCCACGGGGAACGTGCCCGCAAGCTCACCGAGGGTGACCTCGGTTCCCAGCGCGTGATCGTCGCCCGTAAGGACGCTGCGCCATGCGCCATGCAGCTGGCAAGGGATCGTTACGACGCTCGTCGCGCCGTCGGGCCGGGTCGGGGTCGCGGCGAGCACCACCGCACCACGGGCGTACGCGAACCCAGCATCGCCGGACGCCAGCGGCAGGTAGGCGCCCGCGAACGCACCGGGGCGACGGGCGCGCAGCGCGAGGGCTCTGTGGATCAGGTGCATCTTCGCCGTCTCGCGTCGGGGCGCAGCCCCGCCGGCGACGTCGGCCAGCAAACGCTCACGGAGGCCCCAGTCCACCGGACGACGGTTGTCGGGGTCGACCAGCGCGAGGTTCCAGAGCTCGTCACCCTGGTAGAAGTCGGGCACCCCCGGAGCAGTGAGCTTCCGCAGGGCTTGCCCGAGAGCGGCGATCTCGCCAATAGGCGCCGCCCGATCGACGAAAAGCTCGAGGTCGCCGACGAACCCTTCGCTGGCATAGAGGCCATCGATGTAAGCCATCACCCCGGCCTCGTGATCAACGTCGGGCTCGGCCCACCCGGTGTCGACGTGCGCTTCGCGCATCGCCTCGGTCATGTAATCGCGCAGGCGCTCGGGTTCGATCGGCCAGGCCCCGACGAGCGTTTGGTAGATCAGGTATTCCTCGTCGCCGTTCGGGGCACCCGCCCATCGCAGGTCGCGGTTCATCTCGCGCCACTTCATGACGTGATCTCGCCAGTCACCGGCGATGCTCGCCAAGGCTCCGATCCGCGCGCGGACGTCCCCAGAACGCTTGGTGTCGTGTGTCTGGGTGGGTAGCAGGCCGCGCGGGAACCGCTCGTGTCGCTGCAGGTTGGCGGCATGGACTTCCTGCGCGGTGCGGTTCCACCGCGCGGGATCGGAGCCGACCTCATTGAGCGCCGCCAGCCGGGAGTAGCGGTAGAGGACGGTATCTTCGACGCCCTTGGCCATGATGGCCCCCGTGGTCTGCTGGAAACGCACGGCGAAGGCCTCGTCGGCGGCGTCATCGGGAGCAACGATGGCCTCGCGGATACGCGACGGCAGCTCGGCGTCGTCGAGCATGCCCCGATCCTGATCGTCGATCTCACCTTCGACCCCCGGCTCCACGTAGGTGCGGTACACCGGCATGCCCGCGACGGAGCCCGTCAGCGATGGGAGTCACCCCGAGCGGTGGTTCCCATGGCTGCACGGCGCGCCTGCCGGGCATCGTGTGTCGGGCGTTTGATACCTCCACAGCGGGAGACATGCCCGAACACGAACGCGGATACACCTCGCGCGACGACATCCGCGGTCGCCTGTTTCGGATCGGCCCGACCGTGGAACCACTGGCACCGATGACCAATTTCGTGAGCGCGACAGGGCTCGACCGACCAAGCGACGGCTGGCGTCGCGAGGTTTCCGACCTCGTACGCGGCGCCGCGGGCGGATTTTTGTTCGGCGTGCCGCTCTTCTACACCATGGAGGTGTGGTGGTACGGGTCGTGGGTTCACCCGCGATGGGTCCTCGGAGCCTTGGCGGTGTCGCTTGCCGTCGCGGTCGTGCTTACGCGCACCTCGGGCTTTCGTGATGCGCAGCAGACGAGGTGGCGCGACGCGGCGATCGATGCCGCCGACGTCGTCGCGGTCGGCCTGGTCTGCTCGGCGGTGGTGCTTTTGTGTCTTCGGGAGATCCGCCTCGACAGCTCGCTGACGGAATCGGTCGGCAAGGTCGTTTTCGAGGCGATCCCCTTCGCAATCGGGGCGGCGCTCGCGCGGCAGTTCCTCTCCGTCGGCGAAGACAACGACGACGACACCCCGACCGAGATCATCACCGGCGACCCACTCATCGGTCGCTCACTCGCTGACGCCGGTGCCGCGGGCGTGGGTGCACTCGTGCTGTCACTGAGCATTGCTCCCACCGACGAGATCCCGATGCTTGCGGGTGCGCTCACCCCGCCGTGGCTACTCATCCTCGTGGTGATTTCGCTCGTGATCTCCTACGCCATCGTTTTCCAGGCCAACTTTTCGGATCAGCGTGGGCGCCGAGAGCACGAGGGGCTCTTTCAACGACCCTTTGCCGAGACGGTCGGGGCGTACGTCATCTCGCTGGCCGTCGCCGCCGCGACGCTGCTGTTCTTCCAACGCATCGGACCCGATCAGGCCTGGGATACCTGGGTCGCGTGGACCGTCATCCTCGGGCTTCCCGCCACGATAGGCGGCGCCGCCGGAAGGCTGGCCGTATGAGGTCCACTGATGCACACCCGCAGCGCCCCCCGCGCAGCCGGGCAGAATGGTGGACCTTCGCGGTCGCAGTGAGCCTCATCGGCCTGGTTGCCGGTGCCATCATTCTGGGCTGGGCGACGGGAGCGACGGGGCCTCCCGTCATCGAGGCGGGGCGGTCCGGCGCGATCCAGCAGGAAGGCGCGCTCTATCGGGTTCCGTTCGAGGTGCGCAACGTGGGAGGCGACGCGGCGACATCGGTCCAGGTCGTGGCGGAGCTCACCATCGACGGCAAGCTCGAAGGCTCTGGAGAGCAGGGCTTTATGTTTCTGTCGGGGGGTGGCCGAGAAAGTGGCGCGTTTCTGTTCGGGACCGATCCGGCACTCGGCACCCTGACGATCAGCGTTGCGAGCTACGCCAACCCCTGAGGTGACGGTGTCTGGCACGTGACGGTGCCTGGCACCGGGTGTGACACCTGTGCGACCAGACGCGCGCGCCGGGCCATCCCGCGGCGACCGTGAACGGGTCAGAAAGCCTTCACTACGGGCTTCTTCCTCGACGCGTGTCACACCCGGTGCCTGGCACCGGGTGTGTCACGGAGGGCATTTGGGCGGGGTCTCTAGGCCGCAGCAGGATGAAGGAGCACCTTCGTGTGGCCGTCGCAACGCGTGTCGAACTTGTCGTAGTCTCAGCCGACGCGGCCGGTCTTGGCTCCCTCGTCGGTAGCGCCGGGGTCGGAAGGGACGTACACCCCGACCACTCCGATCGCGCCCGCCGACCGCACGACCTTGACCACGTTGTCGAGTACCAGCTCGGGGTGCTCGACCCCGCGGACATCGTGAGCCTGATGGCCTCCACCGGGTCACTGTCGGAGATGTCGACCGGCTCCGCCCCGATGCTTTCGGCGAGGCCAAGGCGATCCTTCTTCTTGTCGACAACGAATACGCGTTGGGCGCCGCGGATGAACGCTGTGTGCGGCCAGCAGGCCGACCGGCCCGGCGCCAAACACCGCGACGTTGTCGTCGGGGCCGACCTCCGCCAGCTCTGCGCCGTGGCACCCGGTCGGGAAAACGTCCGACAGCATCGTGAGATCGAGCTCCTTCTCTGTTCCCTACGGCAACTCGAGAGCGCCGGACGTGACCTCCCCGCCCGGAGTACCCGCATCCTGCGAGGGTAACTCGACTGTCCGGCGGCCGAGCTTATCTGGGGAGGTTTTCGATCAACGTGCCGTGGGTACCGGCTTGCCGAGGCGCGATTTCGCGCCCGTCATCCGACATGGAGGCCCCATGGGCATCATCGCTTTCATCATTCTCGGGCTCTTGGCCGGGATCATCGCCAAGCAGCTCCTTCCCGGTTCAGATCCCGGCGGGTTCATCGTCACCGCCGTGATCGGCATCGTCGGGGCCCTGCTGGGCGGCTTCTTGGCCGGTGCAATCTTCAACACCGACCCGCTTGATGAGTTCTTCGACATCTCGACATGGATCACCGCCATCGTCGGCGCGGTGATCCTCCTGCTCATCTACCGCATGGTGACCGGCTCCAAGACCACGGGTCACCGGACGACCTGACCCGCGTTCAGGTGGTCCGTCTCGTAACGCGAGGCGGACCACCCGGCGGGGATGCGCCGCGCCCCGCACCACGAGACGGCATCCGCCGACGGGCCGGCCGTAGGTCCCGACCGGTCGGCAGACGTCGTCGCGCGCCTTGGCCCTGGAACTACACCAACCCGCCATCGATGACCCAGCGTGCGCCCGCGACGTATTTCAACGTCGCGTGATGCCAAGAACACCGGCAGCCCGGGGGATCTCGCTCGGTTGGGCGGCACCGCTTCATGGGGTTGCTCGCCGTGTGCTGCTCGAGCACCTCACGGGCGCCATGGTACGACGGGCGCTCGTCATCCGCGCCCTCATGAGCAAAGGCGACCGCCGTCGCCTGCCCGATGCCCGAATCTGATGTCCGTGATGACCGCGACCGCGCCGACCAAACGCCCCAGCGTGCCTCCCTCATTGCCCGTGATGGTCGCCAGGGGCTACTTGGCGCGACGGTGCGAAGCCATCGGAAGCGATCAGACGGCCGTGAATCGCGTTTCCACGTTACGAGGCGGGGCACGTTCTCCTACGAGACAACCCCAGGCCAAAGGAGTGACGATGGCGACGATCAAGGAAACGGTTGAGGTCGACGTGCCGGTGCACGCGGCCTACCAGCAGTGGACGCAGTTCGAAGAGTTTCCGCGCTTCATGGAGGAGGTGCACGAGGTCCGCCAGATCGACGAGACGCATCTGCATTGGGTGGCCGAAGTCGCCGGCAGGGAAGCCGCATGGGACGCGGAGATCGTCGAACAGGATCAAGATCGACGCATCGCCTGGCGTTCGATCGCCGGCACACGCAACGACGGCGCGGTGGCGTTTGAATCGCTGGGCGATTCGCTGACGCGCGTGCACGTTGCGATCGAGCACGAAGCCGAGGATCTCGGAGAACGCGCGGGAATGGCGCTCGGGCTGGTTCAGCGACGGGTACGCCGCAACATGGAACGCTTCAAGGATCTCGTGGAATCGCGTGAGCCTGTCGAGGCCGGGCATGACGCGACGGACGAACCAGACGACCGGGTGCCGCTGAACGCCGCGCCTGCGCCTGACGTCGACGACGACGCCTCGGGCGCCGCGTCGACACGCCTGCCGTCGCTCTCGCGGCTGCGCGGGATGACGGTGCGCAACGGACAGGAGAAGATCGGGAAGGTCCGAGAGGTCTATCTCGACCCCGACGCCGATCGCGTCCGGTACATCGGCGTCTCGACCGGTTGGCTGGCGCGGGGCATCCACGTGATCCCGATCGACGACGTCACCTACACCGACGACGGTGCCGAGCCGGAGATCCAGGTCCCATATTCGACCGAGCACGTGAAGCGCGCGCCGACGCTGGATGACGACGACGAGCTCACCGACGAGCGCGAGCGAGAGATCTACGACCACTACGACCGGGCCGGGTACTGGGAAGAAGCGCGCGAGGCCGTACGCGCTCGCCAGACGACACCCGCCCCGACGCCCCAGATCGCAGAAGCCACCGCCCGCGACGCCATTGACAAGGGCAAGGATCCCGCCGGCATGCGGGTACGACGGCTCGGCGACTGACCATCGACCGCGCAGACCCGGCGGGACCTCGACCCTTACGTGTTTCGATTTGTCGGGGTGGGGTATCCGCCGGTCACCGCGGACGCGGAAGCGGTGGGCTCACGTTCTCGCGAACCGCACATGCCGCGGGCCCGAGCAGCCCTCGTGCTGCGCATTTCGGGCTCGCGGCCTCATCTGCCCGCCACCGAGCGGTCTGGGGATGCTGCCGAGTAGGCACGCCTTACGTGGACTGCGCTCGAGCGGGGCATCAAAGGAACCCGAGCTGAACACCCCTCAGATCTCCGACTACGCACTCCTCAGCGACTGCCAAGGGGCCGCCCTCGTCTCGCGAGGAGGGTCAATCGATTGGTGGTGCGCTCCGCGCTTTGATTCGGCGAGTTCGTTCGGGCGGCTACTCGATCCGGCTGCAGGCCATTGGGAGATCTGCCCGGACGGACCGAGCACGGTCGCTCGCGAATACGGCGACGACACGATGGCTCTCGAGACCACCTTCTCGACGGCTGACGGCCGTGTGCGTCTCGTCGATGCCCTCGCGCTCCAACCCGGGGCACGCGGTCACCAGGTCGGGCGGGAATCCCCCCACGCGCTGCTGCGCGTCGTGACCGCCATCGAGGGAGAAGTGACGATGCGGATGGAGTACGCGCCGCGCTTCGAGTACGGCCTCGTGGTACCGGAGTTGGTCACGCGCAACGGCATCATCGCCACGATCGGAGGGGCCGACCGCCTTGTTATGCAGGCGTCAACCGCGGTGCAGATTGACGGCGACCGCGTGGTCGCGACGTTCCGGCTGCGCGAGGGTGAGAGCGCCTGCTTCTGCGCACGGCATCAGCAGGGCTCCGGCGTCGACGGTGAGGTTGCCGATGCGGTTTCGGCGCTTGAGGACACCATCGCCGCTTGGTGCTCCTGGACCGACCTCCATCCGAGTTACGTGGGCCGGTGGTCAGATCTCGTGCGCCGAAGCGTGCTCGTGCTGCAGGCGCTGACCTACCAACCCAGCGGGGCGATCATCGCCGCGCCGACCACCTCACTGCCCGAGGTCGTCGGCGGTACGGCCAATTGGGACTACCGTTTCGCCTGGCTGCGCGATGCGAGCATGACCCTCGAGGCCCTGAGGATCGCCGCGTGTCCCGACGAAGCCGCGCGTAACTTCGAGTGGATGGCTCGCGCGGCCGTCGCAGAGGCATGTAGCGGCGGCGTACAGATCGTGTTCGGGGTCGAGGGAGAACGCGACCTCACCGAACATGAGCTGCCCCATCTGAGCGGCTATCGGGGCAGCCGGCCGGTGAGGGTCGGCAACGACGCGTGGCGGCAAACCCAGCTCGATGTGTTCGGGGAGGTTCTTTCATCCGCGTACCTGCTGCGCGACCAGCTCGACGACATGGAGCCGGCGACCATCGCGTTCCTCGGCGATCTTGCCGACACGGCCGCCGAGCGCTGGCACGAGCCCGATTCCGGCATCTGGGAGGCCCGCGACGGGGAACGTGACTACCTGAGCAGCAAGCTGATGTGCTGGGTGGCTCTGGATCGGGCGTGCGCGTTGGCCGAGCGGCTCGGCGTCGACGCGACGCGTAGCCGATGGTGGGAGGCGCAGCGCGACATCATCCGTGCCACGATCCTCAAAGACGGATGGAGTGACGAGGTCGGCGCCTACACCGGCGCCTTCGGCTCAGACCACCTCGACGCGAGCGTTCTACTGATGTCGATGGTGGGCTTCCACGACGCCGACGACGAGCGGATGCGCGCGACGGTCGAGGTCATCGACCGCGAGCTGACTCACGACGGGCTGGTTCGCCGTTGGACCGGAGCCGAGGACGGCGCGTTCGTCATCTGCTCATTCTGGCTGGCCGACTGCCTGGCACGCGAGGGCCGCCTGGAGCGCGCCGTCGAAGTCTTCGAGGCGGCGATCGGATGCGCAAACGACGTCGGGCTGCTCTCGGAGGAGATCGATTTGGGCGACCGGCGGCTGATCGGCAACTTCCCGCAGGGTCTCTCACACGTGGGGCTGATCCTCGCCGCCGCCAGCATCGACGCCGCCTACGAGAAGGCCTCGCGCCAGGTTCAGACACACGAACCCACGACATCAAGGAGCGAGCGATGGGACTCGTCGAATCGATCCGCGGGGTGATGTGGGCCCGCCACAACCAACCCGACCAGGTCGCCTACGTCCTCGGCGCCTCCCACGAGCGGTTCGGGCCCACAGAACTCGTTCGCCAGACGGCGCTCGCGGAGGACGCCGGCTTTGACGGCGTGGCGTGCAGCGACCACCTGACGCCCTGGTGGCGTCCCGAGACCGCACCCGCCCACTGCGCAAACGCATGGGTCTGGCTGGGTGCCGCGGGTCACGCGACGAAGAGCATCGCGATCGGCACCGGGGTGACCGGGCTGATCTGGCGCTACAACCCGGTCGTCGTTGCACAGCAGATCGCCACTCTCGAGACGATGTTCCCGGGCAGGGCCTTCCTCGGCGTGGGCTCGAGCGAGGCGATGAACGAGGTGCCTGCGGGGATGGACTGGCCGAGCCCCGGTGAGCAACTGCACCGAACCGAGGAGGCGTTGACCATCATCACGCGCCTGCTCGACGGCGAGACGGTCGACTTCGCCGGCGAGTACTTCCAGACCCGAGAAGCGCGGCTGTACCTGCGACCCGAGCGACGGCCGCCGATCTTCATGTCGGCCTTCCACGAGCAGGCCGCCGAGGTCGCGGGTCGCCTAGCCGACGGTGTGTGGACGCTGCCGAGCCCGACGACGGCCCCGAAGGTGATTGCCGCCTACCGACGCGGCGCCGACGAGGCGGGCCGCGCACCCGGAGAGATCATCCTCCAGAGCCTGGCGTCGGTCGCCGACACCGACGAGGCCGCCCTGGAGGCAAGCCGGGAATGGAAGTCGAGTCTCGCCAGCGAGCTCTATACCGACGACATCCACGACCCTGCGGTGATCGAAACCTTTGGTGATGACGTTTCGGATCGACTGTTTACGACGTCGAACATGGTCTCCGCCGACCCTGACTCGCACATACGCAAGCTGCGACTGATCGCCCAACTCGGGGCTACGGCGATCGTGATCGTCAACGCTTCTGGACGCGACCCGGAGGCGATGATCCGGCTCTACGGCGATCAGGTGCTCCCTGAGCTGCGTGACCTGGTAGGCGATCGAGCAACTGCGCGCTGATCAACACTGTGCCAGCATGAAGCGGTGCGCGGTTGGCGTCGATCCGAAGCGGGTACGCCCCCGGGGCACCCACACGAATGAGGAGATCTCGATATGCCGCACGTGACCGTTGGGACTGAGAACGGCGCCCCAATCGAGCTGTACTACGAAGACCACGGTGAGGGCGCGCCCGTCGTACTGATTCACGGGTGGCCGCTCAGTGGCCGCGCCTGGGAGGCGCAGGTACCGGCGCTGGTAGAGGCCGGGCATCGCGTCATCACCTACGACCGTCGCGGTTTCGGCGCCTCGTCGCAGCCATGGTCAGGGTACGACTACGACACGTTCGCCGCCGACCTCGACGGGCTCCTCTCCCATCTCGAGCTCACGGAGGTCACCCTCGTGGGCTTCTCGATGGGCGGCGGCGAGGTTGTCCGCTACATCAGCACTTTCGGCACCGATCGGGTCGCCAAAGCCGTACTGGCCGCGGCGGTGCCGCCCTACCTCTACAAATCCGACGACAACCCCGACGGTGGGCTCGACGACGCGACCATTGCGTCCTTCGAGGCCGGCGTCACGGGCGATCGAATCGGCTTCCTCGACGCGTTCACCACCAACTTTTTCGCCGTCGGCGACCGAAAAGACCTCGTCAGCGAGCCGCTGCGGCTCTACAACCGCGACATCGCCGCGTTCGCGTCCCCGAAGGGAACCCTCGACTGCATCGCGGCGTTCGGGCGCACCGACTTCCGCGCCGATCTCGCGGCGGTTACCGTGCCGACGCTGGTGATCCACGGAGACTCCGACGGAATCGTCCCCTTCGAGGTCAGCGGCAAGCGATCGCACGAGGCCATCGCCAACAGCACGCTGGTCGTGATCCAAGGTGGCCCTCACGGGATCAACGCCACCCACCCCGACGAGTTCAACGCAGCACTCCTGAGCTTCCTCGCAAGCTGAGCACCTCGTAGCCCGGTGCCCGGGACGCAAAGACACGCCCGCACCGGCGTGCCCTTGTTTTTTGTGTCCCAGGCACCGGGCTTCTCGTCGGGCGACGCCATGCAGTCTGCGCTTCCTCGCGAGCTGAACGACGGCCCGGCGCCGTCTCTCGGGTGCGAGGCGTTACGAGCAGCCTCCACGTGCGGCCTTCGCTTCACACTCTGCCCCCGAGGCGCGTCGCTTCTGTGCGGGATCTGCGCCAATCGTCGGTGTCGGCGGGGCTTGTGCAATGGCTATTGTCGGCGTCGTCACCGGGGCGGCCGCCATGTTCTCCTTTCCTCTTCCCCAGGGGCCGTTCGGCGGCGTGCGCTGACCCTCAGGACGGCTTACCGATCCTCAGTACACCGATGGCACGCGCTGGCGGACGTCGTCTTTCAGGTCGTGCGCGCATGGCGGTCGCAGGCATTTCCCAGGGCGCGGGCCGTCAAGCTCGAGGTGCTGGCCCGCGGCCGGGCCGAGCCACCGGGCGGCGGTAGGAGTGTCGGTGCACCGTTCGTTAGGCGTTGCCGAAGCCTTGGCGCGCCGACGAGCGCGCGCTTTCGGCGACGGGCCGCCCCTGGCGCTGCTCGCTGCCGACGTCGTCGCGCGACGGATGCGCTACGAGGTCTGAAACACCCTGCTGCTGCACTGGCAGCGCTCGCTCAGGTGGTTGCCGGGGAGCTAAACTCCGAAGGCTGGCTCCCCCAGCCCACAAGAGGAAGGCCGCGCGATGGTCACCCGTGAGGAACGTCTCGGTCGTACGTTTGTGGAACTCGCCGACACCCTCGTCGACGACTTCGACATCGTGGACCTTCTCGGGTTCGTGGTCGAGCGGTGCGTCGAGCTGTTAGACGCGTCCGCCGCGGGCCTCCTGCTTGCCGATGCGCATGGCACCCTGCACCTGATGGCCGCCACCAGCGAGGCGACCGAGCTGGTCGAGTTGTTCCAGATCCAGAATGACGAGGGGCCGTGCTTGGAGTGCTTCACCAAGGGAGCAGCGGTGCTCGTCCCTGACCTCGCGGAAGAAGCCTCGCGTTGGCCCCTCTTCGTGCCCGTTGCCACTGGCGCCGGCTTCCGGGCCGCCCATGCGTTGCCTTTGAGGCTGCGCAACAACACCCTCGGCGCGCTGAACCTGTTCCGGGCCGAGCCGGGACGTCTCGCGAAACCCGATGTCTCCACCGCCCAAGCTCTCGCGGATATGGCGACCATTGCCATCCTCCAGCACCAAGCGGCGCGTGAGGCCCAAGAACTCACCGATCAACTGCGGGCCGCCCTCGACAGCCGCGTTGCCATCGAGCAGGCGAAAGGCGTCATCGCCGAGCGCGCAGGTGTCGACATGGCCGAGGCCTTCAAGCGGCTGCGTAAGTACGCCCGTGGCAATCAACGCCTCCTGGCCGATGTCGCCCAGGAACTCGTTGACGGCACCCTGCCGTCAGCCGCCCTGATCGGTTAGACCCGGCTCCGCAATCGTCGTGGCGGGGGGCGGGGGCAAGGCTCCGGCGGCGGTCGCCTCGCGGCCGAGGAACGCACCGAGTTCCTGGATGGTGCTCATCAACGGTGCCGGGAACACCACCGTGGAGTTCTTGTCGACGGCGATCTCCACCAGGGTCTGGAGGTTGCGCAGCTGCAAGGCAAGCGGGTGGGCCATCATGACGTCGGCGGCCTGGGCCAGCTCGCCGGCGGCCAGCGCCTCACCCTCGGCGGCGATGATCTTTGCGCGCTTCTCACGCTCGGCCTCGGCCTGGCGGGCCATCGCCCGCTTCATGCTCTCGGGAAGCTGGATGTCCTTCAGCTCGACGAGGGTCACCTGGACACCCCACTCCTCGGTCTGGACATCGAGGATCTCACGGATGTTCTGGTTGATCGTTTCGGTCTCCGAGAGGGTCTCGTCGAGTGTGTGACGCCCGACGACCGCCCGCAGCGTTGTCTGGGCGATCTGGTTGATCGCCGCCGCAACGTTCTCGATCGCGACGACTGAACGCACCGCGTCGGCAACCCGGTAGTAGGCCACTGCCGAGACGTCGACGCTGACATTGTCGCGGGTGATGATCCCCTGTGACTGGATCGGCATCGTCACGATTCGCAGCGACACGCGGTGCACCCGGTCGATGAGCGGGATGATGAAGATAGGCCCAGGGCCGCGCGCGCCTCCGAAGACCTTGCCGAGACGAAACTGCACGCCCCGCTCGTACTGCTTGAGGATGCGGACCGACGCCGCCAGCACGACGATCACGATGACGGCGAGAACGATCAGGAATTGGGCCATGCGTGGCGGTACCCGCTCAGGGCGGCACGCAAACACATGGCGGTTTCGGACCGCCGCGGTCCGGGTACGACGCACGAATGGCCAGCACTTCGCAAAGCGGCCCGATCCTCGCGGTCAACGCGGGATCCACCGGGGTAAAGCTCCGCCTGGTCGACCGAGGGGAACGAGCGACGTCGATCGACTCGCTCGTCGACGCGCCGGAAAGCCTTGCTGCGGTCGGGCACCGCGTGGTTTTCGGCGGATCCCGTTTCACCGCGTCGGTCCTGATCGACGACGACGTGTTGCGCGATCTCGCGCAGGAGATCGGCGTCGCGCCCTTGCACAACGCATCGGCGCTGACGCTGATCCGAGAAGCGCGCGCGGCCTTCCCCGATGTTCCACAGATCGCTGCCTTCGATACGGCTTTCCACGCAACGCTGCGCAGCGAGGCCGCGCTGTACGCGGTCCCCGAGAGCTGGCGCACCGACTTCGACGTGCGCCGACACGGCTTTCACGGGCTCTCCGTGGAATGGGCGGTTGATCGGGCACCCGAGCTCCTCAACCGTCCGCCGAAGGATCTACGGCTTGTGGTCTGCCACCTTGGTGGCGGAGCATCGGCAACCGCGGTGCGCGGCGGGTGTTCGATCGACACCAGCATGGGCTTCAGTCCGCTGGAGGGACTGGTGATGGCCACACGGTCGGGCTCGCTCGACCCGGGTATCCCCCTTCACCTGATCGTGACGGCCGGGATGGATCCGCGAGAGGTCCAGCGGATTCTCAATGAGGAGAGCGGGCTGGTTGCCCTGGCCGGCACCGCGGATATGCGCGAGGTGGAGGCCAGGGCACAGACCGGCGATGAGGCGGCACAGACTGCCCTTGCCGTGCACGACCACCGGCTCGCGGCGACGATCGCCGCGATGGCCGCATCGCTCGGTGGCCTCGACACCGTGGTTTTCACGGGCGGCATCGGCGAGGGCTCAGCCCGCGTGCGCGCGGAAGTCGCGCGGCGCCTCGCCTTCCTCGGCCTCGGGATCGACAGCACGCGCAACGTCGACGAAGAGGGCGACCGCGACGTCTCGGCCGACGGCGCCGTGGTGCGCACCCTGGTGGTGCATTCACGCGAAGAGGTCGCCATTGCCCGGGCCGCACGCCGGATTCTTGCCCGCACCATCGACAGAAAGGTCACGGCATGACCACCACCACGCACGAACCGCTCACGAGCGCGCAGATGCAACTGGTCGATGCCTACTGGCGGGCGGCGAACTATCTGTCGGTCGGGCAGATCTACCTGCTCGACAACCCGCTTCTGCGCGAGCCACTGCGCATCGAGCACGTCAAGCCACGGCTGCTCGGGCACTGGGGAACCTCGCCGGGCCTCAGCTTCATCTACGCCCACATGAACCGGGTGATCCGACAACGCGACATCGAGGCCCTCTACGTCACGGGCCCGGGGCACGGCGGCCCCGCGATCGTTGCCAACGCGTATCTGGAAGGCACCTACTCGGAGGTCTACCCGGAGATCGGCCGCGACCTCGACGGTCTTCGCAAACTCTTTCGCCAGTTCTCGTTTCCGGGCGGCATCCCCAGCCACGTCGCACCGGAGACACCCGGCTCGATCCATGAGGGCGGCGAGCTCGGCTACGCCCTCGCCCATGCCTACGGAGCCGCGTTCGACAACCCGAACCTCGTGGTGTGCTGCGTGGTCGGCGACGGTGAGGCCGAGACCGGACCACTCGCGGCGAGCTGGCACTCTAACAAGTTCATCGACCCGGTCGGCGACGGGGCGGTGCTGCCGATTCTGCACCTGAACGGCTACAAGATCGCCAACCCGACGGTTCTTGCGCGGATCCCCCACGACGAACTGGAGAACCTGTTTCGGGGTTACGGCCACCGGCCTCTTTTCGTTGAAGGCTCCGATCCCGATCTGATGCATATGGCGATGGCGGCGGCCCTTGATGAGGCCTTCGACGACATCGCCCGGATCCAGGATGCGGCGCGGCACGATAGTCACCGCGAACGGCCGCTCTGGCCGATGATCGTGCTGCGGTCACCCAAGGGCTGGACCGGGCCCAAAGAGGTCGATGGCCTGCCGACCGAGGGCACGTGGCGCTCGCACCAGGTGCCGCTCAGCGGCCTGGCCGCACGGCCCGACCACCTCGCCCAGCTCGAGGCGTGGATGCGTTCGTACCGCCCCGAGGAACTTTTCGACGCCGACGGCGCGCTGATCCCCGACCTGGCGCAGCTCGCCCCGACCGGTGAGCGGCGGATGAGTGCCAGCCCCCACGCCAACGGCGGCGTACTGCTGCGGCCGCTGACCCTGCCCGACTTCCGCGCCCACGCGGTTGACGTACCGGCGCCCGGAGCCGTCGACGCCGAGTCGACCCGGGTGCTGGGTGAGCTGCTGCGCGACGTCTTTCGCGACAATGCCGACTACCGCAACTTCCGCCTGTTCGGGCCCGACGAGACGGCATCGAACCGCCTAGGAGCGGTATTTGCGGCCACCGAGCGCACCTGGGAGGCCGAGGGCCTGCCGACCGACGACCACCTGGCCACCGACGGACGCGTGATGGAGGTGCTCAGCGAGCACCTGTGCCAGGGCTGGCTCGAGGGCTACCTGCTGACCGGCCGCCATGGCCTTTTCAGTTGCTACGAGGCGTTCATCCACATCATCGACGCGATGCTCAACCAGCACGCTAAGTGGCTGAAGGTCTCACGCGAGATCCCCTGGCGCCGCCCGGTCGCCTCGCTCAATTATCTGCTGACCTCGCACGTGTGGCGACAAGACCACAACGGCTTCTCTCATCAGGACCCAGGCTTCATCGACCACGTGGTCGCAAAGAAGTCGGAGATGGTGCGCATCTATCTGCCACCAGACGCCAACTGCCTGCTGTCGGTCGCCGACCATTGTCTGCGCAGCGTCGACTACATCAACGTGATCGTCGCGGGCAAGCAGCCCGAACCCCAGTGGCTGGCCATCGACGAGGCGATCGCCCACTGCACCCGGGGCATCGGCGTCTGGGACTGGGCGAGCAGCGACCGCGGCGAGATCCCCGATGTCGTCATCGCCTGTGCAGGGGATGTCCCGACCCTCGAAGCGCTGGCGGCGACCGATCTGCTGCGCACGCACCTCCCCCACCTTCGGGTGCGGTTCGTGAACGTTGTCGACCTGATGCGCCTGGAGTCGGCCAGCCAGCATCCGCATGGGCTCTCCGACGCCGCGTTCGACGCCCTGTTCACCGTCGATCGGCCGGTCGTGTTCGCCTTTCACGGATACCCGACGCTGATCCACCGGCTCACCTACCGGCGCACCAACCACCGCAACATCCACGTGCGCGGCTACATGGAGGAGGGCACCACCACGACCCCCTTCGACATGTTGATGCTCAACCAGCTCGATCGCTACCACCTGGTGATGGACGTCATCGACCGCGTCCGGGGCCTCGCCGAGCGGGAAGCAACTTTGCGCCAGTGGATGGTCGACGAGCGCCTTCGGCTGCGCGCCCATACCCGAGCCACCGGTGTCGACCATCCCGATGTCACCGAATGGCGCTGGGGTGCACGCGCCCGCGCGGAGGATGAGTCTCTGGCGGGCGTGGATCTGAGCGCGTGAGCGGATCTTGGGGGCTGTCGTCGGCGCAGGCCGCCGACAGCCTCGCGGCCCGGCCACACGGGCCGAAGGCGCGCGGCAGCCGGTCGTACTCTGAGATCGTTCGCACCAACACCTTCACCCTCTTCAACCTGGTGCTCGGGGCGCTACTCGTGCTGACGCTCACGCTGGGCGACGCCAAAGACGCGCTTTTCGGCGGGGTGATCGTGGCGAACACGCTCATCGGGATCGTCCAGGAGGTCAGGGCGAAGCGGGTGCTCGATCGGCTCGCCCTGCTGGTGGCGCCGCGCGCGAAGGTGTGGCGTGACGGCGCGCTGACGGAACTCGCGGTCGGGGCGGTCGTCCCGGGCGATGTTATTCGGGTGGAGCCCGGCGATCAGGTGGTCGCCGACGGCTGCGTGGTCGCCGCCCGTGGTCTCTCCCTCGACGAATCGATCCTCACCGGTGAGAGCGAGGCCGTCACCAAAGACGCCGACGAACCCGTTCTGTCGGGGGCCTACTGCCTGGCCGGCTCGGGCGACTATGTGGTCGAGGCGGTCGGAGCCCAGAGCTTTGCCGAGCGCCTCGCCGCCGAGGCACGCCAGGCCGGATCTCCGCTCAGCCCACTCCAGGGCGACATCAACCGCATCCTGCGGATCACCGTCGCGGCGATGGTGCCCCTGGCCGCCGCCCTCGTGCTGGCGCTGTTCCTACGTGGGGCGAGTCTCACCGGGGGAACGGGTACCGTCGTCGCAGCGTTGGTGCCGCTGGTTCCGGAGGGGCTTGTCTTGCTCACGAGCCTCACCTTCGCGGTCGCCGCGGTGAGGCTCGCCCGGATCGGCACCCTCGCCCAGCGGTTGAACGCGGTGGAGAGTCTGGCATCGGTCGACACGCTGTGCCTCGACAAGACCGGCACGCTCACCGAGAACCGGATCACCGTCGACGATCTGGAGCCGGTGGACGGCCGTCCGCGAGAAGCCCTCCGCGACGACCTCGGCACGCTGGCCGCAAGCGCCGGCTTTCAGAACTCCACCATGCAGGCCGTGGGCGAGGCCGCCCCCGGCACGGCGGCGACCGTTATCTACGAAGTCCCGTTCTCGTCGGCGCGCAAATGGAGTGGGCTCACGATCGAAGGCCCACAGACGCTTGTGCTGGGCGGGCCGGACGTTCTCGCACGCTCGGGTGTCGAGGTGGACGAGCCACTGCATCAACGCGTCGCCCACCACGCAGCCCGGGGACGGCGGGTGGTTCTGCTGGCCGGAGGGCCCGCTCCGTTGGTCGAGGAGCAACTGCCGACCGATCTACGCCCGCTCGGGCTCGTGATGCTGACCGAGAAGATACGCCCGGAGGCGGCCGAGACGATCGCCTACCTGACCCGCGAGGGGGTGACGACCCGCGTGATCTCCGGCGACGATCCCGTCACCGTGGGGGCAATCGCCGCGACGGTCGGCATCCCTGACGCCGAGCGCAGCATCAGTGGCGCCGACCTGCCGACCGCGGATACTGGCCTCGACGCGATCGTCGACACCACGGCTGTCTACGGACGCATCACACCCGAGCAGAAACGCGATCTGGTGCGGGCCATGACGCGCCAGGGTCGCTACGTGGCCATGACCGGCGACGGCGTCAACGATGTCTTGGCCCTCAAGGAGGCGCGCCTGGGCATTGCGATGGGCAACGGCAGTCAGATGGCCAAGGGCGTGGCCGACCTGATCCTGCTGACGAGTTCCTTCGCGACCGTCCCCCGGGCGGTCGAGGAGGGACGCCGCATCATCCGCAACACCCACCGAGTGGCAAAGCTCTTCGTGGCAAAGACGGTCTACTCTGCGACCATCCTGGCGACGCTCGGCCTGGCGCCGATCGCGTACCCGTTTCTGGCCCGCCAGATCACCGTGGTCTCGACGCTCACGATCGGCGTACCGGCGTTCTTCCTCGCCCTCGCACCCTCCGAGGGCCCGGTGCGACGCGAAGGGTTTCTCTCGGGGCTGCTGGCGTTCGTCATCCCCGCGGGTCTCGTGAGCGCCGCCACCATCATTGCGACCTACCTGTTGGTGCGCGGCCCCCTCGACGCCGGCATCGACGAGGGGCGCACCGCGGCCGTGCTCGCCACGACGGGGATGGGCCTTGCCATCGTCATCGCCGTCGAGCGCGGGCCCGAGCGGCGTCGGGTACGCCCCTGGGTATGGGGGATGGTCACGGCGTTCGCCGTCGCGCTGGTCGCCGGAATCCAGCTGCCGTGGCTCCGGGATTTCTTCGTCGCCGTCGAGCCGACCGGCGCGGTCTGGGCCGTCGTTGCCGCGTGCCTGTCACTGGGCATCCTGGCGCTGGTGGCCGTCGGCCGCATCCCCTGGCTCCTGCGAATGGAAACCGGATCGGTATGAGGAATGCAGAGCACGCGACGACCCAACGGGTTTCACGCCGGACGCTGCTGCGACGGGTGGGCCTTGGGGCGGGAACCGTTCTGGTGCTGGGTGCCGGCGCGGTCGGCTACCGCGCCTACGACCACGGCGTCTTCAGCGTCGGTGACGGCGCTGCCTACGACCCCTGGAGCAGCGGGAAAGAGCACGCGGGCACGCCCATGGCGATGGTGGCCGCGGCCGTTCTCGCCGCGAACGCCCACAACGCCCAAGCCTGGCTGTTTCGGGTCTCCGAGACCCGCATCGACCTGTTCGCCGACCGGGCACGCGGCACCGGTGCACTGGACCCGTTTCGGCGAGAGATGTACGTCAGCCTGGGGTGCGCCCTCGAGAACTGCGTCCTCGCCGGCCCGGCCAACGGCTTCGCGAGCCGCGTGACGCTCCTGCCCGACCCCACTCAGCCTCTTCACGCCGCCCGCATCGACCTCACGCGCCGCGAGTCACCAACCGGCGATCTCTACGAGCAGATCCCTCATCGACACACCAACCGCAACGCCTATCAAAAGGGCCGCTCGGTGCCCGACGCGGCGCTCGAGGCGATGTCCGGCCTGGTTGGCCTGGGCGATGCGCGCCTTGTCTGGATCACTGCCGAACCTGAGCGACGGAAGATGGGTGACTTGCTGATCGAGGCCACGTTGGCGATCGTGGCCGACCGCGACCAGGAGCGCGCGAATAACGACTGGTTTCGCCAGGACTGGGACGAGCTACAGCGCAAACGCGACGGACTCACCATCGACGCCGCCGGGCTTTCGGGGCTCGTGGCCGCGGTGGCCAAGCTGCTGCCCGCACAAAGCGATGCGGCTCTCGATTCGGGCTGGGTCGACGGCACCCGCGATCGGCAGGTGCCCACCGCGGCGGCCTTTGGCATTTTGGCCGTGGCCGACTCCACCGACAACGCCCAGCGCCTGGAGGGCGGACGGCTCCTGCAACGCGTGCACCTCTGGGCGACCAAGGAGGGAATCTCCCTGCACCACATGAACCAGCTGACCGAGCGCGCCGACCGCGAGCGGGACCTGGGGGTCACGCCTCGGTTTGGCGCCGCACTGCGCGAACTCATCTCCGGCGGTCGTCTCGAGGCCCTTTCGGCCTTTCGCGTCGGCTACGCCGATGACGCCGGCGCCCTCAGCCCGCGGCGCGCGGTCGAGAGCGTGATTCTGTGACACTGCCCCGCCGAGCCGTCGCCCTCGGGATGGTCGGCGCCAGCCTGGGTGTGGTCGCCGGAGTTGTTCAAATCACCGTCGGGCCGAACATGCGCGAGTGGGTGGGCGACAAACAGGACACCACCCGCCTCGGCCTTGCAACGGTTCTTTTGAGTGCGCTCGCGTTGGCCGCCGCGACCATGTTGTGGCGGCGACCCCATGCGTCCGCGCCAGCGCGGCTGCTCGCCGCCGCGGGTCTCCTGATCCCGGCCGCGATCTGCTTCACGACCGTGGGGCGACTCTGGTTCGTGCCCGGCGCACTGCTCGTCGCGGCAGGCGTGCTCGTGGTGGTGGGGATGCGTGGAGAACACCGCGAGGTGTCTCACGCGCTGGGGCGCCACGGGTTTGCCGTGCTGACCGTGCTGCTGGCTGCCTATTACGTCTTCCTCGGCGCAGTGGCGCTCGGGTTCGCGGGCGCCACCGGCGTTGTCGGCGGCCTGCTCATCGGCGCCGCCCTCTTCGCGGCGAAGCGTCACGGCGCGCGCCTCGGCGCCGCACTGCTCGTGGTGGGAGCACTGCCGTTCGCGATCCTCACCTGGTGGAGCGTCGTGACACCGCTGATCGCGGCCCTCGTCCTCGCGATCGGCGGACGGGCCGTGGCGAGGACACGCCCGTGATGCGCACACCACGCCTTGGCCGCAGACACGAAGAGCGGCACCTGAGCGGCCGTGCCGGCTGGCTGCGGGCGGCGGTGCTCGGTGCCAACGACGGCATTGTCTCGGTTGCGAGTCTTCTGTTGGGCGTGGCGGCGGCAGGGGGTTCGCGCTCCGCTCTTCTGACCGCCGGCGTGGCCGGCCTGGTGGCCGGGGCGCTGTCGATGGCGGCAGGCGAGTACGTCTCGGTGTCGTCCCAGCGAGACGTCGAGGTCGCCGACCTCGACCTGGAGGCACGCGAACTGGCCGCCGACCCCGCCGGTGAGCTCGACGAACTGGCGTTGATCTATGAAGGCCGTGGTCTCGACCCGGCCCTGGCCCGCCAGGTCGCCGTGGCGCTGTCGGCCGGCGATGCCCTCGGCGTCCACGCACGCGATGAGCTGGGCCTCGACCCGACGGCGCTCGCCCGGCCGTGGCAGGCCGCCTGGGCGTCGGCGGCGGCGTTCACCGCCGGTGCGGTGACACCTCTTTTCGCGGCGGCACTGCCGCCGCTGGTGCGCGTGCCGGCGATCGTTGGGCTCACGCTCGTGGCACTCGCCGCGCTCGGCTTAGTGGGCGCCCGCCTCGGTGGCGCGCGGGTGGGCCGGGGGGTCGCACGCGTGACGGTATGGGGAGCCGCCGCCATGGCGCTGACGGCGGGCATCGGTGCCCTGGTCGGGGCGGCCGTGTGATGGGAGCGGGGCTCACCTACCGAAACGGCCTTCGGCCAGACCCAACGAAAGGAAACATGTGGGCACGGATCGTGATTCGGCTCTGGAGCCTTGGGGCGTTTCAGACACCGACTACCCGAAGAACGCTGGTGCGCAGCAGAGGCTTCGATTCCTTGTTCGCTACGCGATCCTGGCGCCTTCCGGGCACAACACGCAGCCCTGGCTGTTCACGCTCGACGGCGTCGCAATCGAGCTGCGCGCCGATCGCAGCCGCGCCTTGGCGGTTGTCGACCCCGACGACCGTGAGCTGATCATCAGCTGCGGCGCGGCCCTCGAAACGCTTCACATCGCGATGCGGCACTTCGGTCTGCGCGGTGCGGTGGGGTTGCCAGATCCCGATGACGCAGACCTCTTGGCCCGCGTCGCGCTCGAAGATGGCGCCCCGCCCGACCACGACGAGGACGAGCTCTTCGCGGCCATCACGCAGCGACACACCAACCGACATGCCTTCGAGAATCGTGACATCCCCGCAGATCTCGCCGATCGGCTCGTCGCCGAGGCCGACGCACACAGCGCGTGGCTTCATCTCGTCCAAGGTGAAGCTCGTACTGCCGTCGCCGACTTGGTCGCCGAGGGCGATAGGGCTCAGATGGCCGATAAACGCTTCCGGCGTGAGCTCTCGGCGTGGGTGCATCCGAACCGCAGCCGGACCGGCGACGGGATGCGCGGCTACGGCTTCGGTTTCGGAGATCTGATGTCGTACGGCGGCGCGCTGGTGATTCGGTCGTTCGATCTTGGCACGGGCCAAGCGGCGAAGGACCGTGAGCTGGTGAACGGTTCACCGCTGCTGGCGGTGCTTGGCACAACCTCCGACGACCCGGCCTCGTGGCTCAGAACCGGCCGAGCACTACAACGCGTTCTGCTGCGGGCGCGGGCGAATAGCGTGTGGTCGTCGTACCTCAACCAGCCCATCGAGGTCGGTGAGCTGCGACCGAAGCTCGCGCAGACGATCGGGCGAGCCGGCGAATCTCCACAGTTGCTCGTCCGTTTCGGGTTCGGGCCGGTGGCGAAAGCTCAGCCGCGTCGGCCTGTCGACGAGGTCATCGTCGACAGCGACTCTCGGTGAAGGAGCACCCCGATACACCGGTGGCGGCGCGCGCGGCTTCACACGCAAGGAAAGCGTTACAACATGCAGCTGGCCCACTTTCGTATCCTCAGACCGCGCTCGGCATTCCCGCCGGGATCCGCGCCTGCCTGTTCGACCTCGATGGCGTCCTCACGCGAACCGTGGAGATCCACGCCGTGGCCTGGAAGAGCATGTTCGACACATATCTCGCTGATCGCGCACGCCGCACCGGCGAGCTCTTCGTCGCGTTCGATCCCGTCACCGATTACGGCGAGTACGTCGACGGGCGATCGCGAGAAGACGGCGTCCGGTCGTTCCTCGCCTCTCGAGGGATGACCCTGCCAGAGGGAGGTCGCGACGATCCGCCTGACACGCAGACGGTCTTCGCGTTGGCGCGCCGTAAACACGAGGTCGTGCTGCGGCTGATCGCCGAGAACGGCGTCGAGGCCTACCCCGGCTCCGTCCGTTACGTGCGAGCATCCCGGGCCGCCGGGCTGAAGACGGCCGTGGTCTCGGCGAGCGCTGACTGCCGCGCCGTCCTCGAAGCCGCCGGCATCGCCGACCTCTTCGACGTCCGCATCGACGGGCTCGTTGCCGCCGAGCGACACCTGCGCGGAAAGCCGGCGGCGGACACGTTCCTCGAGGGCGCCCGCGCCGTGGGGGTCCCGCCGCGGGAGGCGGTCGTGGTCGAAGACGCCCTGGCCGGAGTCGCGGCAGGACGCGCGGGGCACTTCGCCTGCGTGATCGGCGTGGATCGGGTGGGACACAGGCAAGCGCTGCTCGCCCATGGGGCCGACATCGTCGTGGCAGACCTCGCCGAGCTGCTCGACACGCCGTGATCGCGCACTCCGCCTACTCGGTCGAGCCGTGGGCCGTCCGCGAGCACACCCTCGACCTGAACGTTCTCGCCCAGAGCGAGTCGGTGTTCGCCCTGTCGAACGGTCACATCGGGCTACGCGGAAACCTCGACGAGGGAGATCCGCACGGGCTGCCGGGGACCTACCTCAACGGCTTCCACGAGCTGCGCCCGCTGCCGTACCCCGAGGGTGGCTTTGGCTATCCGGAGTCTGGCCAGACCGTGATCAACGTCACGAACGGCAAAATCATCCGGTTGCTCGTCGACGACGAACCCTTCGACGTGCGCTACGGCATCCTGCACGCGCACGAGCGCGTGCTCGACCTGCGCGACGGGGTACTGCGCCGAACGGTCGACTGGTCATCGCCGGCCGGCCAACGCGTGCGAATCGCATCGAGCCGCCTGGTCTCCCTCGCCGAGCGCTCCGTCGCGGCGATCCTCTGGGAAGTCGAGCCGCTCGACCGCACGACCCGGCTGGTCGTCCAGTCGGAGTTGGCCGCCAACGAGTTGATCCCCCCGTCGGCCCCTCACGACCCGCGCGGCGCGGCGTGGCTCGAGCGTCCGCTGCGCTCCGAGTACTTCGCACACCTGGGCGCGCGCGTCATCTGCATGCACACGACGCTGCACAGCGACCTGCGCATGGCGGCCGCGATGGACCACGAGATCGACGCGCCGACGGGCTCGCGAGTCGGCACCGAGAGCTCCGACGACCTCGGGCGGGTAACGGTGGGCACCACGCTCGAACCCGGGGAGCGCCTGCGCATCGTGAAGTTCATGGCCTATGGATGGTCGGCGAGGAGGTCTGCGCCCGCCGTCCGGGCGCAGGTCGAGGCGGCGCTCAAAGCCGCCAAGCGCGACGGTTGGGACGGGCTCGCCGCCGCCCAACGCAGCTTCCTCGATGACTTCTGGGACCGCGTCGACGTCGAGGTCGACGGCGACGACGAACTCCAGCAGGCGGTCCGCTTCGCGCTCTTTCACACCGTGCAGGCCGGGGCGCGGGCCGAGCAGAGGGCAATCCCCTCCAAGGGGCTCACCGGCCCCGGCTACGACGGCCACGCGTTTTGGGACACCGAGGCCTTCGTCCTTCCGGTGCTCACGTATGCGATGCCGGAGGCCGTCGCCGACGCCCTGCGCTGGCGCCACACGACGCTCGCGCTGGCGAAAGACCGTGCGAGGCTGCTGCGGCTCGACGGGGCGACCTTCCCCTGGCGCACGATCCGCGGACACGAGTGCTCGGGGTACTGGCCCGCGGGGACGGCGGCGTTCCATATCGGTGCCGACATCGCGGCGGCGGTGAGCCGGTACCAGGCGGCCACGGGCGACGAGGACTTTGCCCGCGAGATCGGCATCGAGCTGCTGGTCGAGACCGCGCGCCTGTGGTCGTCGCTCGGCCATCACGACCCCGAGGGACGTTTTCGTATCGACGGCGTGACGGGGCCCGACGAGTACACCGCCCTCGTCGACAACAACGTCTACACGAACCTCATGGCGCAACGGAACCTGCGCGACGCCGCTGACGCCGCGGATCGCTGGGCCGACCGGGCCGTGGAGATCGGGGTAGAGCCACACGAGGCTGCCGCCTGGCGCCAGGCAGCCCAGCACATGACCATCCCCTTTGACGACGAGCTCGGTGTGCACCCGCAGTCAGAGGGATTCACGCGGCATGCGCACTGGGATTTCACCCACACCCGGCCCGACGAATACCCGCTGCTTCTGCATTTCCCCTACTTCCAGCTCTACCGCAGACAGGTCGTAAAGCAGGCAGACCTCGTGCTCGCCCTCCATGTCTGCGGAGATGCGTTCACCCCGACCCAAAAGCGACGTGACTTCGAGTACTACGAGCCGCTGACCGTCCGCGACTCATCCCTGTCGGCCAGCACCCAGGCCGTTGTTGCGGCCGAGGTCGGGCATCTCGAGCTGGCATACGACTATCTCGGTGAGACGGCGCTCTTGGACCTCCACGACCTCGGTCGCAACACCCGCGACGGACTCCACATCGCGTCGCTCGCCGCGACCTGGATCGCGCTCGTGGCGGGTTTCGGGGGCATGAGGGATCACGGCGGGGAGCTCTCGTTCGCCCCGCGGCTACCCTCCGCGCTGCGGCGCCTGACGTTTCGCCTGACCGTGAGGGGCCAACGGCTTCTCGTCGAGGTGGATCACTCGCAGGCCGTGTACTCGCTATCCGCGAGCGGGTCGCTCGCCGTCAGCCACCACGGCGAGCGGCTGATCGTCAACGGCGATCGGCCGGTTACGCGCCCGATCCCGCCCGCAGCCGCCACCCGCATTGCGCCCGCCCAGCCGCCCGGACGCGAGCCGGTTCGACGGCTCCGGCCGGTCTCGGCCGAATCGTAGGCCCAGACCTGCGGCGCGACATCCTTCGCCACGAGCTTGTTCCGACGGGCTATCGTTGTATACCGACAATGTTACATGTAACATTGTCGGTATGGCTGAGCGCGACACTCCTACGGTTCGTCAGCGGGTGGCTGAGCATCGGGAACGACTGCGCCGCCAGGGACTGCGCCCGGTGCAGATCTGGGTACCCGACGTGCGGGCCCCCGGGTTTGCCGCTGAGGCGCATCGTCAGTCCGCCCTCGCGGCCGCCAGCGCACACGACGCCGAGGATCAGGCGTTCGTGGACGCCATCTCGTGGCATCGAGACGAGGATGAGGAGTGAGGCGGGGCGAGCTCTGGACGGCCGCTGGCGGTAAGCACTACGCCGGCAAGCCGCGCCCGATGCTCGTCGTGCAGGATGACCGCTTCGATGCCACCGGCTCCATCACCGTTTGCCCGCTGACCAGCAACCCCACCGAGATCCCGCTGCTGCGGATCCCGCTCGACCCCCGATCGGGTACGGGCCTGAGCCAGCCAAGCAGCATCATGGTCGACAAGCTCATCACAATGCCCCGCTCCAAGCTGGGCGAGAATATCGGGAAGGTCTCCGACACCGACATGCTCGCGCTTTCTCGAGCGATGGTGGTTTTCCTCGGCCTCGCCTGACGTTCGCGCCCGCTACAGACGCGCCACGCGAGACTGCCCTCACCGAAGAAAGCACCGGCGTCGGTCACCGAGACGGGTAAGAAGCCCTACCCCAGTGGCTCGTTGCCATGGTTAGCCTGGTGTCTGCCACCAGGCCGAACCCCTCGTTCCCACCGCGCGCCAAGGTGAAGACTGGTGTCTGGCACGCGGGGCATCGGCGTTGAGGAATTGGCCGGCCGCTGCGCAGCCCTCAGGTTTGCGGTGCGCGGCTCCACGTGCGAAGTCGACGCAGGAGGCTCGTCTTCTTGTCACGGTGCGTTTCCATTCGACCGAGGATGTCGTCCAGGGCGGTGATCGCCGCGACGATCATGGGGCCCTTGTTGAGCATCACGCACTCGGCGCGCACGCCAAAGGCCG
>JANLSO010000013.1:0-7095 GCA_031362405.1 Thermoleophilia bacterium | reverse complement strand
CACGGCGATCGTTGCGGGAACGGCCCCTTCGGAGCGAACGGCGTACTCGATTTGCCGGGCGATGCGCAGATTGTCGGGGCGTGGAAGACCGTGGGCGAGGATCGTCGACTCCAACGCGACCACCGGTGCGCCGTCTGCAAGGGCCGCGGCGACCTCCTCATGGACGACGATCAAATGCGCGCCGGGTGCCAAACGGTGCGGATCTCACAGAACGCCATCGCCGTGCGGATGTCTTCAGAGCCGTGGGTGTGAGTCGTGCGCTTCAGGTTCTGCGCCGTGCGCGCTTCGAGATCGGCCACCAGGCCCTCGGGAGCGCCGCTGAGATCGATGAGGTCGACGTCGTCGTGGTCGGCCAGCCACGGCAGCAACTGCGCGTGGTCGCCGGTGAGCAGGTTCACCACACCACCCGGGACATCCGATGTGGCGATCACTTCTCCCAGGGTGCTGGTGACGAGCGCCGCGGGCCCTCCGGCCAAAGCCACGACCGCGTTGCCGGCCATGATCGCCGGGCCAATGAGGCCGAGCACACCGGCGATGCCCTCGTTGGGGCAGGCCAGCGCACACACCCCGAAGGGCACCGTCGTGGACAGGTTCAGGAACGGCCCGGCAACCGGGTTCACCCCACCCACCAGCGCGTCGAGCTTGTCGGCGAACCCGGCCCAGTAGACGGCCGCGTCGATCGCCGTCTCCACATCGGCCCGGGCGACATCGGATGCGACCCCGACGGCCTCCAGCTCAGCGGTGAGCTGCGCCGCCCGACCCTCCAGCACTTCGGCGATCCGGTAGATGATCTGCGCCCGGTTGTAGGCGGTGCGGTCGGCCCAACCGCTCTGGGCGCCACGCGCGGCGCGCACGGCGTCGCGGACGTCCTTGCGCGACGCTCGCGCCACATGGGCCAAGAGGGCGCCGTCGGGCGCGGTTACCGGGAACGTGCGGCCCGACTCCGAGCGCGGAAACGCCCCGCCGATGAACAGCTTGTAGGTCTTCTTGACCTCGAGGCGCTCGCTCATGCGCTCACCGGGGCGAGCGCCAGGTACTCGGCGAGGCCCTGGCGGCCGCCCTCACGGCCGAAGCCTGATTCCTTCACGCCGCCGAACGGGCTCGTCGGGTCGAGCTGGTTGAAGCAGTTCGCCCAGACCACTCCGGCGCGCAGACGCTGCGACATCCAGAGAATCCGGGACCCCTTCTCGGTCCAGACTCCGGCCGATAGGCCGTAGCGGGTGGCGTTGGCCTTGGCGACCGCCTCGGCCTCGGTGCGGAAGGTCTGCACGGCGAGAACCGGTCCGAAGACCTCCTCACGGGCGATCGCCTCCGAGCCGCCAAGGCCGCTGACGATGGTCGGCGGGAAAAAGAACCCGCGTTCCGGAAGCGGCCCGCTCGTCTGGTCGATCTGGCAGCCATCCGCCTCAGCGGCGTCGACGAACCCGCGGATTCGTTCCAGCTGCGCGGCCGAGTTGATGGCACCGACGTCGGTGTTCTTGTCGAGGGGATCGCCGACCCGCAGCAGCTCGATCCGCCGCCGTAGGCGGCCCATCAGCTCATCGGCGACACCCTCTTGCACCAGCAGCCGCGATCCGGCGCAGCACACGTGACCCTGATTGAAGAAGATGCCGTCGACGATCCCCTCCACCGTCTGATCAAGGGCGGCGTCGTCGAACACGATGTTCGCGCCCTTGCCACCAAGCTCGAGGGTCAGGCGCGTGGCGGTGCCGGCGAGCGCCCGAAGGATCGATTTCCCGACCCCGGTTGAGCCGGTGAACGCCACCTTGTCGAGGCCCGGGTGCGCGGCCAGCGCGGCACCCGTGGTTCCCGGCCCGGTGATCACATTCACCACACCGGGCGGGAAATCGGCCTCGGCGATCAGCTCGGCGAGCAGCAGGGCCGTGAGCGGCGTCGTCTCGGCGGGCTTCAGGACGACCGTGTTGCCGCAGGCAAGGGCGGGGCCGATCTTCCACGTGGCCATCAGCAGCGGGAAGTTCCAGGGGATGATCTGTCCGACGACGCCCAGGGATCGCGCGGACATACCCGGCACGGCGTATTCGAGCTTGTCGGCCCAGCCCGCGTGGTGGAAAAGATGCGCGGCGGCCAGCGGCACGTCGATGTCGCGCGACTCGCGGATCGGCTTGCCGCCGTCGATCGACTCCAGCACCGCGAACTCTCGGGAGCGGTCCTGAAGGAGACGGGCGAGCCGGAACAGGTACTTGGCCCGTGTGCGGCCCGGCAGGTCACGCCATCCGTTCTCGTAGGCCTGGCGGGCGGCGGCGACCGCGTCGTCGACATCCCCTGCGTCGGCTTCGGCGACGTCGGCAAGGTGGTCGCCTGTGCCCGGCTCGATCGTCGGGAACGTCCGCTCCTCACGGGCGGGCCGCTCGACACCGTCGATCATCAGGCCGTACCGCGGTCGAATGGTGACGACGTCGCGCCCCTCGATCGACGGCACGTACGCGGAGAACATCTGGGCAAGTTCAGAGGCGTTGTCAGTGTGTGGGGTTGTGGTCATCAGTCCACCGGGAGGTCGTGGGTGCGCCCGTAGCGGCCGGTGCGTGCGAAGCGTCGTTGCAGCACGATGTCGTTGAGCAGAGTGGAGGCCCCCAGCCGAAAACGGTCGGGGGTGATGGCCTCCGATCCGAGGGTCTCGGCGACGATCACCAGGTACCCGAGGGCCTGCTTTGAGGTACGGATGCCGCCGGCGAGCTTCAGGCCGACCACCTGGCCCGTCTGCTCGGCGAACTCACGGATCGCCTCGGCCATGCACAGCGCCACCGCGGGCGTGGCCCCGACCGGCAGCTTCCCGGTGGAGGTCTTGATCACGTCGCTTCCCGCCGCCATGGCGATCATCGATGCCAGGCGCACCGTCTCGTACGAGCCGAGTTCAGCGGTCTCGAGGATCGTCTTCAGATGGGCGGGGCCGGCAGCCTCCTTCGACGCGGCCACCTCGTCGTGGACGACGTCCAGATGCCCGGCAAGCAGGGCTCCACGGTTCAGGACGATGTCGATTTCGTCGGCGCCATCGGCGACCGCGCGACGGATCTCCTCCAGGCGTTCACTCAGATGGCTTTGGCCTGACGGGAACGCCCCGGCGACCGATGCGACGTTCACCGGGGCATCGCCGAGGGCGGCCCGGGCCGCGGCGACGAGTGCCCCGTACACGCAGACCGCCGCAACGGGAGCCATCGTCGGATCATCCGGGTCGGGATGCAGGGCGCGTGCGCACAGTGCGCGGACCTTGCCCGGTGTGTCGGCCCCTTCAAGGGTGGTGAGGTCGATGCATCGCGCGGCAAGTTCCAGGCCGGCCGCCTTGCTCTCGCGCTTGATCGATCGCGAGGAAAGCCGTGCGGCGCGCTGCTCGAGCGCGTACCCGTCGACCGCCGCGACGCGGATCGGGTGGCCCACCAGCGATCCGGTGAGCAGAGTGCTGCGCGTGTCACGACCAAGGCTGATCACCTGCTGATCTTGGCACGCATGTCGTCGTGCGTCAGCTCAGAAGAAGCGTGTTCAGGCCGGCGCGCACGTCGGCCAGCCGCACCCGGGCCCGATCGCGGGCGGCGACGACGTCACCATCGGGGGACGGCTCGACCGCCTCGCAGTAGCACTTGAGCTTCGGCTCGGTACCGCTCGGACGGACGATCACGCGGACATCGTCGGTCAGATCGATGCGCAAGACGTCCGCCGCGACCGCCTGGATTCTGGTCGCCTCATACGAGCCCACTCGGGCCGGAGGGGAGGCGATCAGCCGCCCCACGAGGGCGCCGCGCCGTTCGGCCCCGCCGGGGGCCTCGTCGCGGAGCGAGAAGTTGTCGGTCACGTGTGCGCCGTGGCGGCGGTGCAGATCGTCGAGGTTGTCGAGGAGGGTCCGTCCCTCGGCTTTGGCTGCGCTCGTCATCGCGGCGACGGCGACGGCCGCCGAGAGGCCGTCCTTGTCGCGCACCTCGGCGCCGATCGCGTAGCCGATGGCCTCTTCGTAGGCGAGTACCTGAACCCATTCGGGGTTCTCCATCGCGGGGCGCGACAGCCATTTGAAGCCCGTGAGCGTCTCCACGTGCCGGGCGCCATGGGCCTCGGCGATGCGGGCCAGCAGCGACGACGACACCACGCTCGACACGACGAGCCGGCTCGGCCCGGAGGTCACCGAGCCGAGGAGCCAGTCGCCGAGAAGTGCGCCGACCTCGTCGCCGGTGAGCTGACGTGTGCGCCCGTTCGGCCGCCGAACCAGCACGGCCACGCGGTCGGCGTCCGGGTCGACCGCAAGGCCGAGATCGGCGCGCACATCGGCCATCTCCATGGCCAACAGATCCGTCGCGCCGGGCTCCTCGGGGTTGGGGAAGGCGACGGTTGGGAAGTCTGGATCGGGCTGCTGTTGTTCCCTGACCGGGTGAACCTCGGCATGCCCCGCCGCCGCGAGGAGATCGGCAAGGAGTGCACCCCCGACGCCGTGCAGAGCGCTTGTGGCGATCCGGATCGGAGCGGTGGGCCGCGGAACCCTCGACAGAGTTCGCGTGCGGTACGCCGAGACAACCTCCGTCGCCATCGGGAAGATCGATGCGGGGGAGACGGCATCGGACATGACCACCCCGTCGGCCGCGACGGCATCGATGGCCGCGGCGACCTGGCCGTCGACCGGCGGTACGATCTGTGCCCCGTCGCCCATGTAGAGCTTGAGGCCGTTGTCGGTCGCCGGGTTGTGGCTGGCGGTCACGACGATCCCCGCCGCGCAGCCGAGGTGGCGGATGGCAAACACCGCGACCGGTGTCGGGGTCGGCTCGCCGGCGAGGATGACCCGGATCCCATGAGCGCTGAGGATCTCCGCACAGTCAGCGGCGAAGGCGTCGGAGTTATGGCGAGCGTCATGGGCGACGATCACGCCTCGGCCAGCCGAGCCTTCTACCTCCGCCTGGAGGTACCGCGCGATTCCGGCCGCCGACTGCCGCACGACGAGACGGTTCATCCGCGTCGGGCCGGCACCCATGGCTCCGCGTAGCCCGGCAGTTCCAAAGGCGAGGCGCCCATCGAAGCGTTCGGCGAGAGCCGGCGCGTCGTGGGCTGCGAGAAGCTCCCGCAGTTCCGTGTGAGTCAGCGGGTCCGGATCCGCGGCGATCCACCCCTCGACGCGCGCCCTGAGGTCCGGCGTGACGCCGTCCATCAAAGGGCCGCAGTCACCACACGAAAAAGATCCGCCAGGCGCCCGACCGACGCCTTCCCCTGGGCCAGAACGTCGTCGTGATCGAGAGCTTCCGGGGCCATCCCGACCGCGAGGTTGGTCACCAGGGATACCCCGAAGACCTCGGCGCCGAGGTGGCGCGCCGCGATCGCCTCGAGAACCGTCGACATGCCGACCAGGTCGGCGCCCATCGTCCGCAGCATCCGGATCTCCGCCGGCGTTTCGTAGCTGCCGCCGAGAAGACCGGCATAGACGCCCTCCGCGATTCCCGGCGAGGCCGCCGCCGCCGCCGCTCGCAGACGGGCGCTGTAGACGTCAGACAGATCGCAGAAACGTGCCGGAAAGCCCTCGGGTGGGTCGGGCCCGGTCATCGGGTTCATCCCGGTCAAGTTCAGATGATCGCTGATCAGCACCGGCGTCCCTGGCCCGTTCTCGGCAACGAGGGATCCGCAGGCGTTGGTCAGCATCACGGTCTGGCAGCCGGAAAGCACGGCCGCCCGCACCCCGTGGACGACGGTCGCGACCGGATGCTCCTCGTAGAGGTGCGCGCGCCCGGCGAGCACGAGCAACGCAACGCCCGCGACATCGACCGAGTGCGCCATTCCACTGTGGCCGAGCACGGAGGGCACCGGGAAGCCCGGAAGCTCCGGCATCGGCACGCTCGCGCGGATGTCCCCGATTCCCCCGACGACCTCGGCCCATCCAGAACCGAGCACGAGGACCGCCCGATGCTCTCCGAGCCGCTCTCGAACCGCTGCTGCCGCCTCTTGGGCCGCCAGATAGGGATTGCTCGCCACCGTGCGGACTATACGGTGCGGATAACCAGTGGTACCGTAAATCGTACCAATCGAGAGGAACTCCGTGGCCATCACGGCAAGCGAAGCGAGAAAGAACCTTTTCCCGCTCATCGAGCAGGTCAACAATGACCGCACCCCGGTCGAGATCACCTCGAAGCGCGGTGGTGCCGTGCTGATTTCGATCGACGACTACCGGGCGCTCGAGGAAACCGCCTATCTTCTGCGGTCCCCGGCCAACGCTCGCAAGCTCCTGGAGAGCCTTGATCAGGCCCGCAGCGGCAACGTGCAGGAACATCGGCTCGAGCGGTGAGAGTCGTCTTCACCCCGCTGGGGTGGGACGACTACGTGCACTGGCAGAAGGCGGATCGCGTGATGCTCAAACGCATCAACCGTCTGATCGAGGACATCACACGCGACCCGTTCGAGGGCCTTGGCAAGCCGGAACAACTTCGCCACGCGCTCGCCGGGGCGTGGTCTCGACGGACCGATCAAGAGCACCGGATCGTGTATCTCGTCGACGGAGACGACATCGTGATCGCCACGGCCCGCTACCACTACTCCTGAGCGTCACGCGCACGACGGGACGCGGGTCGCGAAACGAACGGCTTCGTCGACGGCGGCCGGGCAGACGAGCCGCACCGCGGGGCACGCCCGGTTCAGATCGCGGCGGAACTGGCGGTCGATCCTCTGGCTGCGAGCGGAGGTCATCACCCGCAGGCCACAGGCGTTTGCGACCCCGAAGTCACGCCGTCGACACGCCCGCGCAAAGCTCACAGCGGACGGAGCCGCAGGCGCACCGCCGCACAGGTCGGTGCTCCAGTCGAGCCAGCTCTGCGGTTGTGCGGAACGCGTCGGCCAGAGCTCCTTCCAAAAGGCGTCGTGGCTGTGGATCCCGCGATCGGTGAGACGCACGAGCGGCGCCTTGCCCGGCTGCGCTGAGGCGACCGGCACCAGAGATGAAACCGCCACCGCGTAAGCGATCAAAGGCCAACACGGGTGGCGCAGCGGTGCGCCAGGGGAGTGCGGTGGGCCGACATGCGGATCGCCTTTGTTCGCGGAGTGGCCGCACCTCTACATGTCGCGAACGGGCGAATCAATCTGTTTGTTTTTGCGTCCCGGGCACCGGGGTTCACGGTGCGG
>JANLSO010000160.1:0-20691 GCA_031362405.1 Thermoleophilia bacterium | reverse complement strand
CCTGTTCTACGGGGCGACCTTTTGGGGCATCGCGCGCGCCGGTGCCGGTGTCGCAGCGGTCTTGGCGAACACGGATCCGCTGTTTGTCGCCGCTCTCGGGGTTCTTGCCCTTGGCGAGACCCTTCGCCGACGGCAGTGGCTCGGCCTTGGGGTCGGCTTTGCCGGCGCGGCGATCGTCGTGCTTGAAGGCACCGGATGGCCGCCGCGGCTGTCGGTGGACGCACTCGTTGTCGTTGCCGGTTCGCTGGCCTGGGGGATCGGCACGATTGTCGCCGCCCGCGGGGTGCGCGGCAGTGGGGGAGCGGTGCCGTTGGCGGGGTGGCAGATGGCGATCGGTGGCGTGGTTCTCTGCGTGGTGGGGTTCGTATTCGAACCAGTCGGCGGGGGCGTGGGCATCTCCACGGTGGCGCTCGTCGCCGGCCTTGCCGCGGTGGGTTCGGCGGCCCCGCTGGTGCTCTTCTACATCGCGCTCGGCCAGGCACCCGCCGGGGAGGTATCGGCCTGGTTCTTCCTTGTGCCGATCGTCGGCGTGCTCAGTGCATGGCCACTTTTGGGTGAGACACCGACCCTGCGGCTGGCTGTAGGGATGATTGCGGTATCGCTCGGGCTGTGGCTTGTCCTTGCCGGCCGCCGCGCACCCCGGTTGGTACCATCATGGGCATCCCCGTGACCCCTCGACCGCCCGCACTTTGCCCGTGATCCTGGCCCTGTCGGGAGGTACAGGCGGATCGAAGATGCTCGACGGCCTGCAGCAGGTCGTTGGCGGGCCAAACCTCGCGGCGATCGTCAACACCGCCGATGACGGTGACTTCTACGGGCTGCGGGTCTGCCCGGACCTGGACATCTGCACCTACACCCTGGCCGGCGTCGTCGATGGCCGCGGGTGGGGCTACGCGGATGACGGCTTTCGGTGCCTGGAGGGCCTTGCGACCTATGGGCGTGAGACCTGGTTCGGCCTGGGCGACAGGGATCTCGCCACGCACCTTTTTCGCACTGTCCGTATGTCGGAGGGCGCCCCCCTTCACGTGATCGTCGATGAGTTGTGCGGGCACCTTGGGGTTGAGGCACGGCTGTTTCCGATGTGTGATGAACCGGTACGTACGCGCATTACGACTCCGGGTGGCGATCGGACCTTCCAGGAGTACCTGGTCAAACACGGCGCCTCGGAGGACATCACCCACATTCAGCTGGAGGGTGTCGAGGCCACCCACCCGGTGCCCGGGGTGCTGGAGGCGATCGCCGCGGCCGAGCGGATCGTGATCTGCCCGTCGAGCCCGGTCGTGTCGATCGGGACGATCCTTGCCGTCCCTGGCGTCCGCGCCGCCGTCCAGGCACGCCGCGTGGACTGCATCGCGGTCAGCCCGATTATCGGTCGCAAACCCGTGGAGGGCCCCGCCCACAGGTTCCTTGCCGGGGCCGGTTATCCGGAGTGCTCGGCCACCCAGATGGCCCGCATCTACGCCGATGTCGCGGCCACGTTCGTGCTCGACCGAACCGATGAGGCGGAGTGCGCCGCGATCGAGGCGCTCGGTGTGCGGCCGGTGCTCGCCGACGCCCTGATGCCCGACCGCCCGGCGCGCGCCCGTCTGGCCGAGCACGTGCTCGAGACCGTCGCCGGGTGAAGGTTGTCGGCATCGTTCCGGTGAAGCCTCTGGGCGTCGCCCTTGGACGACTTGCCGGCGTCCTCGACGCGCCGACGCGCCGTGAGCTGCAGATGGGGATGCTGGCCGATGTCCTTTCCACATGCCACGCCACCGCGGGCCTCGCCGAGGTGTTGGTGGTGACCGCCGACCCGGAGGCCGCCGACCTCGCGCGCGCCCACGGTGCCCGGGTGATCGCCGACCACACGCCGCCGCAGGGCATGAACCCCGCCGTGATCCGTGGCCTGTCGGCGGTGATCGAGTTCGGTGCCGACGCCGCGTTGGTGTTGACCGCGGATCTTCCGGTAGCCCGTGTCGCGGATCTGGAGGCGGTGATCGCCACCGCGACCGAGCACGAAGGCGTGACGCTGGTGCCCTCCCACGACGGCACCGGAACCAACGCTCTGCTCGTATGGCCACCCGACATCTTTGTTCCCGAGTTGGGGATCGGCTCGCGTGTCCGGCACCGTGATCAGGCGATACGCCGCCACGTCGCACTGCATGAGCTCGAATGCCCGGCCATCGCCCTCGACGTCGACACCCCGGCGGATCTGGCCACCTTCATCGCCGGCGGCAGCCCGGGAATCGCTCAGGAAATCTGCGCCCGTCGCGGCGTCGCCGAGCGGCTGCGCACCGGGAGCGTCCTGTGACGATGCGGGTCTGGTCCCTTTCCGGGATCCCCGAGGTGCATGCGGGCGACGACCTGGCCGGGCTCATCGCCCGGCAGTGCGTCGAGCAAGGCGTGCAGGCCGGTGACACCCTGATGATCGCCCACAAGGTGGTCAGCAAGGCCGAGGGCCGGATGATCGAGCTGTCGGCGGTAAGTGCGAGTGCCGCCGCCGTGCAACTCGCCGAACTCACGGGCAAGTCACCGCAGTTGTGTGAGCTGATCCTCACCGAGAGCGCCGCGATCGTGCGGCGTCGCGGATCGACGGTGATCTGTCGCACCCATCACGGCTTTGTCTGCGCGAACGCGGGGATCGACAGCTCCAACGCCCCCGCCGGCTGGGTGATCCTCTTGCCGACCGACCCGGATGCCTCGGCCCGGGGTCTGCAGGTCGCGGTGTCACGGGCCGTTGGCGGGCGGGTCGGGGTGATCGTCACCGACACCCACGGGCGTGCGTTTCGACGGGGCCTTGTGAACATCGCCATCGGTGTCGCGGGCCTGGAGGCGGTCATGGACCGCCGTGGGGAGGCCGACCGTGAGGGACGGGTTCTCATCGCCACCGAGCAGGCCCTTGCCGATGAGCTTGCGGCCGTGTCGGGAATCTTCATGCCCAAAGGCGGGGGCAGCCCGGTGGTGGTCGCCTCGGGGTTTGAAACGACACCGGCACCGGGAACCGCTCAAGATCTGGTGCGCCGTGCCGAACATGACCTGTTCCTTCATGCGGACGTCGACCGGGGTGGACGATCCGGATAGGCTCCGGCGTTCTTCGACCCGCCCTGCATCCAGGAGACCGATGACTCCCGCATCCCCCGGAACCCCTGATCACCCGTTGCGTGTCGCCGTCATCGGATCGGGTCCCTCGGGGTTCTATGCCGCCGAGCATTTGCAAAGTCAAGACGACCTGATGGTGCAGGTCGACATGTACGACCGGCTACCGACCCCCTTCGGCCTGGTCCGCGGCGGTGTCGCCCCCGATCACCAGAAGATCAAGTCGGTCACGCGTGTCTACGACAAGATCGCCGCGCACCCCGAGTTCCGCTTCTTTGGAAACGTCGAGCTCGGTCGGGACCTCACTCACGCCGACCTGTCGGCGTACTACCACGCGATCATCTACGCGGTCGGGGCACGCACCGATCGCCGTATGGGCATCCCCCGTGAATATCTGCCAGGCAGCCACTCGGCAACCGAGTTCGTCGGCTGGTACAACGCGCACCCCGATTTCCGGTCACTGAGCTTCGACCTCTCGGGGAAGCGTGCCGTGGTCGTCGGTAACGGCAACGTCGCCATGGACCTGGCACGGATCCTCGCCAGCCCCGTAGACGCCCTTGCCCAAACCGACATCGCCGAGCATGCCCTGCGGGCGCTTTCGGGGAGTCGGATCCGTGAGATCGTCGTGCTCGGGCGTCGCGGCCCCGCCCAGGCCGCGTTCTCCACCAAGGAGTTGCGCGAACTAGGGGAGATCCCCAACGTCGATCTCATCATTGACCCGGCCGATCTCATCCTCGACCCGGTCAGCCAACACCAGGTCGACCGTAGCCCCGAGCGCACCCGGGACGCGAACCTCAAGGTGCTGGGTGAGCTCGCCGCGCGCCCCGTGATGGGCCACCCCACGCGGATCGTCCTACGTTTTCTCGTCTCGCCGATCGAGATCATCGGCACCGAACGGGTTGAGTCGCTCGTGATCGCCCACAACGAGCTCTACCGCGGGGAGGACCACGCCCTGCGCGCGCGCATCACCGACCACCTCGAGACGTTGCCGGTGGATCTGGTGTTCCGGGCGATCGGCTACCAGGGTGTTCCGCTTCCTGGCGTGCCGTTTGACGCGATGGCGGGGGTCATTCCGAACCGGGTCGGGCGGATCGTCGACCCGACCTCCGGCGAACACATCGCGGGTGAATACGTGGTCGGCTGGATCAAACGCGGACCGCGCGGGATCATCGGCACCAACAAACCCGACTCCCAGGAAACCGTCGAGTCGCTGCTGGAGGACCTGCGCAGCGGGGCACTCCACAAGGCCGAGGTGCCAAGTCGGGCGGTGCTGGAACGGTTGCTTTCCGAACGCCGCCGCGATTTCGTCTCGTATGAAGACTGGCAACTCATCGATCTGCTGGAACAGCAGCGCGGTCAGCAGGCCGGCGACCGGCCGCGGCTGAAGTTCAGTCAGGTCGACGAGATGCTGCGGGCCCTACGCGAACACAAAAAAAGCACCGCCAGCGAGAGCTAACCAATGATCCGCGCATAAATAAAGGCGCTGAGGGGTGGAAGTCGTAGGGGTTCGGCGACAAATGTTGGTCTTGTGGACTGCGAGGAGCCAATCGGGGCCAAGATCCGGCTGCTGGCTGGTCGGCTTGACGAGCGCGGTCTGCGGTTGTGGGTGGCCGCCGCGAGCTGGCGTCTGGTGAGTCGCCGGAACCGGACGCGTGCGCCGACCTGGGGCCGGACGTAGGCCGCTGACAGCGACGGACCCGACGCTGCTGGGAGATCTTGAGCGGCTGATCGACGGCGATGCGCGCCTCTTTAAGACGCGGTGGCTTCGAGGATTTCGTAGACGGTGTTGCGCCGGGCGGGAACGCGCCCCGCGCCACGGATCGCGGCCTCGATCTCCTGGGGGGTGGCCAGCTGCCCATGAGAGGCACCTGAGGCTCGGGAGATGTTCTCGTTCATCAGGGTGCCGCCGAAGTCGTTGCACCCGGCGTTCAGTAGCCGTGCGCCACCTTCCAGGCCGAGCTTCACCCAGCTGGCCTGAATATTCGGGATCAGGCCATCCAACGCGATCCGCCCGACGGCGTGGACCAAGACGACCTCGTCCCACGTCGGCCCGGGCCGCGACTTTCCCTGCAGGTAGATGGGGGAGCCCATGTGCACGAACGGCAGCGGCACGAACTCGGTGAAACCACCGGTGCGCCGCTGGATCTGCCGCAGCACCTCCAGATGATTCGCCCAGGATCGTGGATGGTCGATGTGCCCAAACATCATCGTCGTGGTGGCACGCAGCCCGAGCTCATGGGCGGTGATCATCACATCGGCCCACTCGGACGTGCGGACCTTGTCGGGGCACAGATAGAGGCGCACTTCGTCATCGAGAATCTCCGCCGCGGTGCCGGGCAGGGTGCCAAGCCCGGCGTCACGCAGACGGGTCAGGAACTCCCGGACACTGAGGCCGAGGGTCGTGGCGCCCTGCCAGACCTCCAGGGGCGTGAAGCCGTGGACGTGCATCTCGGGCAGCCGCGCCTTGATCGCCTCCAGCACCGAGGCGTAGAAGTTCCCGGTGAAATCGGGGTGGATGCCACCCTGCAGACAGACCTCGGTGGCCCCGCGTTCCCATGCCTCCACCGACCGGTGGACGACCTCGTGCACCTCGAGGATGTATGGGTCACCACGCAGGTTAAGGCTCTTGGGGCCACGTGAGAACCCGCAAAAGCCGCACCGGAAGTAGCACTGGTTGGTGTAGTTGATGTTCCGGTTGATGACGTACGTGACGACATCGCCGCAGTGGCGCGCACGCAGGGTGTCGGCTACATGGGCGATCGCCTCGACCTCACCGCCACGAGCGGTAAACAGCACCTCGATCTCGTCGCGGCTCGGTGCTCGACCCTCGAGGGACCGCTCGAGGATGCCGGCAAGGGTGGGGTGCAGGTGCTCGAGACCTTGCTCTGATGTCCCGTCGAGCCATGCACGATCCGCCCACTGCGCCGACAGGCGCCCTCCGGGAACCGGCGCGTGAAGGTCCTTGCCCGGGGCCCATTCGTACCGCGGCCGTGCGGCACCGGAACCATCGATCTGGTTGCACCACGCCGTGAACACCGGGCGGGTCATGCACTTACGGGCCGCGTCGATTTCGACCCCGAGCGGCAGCGCGACGCGCTCGACTAGACGCGCAGGAGCCAGGGCCTCGCGCAGCGCCCCGAGCTGCTCATCCGTCCAGGCGCCGACGATAAGGTCCCCGGCACCGGCACGGGCTGCCTCAACCGCCTCATCGAGGTCGCTGACCGCCACCGAGACGACCGAGTGAAGGGCGGGCAGGTCAGTGATGCTCGCCGCCTCGGCAACCCGCTCGAGATCAGTGCGCAGAAACCGCGCGCCGGTACGGGCTACGGCATCGAGCACCTCGGCACGCGTACCGGTGTGGCGCACCGTGATCCGCCATCCCGCAACGCCACGTGCGAGAAGGACGAGGGCGTCGTCGGGTGCCACGATCCATGCCACCGCGTGAGTGCCGGTGCCATCGGCCTCGACACCGAGCAGCCCGTCGCTGATTAACGCCGCCGCCGCCGCTTCACCGAGATCGGCGACCTCGACGATCGTGATGCCCGATCCGCGAAGACCGGGGGCCGGTCCGGTTGCCCGCCGGCAGAAGGTAATCGTCACGCGGCCTCCATCAGGGCAAGGCCCGTATCGGGATCGCCCATCGCGCGGACCCGGTCTCGCAGGCCCGCATCGAGGAACGCGTCATCGCGTAGGTATTGGGGGTAGATCGTCAACCGTTCATGCAAGCGATAGCCGGCCTCATCGCACAGTTGCGCGAGCTGGTCGATGTCCGGCCACGGGGCCTCGGGGTTGATGAAGTCCGGGGTGAGGGGGGAGATGCCACCCCAGTCGTTGATCCCGGCCAAAAGCAAGGGCCCGTAGTCAGCCGACAGGTTCGGCGGCGCCTGGATGTTCATCTCGGCGCCCATCAGCAACCGGGTGATCGCGCAGGCGGTCATCAGCTCGAGCAGCCCCGGTTCGCCGACGGCGGCCATCGGGGTGTCGGGTTTGGCCCGGAAGTTCTGGACGATGACCTCCTGGATGTGCCCGTACTGCTCATGCAGCTGGCGCAAAGCGACGATCGCCTCGACCCGTTCGGTGGCGGTCTCGCCAATACCGATGAGGATTCCCGAGGTGAACGGGATCGCCAGCTCCCCGGCTCGGCGGATCATCGCCAGGCGTGTCGCCGGGCGCTTGTCGGGGGCGTGCTCGTGGGGGCCGCCCGGTGCGCACAGCCGGTCGGAGACCGACTCGAGCATCATTCCCTGACTCGGACAGTAGGGGCGTAACTCTTCCAGTTCGCGTCGCGACAGGATCCCGGCATTCGGGTGGGGAAGAAGCCCGGTCTGCTCGAGCACCTGCCGGCACATGTCCACCAGATATGAGTGGGTCGAGTCGTGGCCGAAGCGCTTCAACGTCGCTCGGTAGCTCGGCCAGCGCACCTCGGGTCGGTCACCGAGGCAAAAGAGTGCTTCCTTACAGCCCCGCCCCGCCCCGGCCTCGGCAACGGCGAGAACCTCGTCGGGGCTCATCGTGTGCACGCGCGGATCATCGTCGGTGCGCGCAAACGTGCAGTACGAACAGACATCCCGGCACAGGTTGGTCAGGGGGATGAAGACTTTGCGAGAGTAGGTGACCACGGGGGGGTGGCCGATATCCCGCAGGGCCGCCGCCGCCGCCCAAAGGGCCGCGTGCTCCGCTCCGCGCACGTCGGCGAACGCCAGGGCCGCGTCGTCGCCGATGCGCTCTCCATCAAGGGCGGTCTCCACGACCGCGCGCAGATGCGGACGCAGGCTCGACAGGGCCGCGGGTGCGGGGATGGTCGCCATCAGCCGGGCTCCGGGCCCTCACCCATGCGGAATGTGCGCCAATCGGCTGGCCGCTTTTCCTGGAAGCTGGCGATGCCCTCCTGGGGCTCCGGGCCGTAGACGTGGTTCAACGCGACAAGCTCCAAGCCGTGCTGAACGGCACCGTAGAGCTGGTCGGTGATCGCGTTCATCGCGATCTTCGCCAGGCGCAGCCCTTGGGGTGAGCGTTGCAGGATTTGATCGCACCACCGGTCGACCTCGCCGTCGAGCTCCTCATCGGGCACGACCGCGTTCACAAGGCCCATTTGCAGGGCTTCCTCAGCGCTGTACTGGCGGGTGAGGTAGAGGATTTCACGGGCCTTCTTCTCGCCGACGACGGCCGGCAGCATCTGGCATCCCCACCACAAAGGAGCGGAGCCGATTTTTGGTCCGGCCTGCCCGAACTTCCCCGAGGCCCCGGTAATCGTCAGGTCGCACATCACGTTCAACTCGTTGCCGCCACCGATGCAGTACCCGCGGACCTTCACGATAATCGGTTTACCGTTGTTGCGGATCGCTGCGGAAAGCCGGTCGCCCACGTGATTGACGTGGCGCTTCTGGGTGATGGTGCGGGTCGGATCGCGGACGTCGCCGCCGACGCAGAACGCGCGATCCCCGGCGCCGGTAAAGACGATCACCCCGACGCGTTCATCGTCGGCGGCCGCCTCGAACGCCTGCGCGAGTTCCTCGAGCGTCTGCACCCGAAATGCGTTGAGACGGTCGGGACGGTTGATCGTGATCGTCGCCCGCGCCCCCTCGACCTCGTAGAGAACGTCCTCGTAGGCCACGCCGCCGCCCTTTCTCGCTCACCGAAACGGTATGTCGCGTGATCTTACCGATCCTCATAAGCGAACGGTTTCCGGCATTGTGTTACTGGTGGTGTCTCACTGAACGAACCAGCTGTTCGTAAAGTGCGGCGCGGCGCTTGCCCGGGATCGAAACGGGGTGTAAGAAATAGTTCGTCGCAGTAATCACAAAACCCCGTCTCGCGATGTGAGATTTCTTCTCCGATGACCACGACCGCTCTCGCTGCCGATTCCCCGTATCGCATCCAGGCGATCGAGCGCGCCGTGGCGATCCTGAACGCGTTCTCGGCAGATGAACCAGAGCTGCGCGTTGCCCAGATCTCCGAACGTCTCGAGCTGCACAAGTCGACGGTCCACCGTTTTCTCGTGAACCTCGAAGCTGCCGGGATGCTCGAGCGTAACCCGCGCAACGGCCACTACCGGCTCGGGATGCGGATCTTCGAGCTGGGCGGCCTCGTGATGGAACGGATGGATCTGTGGGATGAGGCGCTGCCGTTCCTGGAGGGCCTGGTGCGCGACACCGGGGAGACCGGCCACCTCGCTGTGCTCGACGGAGGAGAGGCCATCTACATCGAGCGGGTCGAGACGCGTCGGGCCCTGCGGGTGCCGTCGGCGATCGGCCGCGGCTACCCGGCGCACGCCACGAACCTCGGCAAGGTGCTCCTCGCACACGCCGACCCGGATGAGGTCACGCGGATCGTCGCCGAGCGTGGCCTTGTCGGCTTTACCCCCAACACCATCACCGGTCTCGATGAGCTGCGAACCGAGCTCACGTCGATCCGCGAGCGGGGCTACGCGGTCGACAACGAGGAGTACGACGAGGGTCTGCGCTGCATTGGAGCCCCGATCTGGGACCACCACGGAAGCGTCGTGGCTGCTCTGGGTATCGGTGGGCCGGTCACCCGCATCACCCCGTCGCGCATCGAAGAACTCTCCCAGCTGGTGATGGCCGCCGCGCGCGGTCTGTCGCGACGTCTGGGGGCCCAGCAGTTCGGGGCTCGTCCCACCGGTGTGCAGCGTGCGCCGGTGGAGCGGGTCGCGTTGGCTCGACCGGCATCCACGTGACACGCCGGCACCCGGGGCGCATCATGCGCTTCGTCCATTCACTGAACCGCGAAACGTAAGAAGGAGACCCGCCGTATGGCGACGACCGCGAAATCCCCGGTGCGCATGTCGAGCCGCACCTCGCACTTTGTTCTTCCCAAGCAGTGGGCATCGATGCGCAAGGCAGAGGCTCTCGAGCGTGAGAGCGGCAAGCGCGTTATCCACTTTGAGAAGGGCGACTTCCAGGGCGAGGAGTTTCGCCCGGCGCCGCACATCATGGAGGCGTGCTCAAAGGCCGTCACCGACGGCCACGTGCGCTACGTGCCGGGCCCGGGTCTTCCCGAGCTGCGTGACGCGATCGCCGAAGAGGCCACCAAGCGCGGTCGACCGACCGTCCGTGAAGAGGTTCTCGTGACGATGGGTGCCAAGCACGCGCTCACCCAGTCGCTTTTGACGGTCGTCGACCAGGGCGATGAGGTCATCTTCCCGAACCCGGGCTACCCCCCGGACGAGTTCTGGATCACCTACGCCGGCGGCAACGTCGTCTACGCGCCGCTGGTGGAGCCCGACTTCCACTTCGACCTCGACAGCCTTCAGAGCCTGATCACTCCGAAGACCAAGATGCTGATCATCAACTCGCCGCAGCGTCCGAACGGGATGATGGTCGGCCAGCTCGAGGAGATCGCCGCGATCTGCGTCGAGCACGACGTCACGGTGCTGACCGACGAGATCTTCAGCCACATGGTCTACTCGCCCGGCGAGCACAAGACCATCGCCGCCGTCGATGGCATGGCCGACCGGTCGATCCTCGTCGACACGTTCTCAAAGACATACATCATGACCGGCTTCCGCATTGGCTGGTGTGTGGCCAATAAGGAACTGATCACCGCGATGGACATCTTCCAGCAGAACTCGGTCACGAACGTGCCCGCGTTCGTGCAACTGGCGGCGCTGGCGGCGATCACCGGTCCGCAGGACCACGTGCTCACCCAGACCGCGCGCCTGAAGGCCAAGCGCGACAAGACCGTCGAGGCCCTGAACAAGATCCCCGGGATCGACTGCCAGACGCCCGACGGCTCGTTCTACGTGTTTCCCGACATCCGCGGCACCGGGATGACGGCCCAGCAGTTCGCCGACCACCTGATCGAGAACCACCAGGTCGGCGTTGTGGCCGGCTCGGCGTTCGGCGACCGCGGTGAGGGCCACATCCGCCTCACCTACGCCTGCCCGGACGATGTCCTCGAAGAGGGCCTGGACCGCATCCGCCGCGGGGTCGAGAACCTCTAAGACAACGGGGCCCGTACCCCGGTGGGTCTGCCACCGGGGTACGTCTCCTGTCGGTATCGTCTTCCGCGGTACTTGGATCGCGAATCGATGAGGAGACCGCGTGGCTGAGCGTTTGTTTTGGGAGGAGCTGAACCCCGGTGATGAAGCGGTGTCGTTGAACCGCACCATCACCGAGGCCGACGTCGTGAACTTCTGCGGCGTGTCCGGTGACTTCAACTGGTTCCACATCGATGATGTGCGTGCCTCGGAGTCCGTGTTCGGAAAGCGCGTCGCCCATGGCATGTTGGTGACCTCCATCGCCACCGGTCTGCAGGTGGAGAAGATGGAACCCAAGATCGCGACGGCGGCGTTCGTGGGGTTGAAGGAGTGGGCATTCCGTGCTCCGGTCTTCTTCAACGACACCGTCCGCGTCAAGCGGACCATCGGCGAGAAGTCCGAGCACAAGAACCCTGCCCAAGGGTGGTGCCTGTACGAGATCGAGGTCCTGAATCAGGACGACAAGGTTGTGCAGAAGGGTCAGTGGAACATGCTGATCCAGCGCAAGCCCGCCGAGTAGGTCTCGACCGGCTGACGGCCTGTCATGGGGCACCCGACGAGGAGTCGGGCGCCCCATGGCGAAGCTGTACGTCCATGGATATCTCTCATGCACTCACCGTTGCCCAGGCCGCCGAGACGCTCGCCGTTTCTGAACGCACGGTCTGGCGTTATTTGAAGTCGGGGCGGCTTGACGGCGAGACCGTCGGCCCGGTCGGCTCACAGCGCACCCTCATCGCCGCATCCGCGGTGACGTCGTTGCGCTCTGAGCGCGGCCATGATCCTGAGCTCGACGCCCTTCGCGCCGAGCGCGACCGGCTCGCCGATCAGCTCGATATCGAGCGTGCCGAGCGGGAGCGACTCGCCGCCCGCATCGAGCGCCTACAGCGGGCTCTGATCCGCCCCGTTCCCGGCCCGGTGACCCGCGGCCTCGGGGTTGTACTGGGCACACTCGAGCGGCGCATCCGCACCGTGCGCGCCGCCTAGGCACTGGCTCGGCGGCGAGGCTGACCTCGCCGCCGAGGAGAGAGGTTCTAGAGGCCGAGTTCCTTGCTGATGATCAGCTGCTGGATCTCGCTGGTGCCCTCGGTGATGCTCGCCAGCTTGGCGTCGCGGTAGTACCGCTCCACCGGGTACTCGACGATGTAGCCGTAGCCACCATGGATCTGGACGGCTTCGCGACACACGTAGTCGGCGACCTCGGCCGAGAAGTACTTGGCCATCGAGGCTTCCTTCACACACGGCTGGCCCGTCGAGTAGAGCCACGCCGCCTTGTAGGCAAGGCTCTTGGCGGCCTCGATACGGGTCGCCATGTCGGCGAGCTTGAACCGGATCGCCTGGAACTTCGACAGGCTGCGACCGAACGCCTCACGCTCGGTGGCGTACTGCTTTGCCGCGTCGAACGCGGCCTCGGCAATCGCCGCCGACTTCACGCCATGCGAGACGCGGCCGGTGATGAGGGCCTCCATGAGGGCCCCGAACGCGCCCTCCTTGCCGCCGAGAAGCGCCTCTTCGCCGACCTCGCAGTCTTCAAAGACGAGCTCTGCGGTGTCGGATGACCGATGGCCCATCTTCTCCAGCTTGCGGGTGACTTCAAAGCCTTTGGTCTCACGGTCGACGATGAAGACGCTGATGCCCTCACCGCGCTTTGACTTGTCGGTGTAGGCGGCCACTAGGCAGTAGTCGCAGATCGTGCCGTTGGTGATGAAGTTCTTGCGGCCGTTGATGACATAGCCGCCGTTCTTCTTCTCGGCGCGGGTGGTAAGACCGGCGGCGTCAGAACCCGTGTTTGGCTCGGTGATGGCGTAGGCCCCGATGATCGTTCCTTCGATCGAGCGCGGCAGGTACTTCTCGCGCTGAGCGTCGGTGCCGAACTTGTAGATCGGGAAGGCGGCCAGATCGGCGTGGGCGTTGATCGACGCCGTCATACCGGCCGAGACCTTCGCCATTTCCTCGACAAAGATGCACTCGGTGATCTTGTCGGCTCCGATGCCCCCGTACTCCTCCGGGAAGACGATGCCCAAAAGACCCAACTCGCCGAGCTTGGGAAGCAGCTCGACCGGGAACTTCTCCTCACGTTCTGCCTTTTCGACCAGTGGCAGAACCTCTGCCTGGGCGAACTCACGGACCATCTGGCGCAGGTCTTCCTGCTCCTCGGTAAAGGCGTAGCTCAGTGACATAGGTTGATCCTCGGGCCCCGGATGGGCCGGTCGTCGGGTCGGGGTCTTTTGCGCGTCTTTCGTGTGCCTGTAAGTCTACCCCGGGGTGGTGGTTAGACTGCTGAGAACGTGAGTGATCCCTACCGTCTCGACGGCAAGACCGTCATCGTCACCGGCGCCTCGCGCGGCATCGGTGCGGCCGTCGCACAGGCGATCTCCCGCAGGGCGGCAACGTCGTTGCGGTCGCTCGCACAAAGGACACCCTCGAGGCCGTCGCCGCGAGTCTGCCGGGCCCCGTGGCGTGCGTGGTCGGCAGCGTTACCGACACCGATACCGCCGCACGCGCCATCGATGCGGCCGAAGAACTCGGGGGGCGCCTGTGGGGGCTGGTCAACAACGCCGGCATCAATCCGTACTACCGGCCGGCGACCGAAACCCCGTTGGTCGAATGGGATGAGGTCATCCAGACCAATCTGCTCGGCGCGGCGATCTTTGCGCGTGCCGTCGGGCGTCTGCTGGCCGAGGCCGGTGGCGGACGGATCGTGAATCTCGGGTCGATCGCCGGCCTGACGGGGCTTCCGAACATCGCCCCCTATAACGCCAGTAAGGCGGCGATCGATGCGTTGACTCGCACCATGGCCGTCGAGCTCGGCCCGAAGGGAGTGCTCGTCAACTCGGTGGCCCCGGGCACGATCTCCACGGAGCTGGTGGAGGGGATGCTCACCGCCAACCCGGCCCTCGCCGAAAAGCTCGTCGCCAAATCTCCTCTCGGGCGTATCGGAGTACCCGATGAAGCGGCCGAGCCGATCGTCTTTTTGCTGACCGACGCCGCGAGCTTCATCACCGGCCATGTACTTGTCGTCGACGGCGGTCGCCTGGCCGCAGGCTAGGCGGGAGGACCTCGATGCGGGTCGTTGTCTGCGGGGCGGGAACATCGGGCTGCATCGTCGCGGCGCGACTCTCTGAAGACCCGAGCACCGACGTGGTGCTCCTGGAGGCCGGCCCGCACTACCGCCCTGGTACGTGGCCGGCTGAGTTGTCGCACGCACATCGGGTGATCCGCGAAACCCATGACTGGCAGTACATGGCGCGCGCCGGGGCATCGCCGCGCCTTGTTCACGTGCCGCGCGGTCGGGTGGTGGGGGGGTCGTCGGTCACCAACGGGGCGATCGCCCTACGGGGCCTGCCCGAGCACTACGACGCATGGGACCAGTACGTCGATGGCTACGGCTGGGACACGTGGCTGCCGTGGTTTCGCGCCATCGAGCACGACATGCAGTTCGGATTGGCCACTTACCACGGCGATGCGGGGCCGATCCCGATCAACCGGTATCCCCGCGAGCAATGGTACCCGCTGCTCGAAGCGTTTGCCGAGGCGGCGCTTGCCCGCGGGCACCGGTGGGTTGACGACCACAACGCCCCCGGCGCGATCGGTGTCGGGCCGACCCCGTTCAACATGATCGACGGAGTGCGCCAGACCCCCGCCGATCACTATCTGGAACCGGCGCTCATCCGCGACAACCTGCGGCTGGTCACCGGTGTCACCGTCGATCGGGTCCGTGTGGCAACCGATCAGGTAGCGGGCGTGACGGTCCTCACCGAGGCCGGTGATCCGATGGAGATCGAGGCCGATCACGTGATCGTGTGCCTGGGGACCTACGCCAGCCCGGCGTTCTTTCTGCGGTCGGGTATCGGCCCGGCCGAGAAGATCACGCCCCATGGCATTCCGGTTGTCCATGAGCTTCCCGGGGTGGGGCAGGGGATGCAGGACCACCCGAAGATCTCGTACCGCTTCGAGATCGACACGCCCGTGCCGCAGTGGCCGCACCCGTGGATCCAGGTGCTGCTCACCGCCACCGCCGAGGTCGCCGGCGAGCCCCGGCTTTTCCAGGTGATGCCGTATGTCGGCGTCGACCAGGGAGGGCATCACTTCACCGACCTGAACATCCAGGTCTCCGACGCCCGCGGCCGCCGCGGACAGGTCGATATTCAAGGAACCGATCCAGGCGCCCAACCTGTGCTGCGGATGGGATGGCTGGAGGCCGACGGGGATCGTGACGTCGCCCGCATCGCCGGCGCCGAGCTGATGGCGCTGGCGCGTACCGCACCATTTGCCGGGCTCGCGCAAACGTGGCCGAACCAAGATGACGCCGATCACTGCCTTCGCACCGTCGAGACGTTCCATCACCCGGTTGGCAGCCTGCGCATGGGCCGCCCCGGTGACAGGGACGCCGTGGTCGGCGCCGACGGGCGGGTGATGGGGCTCGCGGGGTTGTGGTGCATGGATGCCTCGGTGATCCCACGGGTACCGTCCGCCAACACCCACTTGGCCGTGATCGCCCTGGCGGAGAGGCTTTCTACCGGTTTCCGGGCTCAGAGGGTTCCCTGAAAGACCACGCTTTGTACATTTCATGCCTGTAATGTACACTTTGCACATGTCGTCTGATACACCGTTTGCCATCTCGGATGCACGCCGCCAGCTCGCCGCGATCATCGATCGGGCCCGCGCAGAGCACGAGCCGGTCTACCTTGCCCGCCGTGGTCAGCGGGTCGCGGCGGTCATCGATGCCGACGATCTCGACCGAATCATCGCGCTCGCCGAGGACATGGCCGACATACGTGCGGCGAGCCAGGCGCGCAAAGAAATGCAGGCGACCGGCGCGGCACCGATCCCATGGGAGCAGGTAAAGGCCGACCTCGGCCTGGCGTGACCTACCGAATCACGCTGGCGCCGTCTGCCGCACGCCAGCTGCGAAAGTTCGACCCGCAGGCCCGCCGACGTATCCAGGCTGCCCTTGAGCTACTTGCCATCGATCCGCGACCACCCGCCGGACTCCAACTGGTCGGGGGATTGAGGGAGTGGCGGGTACGGACCGGCGACTACCGAATCATCTACGACATCGATGATCAGGAACTCGTGGTTCTCGCACTGCGCTCCGGTCACCGCCGCGACGTCTACAAAGCACGCGACTGAGCCGTTGCGAACTCCGAGAGCAGGAATGCGACATAAGAAACATTCGCATGCACAGAGATACGGGAAGGGCTACGCATGTTTTGACATGATCCCGCCGAGCCTTTTTCGGACCCACGGAGGGACCTGACATGCCGAGCCTGCCACCAGCCGCGAAACCCGGGTCGTCGTACACGGCCGTCATCGATACCTCGGCGGGAGAGGTCCGCGTCGAGCTGTGGCCCGATCTCGCACCCCAAACCGTCGGTAACTTCGTCGGCCTGGCCGAGCAGGGCTACTACGACGGCACCGTCTTCCACCGCATCATCAAGCAGTTCATGGTCCAGGGCGGCTGTCCGGAGGGAAGCGGCCGCGGCGGGCCGGGATATACGTTCGCCGATGAGATCAATGAGCGGCCCCTGGTGCGTGGCACCCTGGCGATGGCCAATGCCGGGCCAAGCACTAACGGCAGCCAGTTCTTCATCGTCACCGCCGACGCGACGCCGTGGCTCGACGGTGCGCACACCGGCTTCGGGCAGGTGATCTCCGGAGCGGAGGTCGTCGAGATCCTCGACGCGACGCCCACCGGGCGTGGCGATCGACCCGCCGACGAGCAGCGCATCAACACGATTCGCATCGAATCCGCCGACGCCTGAGCACCCCGCCGGGCGCGACGCCCGGGTTCCCCCTGCAGAACCGCACAATGTCGCGGTACCCTGGCCCCCGTGGTCATGAGCCAGCCCGCGTGGGAGGTCACCTTCCTGCGACGTCCCCCCGACGCGTCACGGCCGCGGATGGCAGGTCGGGTGGTGCTCGAGGCCCCCAACCTCGACCAGGCGCGGCGGATCGCCGAGGAAGCGCTGACGCAACGTCGCGAGACCACACGGCTCAGCGGCGATCGCTCCACCTGGTCGCTCGGTGTGCTGCGACCCCTCACCCCCAAAGCCCCGGGCACGCACCGGTACCGGGCGACGTTCGCGCTCTGGGAGGCCGAAGCCGACCGCTTCACCCGCCGCGACGTCCATACCCTGGAGATCTGGGCCGTCGATGCGGCCAGCGCCAGGCGCACCGCCCAGCAACAGGCTCAATCTCTTGCCGAGTACAACCCGACCTGGCGCATCCGCAGCGTCGAGCGTCTCGGGGTGACGCGCTCACGTCGCGGCACACGTTCACGAAAGCCCCCCACCGTCTAAGTCGTTTCCGCGGCGTGATGCACGCGGCGTGCCCACACCAGCTGCTCGAGCTTCGGTCGGGCACCGGACATCCCCGAGTCGCCGACACCACCGACGACCAGATGGGGGTCCTGGTAGAGCGGCCCCTCACCCACCACGACGCGCGCCGCCCGTAGGTGAGCGACGATCACAGGATCCCCTCCAAAGATGGCGGCACCCAGACCGAACCGGGTGTCGTTGGCGAGGGCAACCGCATGCGCCGGATCGCGTGCCACGACAAGACCGCGCACCGGCGCAAAACTCTCCTGACTCCACAGCTCCAGATGAGGCGCCCGTTCGACGGGCAGACGGATGATCGTCGCAGAGGTCCCATCCCCGCCAACGATCACCTCGCCCCCCGCATCCAGAGCTTCGACGAGCGAACGCCGTGCCCGATCACGGGCGCCGCCGGGCCGCATCGGGGCGATGTCGGTGCGTGGGTCGGAGGGGTCACCGACAACCAAGGCCTCGACAGCGGCAACCAAGAGAGGCCGGAACGCTGGCCACACCGACTCCTGCACGATCATTCTCTTTGCCGACATGCACAGCTGCCCGGAGTTCGCGAAACCCCCCAGCGCCGCGGCATGTGCAGCGCGCTCGAGGTCGGCGCCAGCGAGAACCAGGAAGGCATCGTTGCCGGATGCTTCCGGGATGTACGGCCGCAGCGGCACCCCCCGCGTGTAGGCACGGCCGAGGAGGGCAAGGTGTCGTTTGCAGGTCTCGCTCGAGCTATGGGCGACGACCACATGCACACCGGGATCGCGGATCAACCGTTCGGCGGCCCGGGCGGGCAGGTCCGCCACGACCACGGCATCCTCCGGCCAGGCCGGGGCGATCGCCGCGAGCACCCGCAGCGTCGTCATCCGCACACGCTGGGAGGGACGCGAGATCACCGCGTTTCCCGCCACCAAACCCGAGAGCACGACGAGGGCCGGTACCCAGATCGGCGAGTTCGCGGCATGCCAGCCAAGGGCAACGCCGAACGGTACCCACTCCAAGGTCGTAGTTCCCGATACGGCCGGGGCCTGCCGGGGACGAACCATCTCAGCAAAGGCCGGCAGCGCGTCGATGAACATCAGCGCCGAGGCCAGCTCGCGTGCCGCGAAGCGCCGTGGGATCCCTCCCTCGGCGACCGCCAGATCGATCACCTCATCGCCGACGGCCTCAAGTCGCCCACGGACAGCGGCGGCGCAGCGCAGCCGCTCATCCAGACCCAATGCCGCGACATGGGGCTGGGCGGCGTTCGCCCGTGCGACCAACGAAGAAGAGGCCCTATCCGACACGGATCGGCAGATTAGCTCGTTGCCCGTGCTTCCCCCCGGCGTGCTGATCCGCGAGAGCCGCGACACACTCGAGCGCGCCTTCGGAGTGATCGCGCCCCTGCAACCGGTGCGGTGGGTCGACGAAGGGATTGTGTGCGCACCACGCGCGGCCGGGGAGATCGCCGGGCCTGCTCTTGCTCACTGTCCGTTTGTCGTGACGGCGCTCCCAGAGCCTCCCGGGTGGCCCGACCCGCCCGCCGAGATGGTGGCTGGCTGGTACCGCCGCGGCACCGACCATGTCGCCGGACCCGATACCGTTCGCGAGCTCGTCCAGACACGCGGTGACGCCTTTGGGTGGGGCAACCACCACACCACCGCGATGTGCCTGGAGGCGCTCGGTGATCTCCCGGCAGGCCCCGCGCTTGACGCCGGCTGTGGCTCAGGGCTGCTCACCCAGGCATGGCTGCGGATGGGTCGTGGACCCGTGCTTGCCATCGATATCGCATCGGGTGCGGTGGCGCAAACCCAGGGGTCTTTGGACGTCGTCGGCCTGAGTACCAACGCGCAGGTGGTGTGCCGCAGCGTCACGCAGCTCGCACCCGAAGAACTCGCGGGTCGGGTGATCCTCGCCAACATGCCGCGAGACCCCCAGTGGATACTGCGCGAGCGAATCGGCACTCAGGCACCTGCCGCGGTACTGATGTCGGGGTTGCGTCCCGGTGAGGCCACCCCTCTTGTCGCCAGCTACCGGGAGCTGGGCCTTCGTCCGTGCCGCGCCGCCCGACGCGGCCGTTGGGAGTGCTGGGTGTTGACCCCATGAGCCGGGTTTGGCGCACGTGGGTGGTGCTGATCCTGTTTGCGGTTGGTACGAGCATGGTCACCCCGTTGATCCCGATCTATCAAGATCGGATCGGTTTCTCGGACACCGTCGTCACGCTGTTTCTCGGCTGCTACGTCGCCGCACTCGTGCCATCGATGCTGAGCCTCGGCCAGATCTCTGACCGGATCGGCCGTAAGTACGTTTTGCTCGGGGCGATCGCGGCGCTGGCCGCCGCCCAGGTCCTGCTCATCACCGAGCCGCCACTGGCGGGCCTACTGACCGCACGTGCGATTCAGGGTCTGGCGACGGGCGCGTTCTTTGGGACGTGCACGGCGTTCCTCGTCGATGCCGCTCCGGATGGCAAACGCAGCATGGTCGCCGGCCTCGGCTCGACATCGGTGCGCCTGGGCCTCGGCCTGGGCCCGGGCATCGGTGGCGTGCTCGCCCAATACGCCCCCCACCCCCTGCAATTGCCATTCGAGGTTCATCTCGTCGCGCTCACCATTGCGGCGATGATGGTCATCGCCCTGCCGGAGACGATCACCCACAGGGCGTGGCGGCCGCTGACCCTGAGCCTTGGGGTGCCGGCCGCCGAACGCGCCGTCTTTTGGAGACTGCTCGTGCCCTCGGCCATGCTGTTTTCCCTTTTCGATGCGGTCGCGCTGTCACTGATTCCCGTGTTCATCGTGAGAAAACTCGAGATCACGAACTACGCCATCGTCGGTGCCGCTGGCTTTCTCGTTCTGGTGTCGGGGGCGGTGAGCCAACTGCTTCTTCCGCGCCTACCACCGCGGCCCGCGATCTCCTGGGGTCTGGCCGTTGCCGCGGTCGCATCGGTCGGCGTGGTGGCGGGATCACCGACCAACTCGGTGCCCCTAGTCCTCGCATCGGTCGCGGTAACCGGAGCCGCATGCGGCCTGGTCTTCAAGGGCGGCATCGATCTGTGCACCCAAATCGCACCGCCCGCCGATCGGGGCAAATTGATCTCCTCCTACTACGTCGCCTGCTACCTCGGTGGCTTCTCGGTGCCCCTGATCCTTCTCGGGATCCTCGCCGACTTGGTCGGGCTAACACAGGCCCTCGCGGTTTTGTCGGTCGCCTCCGCTCTTGGCGGCGCCTGGACCGCGTTGGTCGGGATGCGCTCCTTGGCGGGGCTCGAGGGCGCCTCCTCTGCCCCGTTCAGCGAGTAGGATCGGCCGCCGTGGCCTCAGACGCAGC
>JANLSO010000150.1:0-22989 GCA_031362405.1 Thermoleophilia bacterium | reverse complement strand
GCCCGCGACTCTCACGGGCGAGGTCGAGGGCTCCGGTGACGACATGTACGGCAACACCCGGCTCGGCATCTCGGTGAGCGGAAAGATCAATCGCACCGAGTACGGCATCAACTGGAATGCCCCGCTCGACAACGGCATGGTCGCCGTCGCTGAGACGGTAAAGCTCGTCTGGCACGTCGAGGCGATCGCGCAGGCATGAGCGAGTCCCTTGTCACCGTGCTGGCGATCTCGGGCAGCCTTCGCGCGGGGTCGAACTCGCGCGCGCTGCTCGAGGCTGTTGTGCAGACGCCGCCCCCGGGCGTCGAGGTGCGGATATGGGAGGGGCTGCGCGACGTGCCGCCCTACAACCAGGATCACGACTCCGGTGACGGGCCGGCTCCGGTCGCTGCGCTGCGCGCGGCGATCGGAGCGGCCGACGCCGTCCTGATCTCGACCCCCGAGTACAACCACTCGATTCCCGGAGTGCTGAAGAACGCGATCGACTGGGCCTCGCGGCCATTCGGTTCGGCGACGCTCGTCGGCACGCCGACCGCGGTGATCTCGTCGAGTTCGTCGCCTTTTGGCGGCGTCTGGGCCAACGCGGAGCTACGCAAATCGCTCGCTGCCGCCGGGGCGCGAGTCCTCGAGGAGAACGTGGCGGTCGCGAAAGTCACGGACCTACGTCACACGGATGGCCCGGTCACCGATCAGCCCACGATCGACGGGTTGGTCGGCCTCGTCGGTCACCTGCGGGACGCGTTCACGGCCGGTCCGCCCGACGACTGAGCCGGTCTTTCGGCGGGGATAAGACTGGGACACTTCAGGCATCAGGAGTGTCCGCTCCCCGCAATGTCACCACCGGTGCCTGGCACCGGTGGTGACATGTTCTTACGGCGGAGCGGGTCGTTGACCCGTCGAGGGCGGACCTCCAGGCGCGAACAAGCAGAGAAAAAGCCGAGCACGTCATCCTGCCGTGTCACCACCGGTGCCTGGCACCGGTGGTGACACGGACACGGTCGACGCCCGGGTTGCGCCGGGCTCTCGCCCTCGATCGCCCTCGGCTAAAAAGCCTTTCGCAGAAGGCCGAAGAGGCCGCGGACGACCTCTTTCTGCATGCTCTTGCCCTGACGGGAGCCGAGGATGTCCCCGATCTCTTCGATGAGGCTGTCGTCGTCGCGCTTCGGCGACCGCTCGGCGCGGGGGGCGGGGTGGGCTTTGGCTCGGACCTCCTCGACCTTGGCCGCGTCGCCCGCCGCCTTGGCCTCGAGGAGTTCCTTGGCGCTCGCGCGGTCGATCGGGTGCTGGTACTTGGCGAGGATCGGTGAGGCGCCGATGATCGCCTGGCGCTCGTCGGGTGTGAGCGGCGACATCCGCGACGCCGGTGGGAACAGGCGAGTCGCCGCCACCGGAGTCGGAACACCACGTGGGTTCAGCACGGTGACGACGGCCTCACCGACGCCGAGCGACTGAAGGGTCTCATCGAGCGTGTAGTGCTCGGTGATGGGATAGGTCTGGGTAACCTGACGTAGGGCCTTGGCGTCTTTCGGAGTGAACGCACGCACCGCGTGCTGGACGCGGTGACCGAGCTGGGCCAGCACCTCGTCGGGGAGATCGGTCGGAAGCTGAGTGACGAAGAAGACTCCGACACCCTTCGAGCGCACCAGGCGCACGGTGCGCGAGACCGAGTCGATGAAGCCCTTGGTGGCTCCGTCGAAGAGCAGGTGCGCCTCGTCGAGGAAGAACACCAGCGTCGGTTTGTCGGGGTCGCCGACCTCGGGGAGCGTCTCGAAGAGCTCGGCGAGCACCCACATCAGGAAGGTCGAAAAAAGGGCCGGCTGCTCGGCGACATCGGTGAGCGACAGCACCGAGACGACGCCCCGCCCATCGGACGTCGTTCGCAGCAGGTCGCGCACATCGAGCTCGGGTTCGCCGAAGAACACATCGGCTCCAGCGCTCTCGAGCTCGGTCACCTTGCGTTGGATGACGCCGACGCTCGCCTTGGAGACGCCGCCGAGCGATTCGAGATCGGTTTTGCCGGGGCCGGCGAGATAGGCGAGCCCCGCGCGCAGGTCCTCAAGCTCGACCAGGGGCAGGCCCTTGTCGTCGCAGAAGCGGTAGACCAGGGACAGCGTCGATTCTTGGGTCTCGTTGAGCGATAAGACCTTGCCCATGAGCGTCGGGCCGAAGCTCGACACCGTGGCCCGCAGGGGCACGCCGCCCTCACCGGACAGCGACAGCAACTCGACGGGCGCCGCGGATCCACTCCATGCATAGGCGAGGTCGGTGGCGCGCGCGGTGACCTTCTCGTTCGCTTCTCCAGGCGCGGCGAGGCCGGCGAGGTCGCCCTTCATGTCGGCCGCAAAGACGGGGCTTCCGGCGGTCGAGACCTGCTCGGCGATCAGCTGCAGGGTCTTGGTCTTTCCCGTTCCGGTGGCCCCGGCGATCAGGCCGTGGCGGTTCAGCAAGCCCACCGGAAGCCGGATCTCCACGTCGTCGACGGGGGCGGCGGGGTCGACGTACGGGCGCCCGAGACGGATCGCCGCCCCTTCGAACCCGTAGCCGGTCGCCATGTCGTCGCGGAAATCAGCCATTCGGAGGAAGCTCCTGGAACTCGTTGACCGCGCAAGGCTAGTCGACGGCACGGCGCAGATCGGCAAAGACGCGAATGGCGGTGGGAATTCAGGTTGCTCCAAGCATGGGCGGGCCGGTACGCTGCGACCCCGCTGGGCGCCGAGCGCCTGGGTCGAGGGCGCCGTTTTTCGGTTGTTCAGCGGCGACGGGTCGAATGGACGTACCGATTGATCAACGGGGCCCGCCGCACGCGGTGAGCCAGGGCGCTTCTGCGAGGGGGAGTTTGTGGCACGAGAAAGCGTGGTGATCCGGCTTGCCGGGGAATCCGGCGAAGGGGTCATCTCGTCAGGAGACATCCTGACCCAGGCCGCCGCACGCGGCGGGTACTGGACGCAGACCTTCCGCACGTATCCGGCGGAGATCAAGGGCGGCCCGTGCATGTACCAAGTACGCATGGGCAAGGACCCGATCTACAGTCACGGCAAGTTCGTCGACCTGCTGGTGTGCTTCAACCAGGAGGCATGGGATCTGCACTGGGATTCCCTCGGCCCCGACGGCGTCATCCTCTACGACGACACGGCGGTCGAGATCCCGGCCGACTTCCAGTCGCGCGCTCGTCCGGTGCGGATGGAGAAGCTCGCCAAGGAGATCGGCGGCTCGGCCCGCGCCAAGAACATGGTCGCGGTCGGCGCCGTGACCGGCGTCATCTCGTTCGACACGACGCCGATCGAAGAACTCGTGCTGCGCCGCTACGCCCACAAGGCCGGTGTGGCCGAGGCCAACATCGGTGCTTTGCACGCCGGAGCCGACGAGTCGGGCGACCTCAAGGGCTCGCTTGAGATCGCCGCGCCAGTCGAGGTCGAGGAAGACCGCGTGCTGATGTCGGGTAACCAGGCGATCGCCCTTGGGGCCATCGCCGCCGGGCTCGACTACTTCGCCGGCTACCCGATCACGCCGGCCTCCGACATCCTCGAATGGCTGTCGGCCAAGCTGCCGGCCACCGGCGGCATCACGATCCAGTGTGAAGACGAGATCGCCTCGCTGGCATCGGTGATCGGCGCCTCGTACACCGGCGCCAAGGCCGCGACCGCAACGTCAGGCCCGGGCCTTTCCTTGATGAGCGAGCTGCTCGGATACGCCGGCACGGCGGAGATCCCCTGCGTGATCATCGACGCCCAGCGCGGCGGCCCCTCCACGGGGCTTCCCACCAAGACCGAGCAGAGCGACCTCAACCACGCCCTTTACGGCGGTCATGGTGAGGCACCGCGGGTCGTCATCGCGCCGACTACCGTCGAGGACTGCTTCTGGGCGACGGTCGACGCGTTCAACTACGCCGAGCGTTTCCAGGTACCGGTGATCCTCTTGACCGACCAGGGTCTGGCGACCCGCATGGAGGTCATCCACAAGCCCGACACCTCGAAGGTCGAGCACTGGCCGCGCCGCACGGCAAAAGACGCCGTCGGTGAGTACAAGCGATATGAGCTGACCCCGGATTCGGTCTCGCCGATGGGCCTGCCGGGTGAGGAGAACGGGCGCTACGTGGCGACCGGCATCGAACACGACGAACTGGGGCACCCGACCTACACCCCTGAGAACCACGTCGCGATGCAGAAGAAGCGCTGGGGCAAGCTTGATGCGCTGAAAAACGGAGCTGCTCGCCACGAGACCTACGGCGCAGAGACCCCCGACATCGCGATCATCGGCTTCGGGTCGACCTACGGGGCGGTTCGTGAGGCGATCGAAAGCGCCCGCGCCGGGGGGCTGTCGGTCGGTGCGTTCTACCCGCGCGTGCTTGGCCCCTTCCCGGCCGAGAAGGTCTTGGAGTTCACCTCCAAGGCCTCACGGGTGATCGTCCCCGAGGTCAACTTCAGCGGTCAGCTCGCGCGCCTGGTGCGTGCCGAGTGCGGTATCCGCGTCGACAGCTGGGCCAAGTGCGACGGCCTGCCGTTCACGGCCGAAGACATCCACGACTACATCGTCCAAGGAGTCCCCGCGTGAGCACCACCCCCGCCAAGAGGAAGCCCACCGACTACAAGTCGGATCTCAAGCCGATCTGGTGCCCGGGATGCGGCGATTTCGGTGTTCTCGCCTCGCTCTACCGGGCCTTCGCCGAGCAAGACCTTGACCCCGTCAAGACGGTCGTCGTGTCGGGCATCGGTTGCTCGAGCCGTCTGCCAGGCTTCGTGTCGACCTACGGCGTCCACACCCTGCACGGCCGCGCGCTGCCGGTCGCGATGGGCGTGAAGCTGGCCAACCCCGACCTTACGGTCGTGGCGGTCGGCGGCGACGGCGACGGTTTCGCGATCGGTGCCGGGCACTTTCCGCACGCGGCGCGACGCAACATCGACATTACGTACTTGGTGATGGACAACGAGATCTACGGCCTGACGAAGGGCCAGGTCTCACCGACCTCGCTCACCGACCAGAAGGCGCCGAGCACCCCGTGGGGCAACCTCGAGACGCCGCTGAACACCCTCGGCTTCGCGGTGGCGTCGGGCGCGTCGTTCGTCGCCCGGGGCGCGTCATTCAACACTCGCGCTCTGACTGAGTTGATCGTGCAGGCGATGGAGCACCGGGGCTTCAGCTATATCGACGCCCTCTCGCCGTGCGTGGTGTTCAACAACCACCAGGAGGAGTGGAAGGAGCTCGTCACCGACGTCGCTCCGGAGCACGACGCCTCGAACAAGTCACAGGCGTTCGACCTGGCGATGCGCGGCGGCTTCAAGCTCGGCATCCTGTACAAAGAGCTGCGCCCGACCCTCGACTCGAAGTACGCGGCCCTCATCGAGAAGACCCCCGACTCGGACATCGACACGATGCTCGAGACGTTTTCCGCCCGTAAGGGCGCCGCAATCGGCAAGCCGGTCGCCTAGCGCGGTGCCGGGCACGGGACATCAACCTCATGTCACGTGCCCGGCACCGGTAGGTCCGTGCGCTCCGGGCGCATCAGCCCGGCGCTCGTCGAGGATCTTGGCGAACTCGTCGCTGCGCGGGCCGTCGACCAGGGGATCACTCTTTGTTCTTTGCGTCCCGGGCACCGGGCGGTCGGTGGCGCGGGCAGCGTCACTCATCTGGGTGTGCCAGGCGATGAGGCGCGCACGTAGGTCGGGCTCGCCGATGGCGAGGATACGTGCCGCCAGAAGTCCCGCGTTGCGGGCGTTATCGATGGCCACCGTCGCGACGGGAACACCGCGCGGCATCTGGACGATCGACAGCAGCGAGTCCATTCCGTTGAACGCGCTGGTGCGCACGGGTACGCCGATCACGGGTAAGTGGGTGACGGCGGCGAGCATTCCCGGCAGGTGCGCGGCGCCTCCCGCCCCGGCGATCAGCACCCGCAGGCCCCGGTCGGCGGCCTCGGACCCGTAGGCGATCATCTCGTGGGGTGTCCGGTGTGCCGAGGTGATGCGCACCTCATGGGGAATCCCCAGTTCGGTGAGGATCTCCGCCGCCGCAGTCATCACCGGCAGGTCGCTCTCGGAACCCATCGTAACGCCGACCCACGGGCTTCTCACACTCATAGGGCGACCGCCCGCGCCGCGCGGCGTGCGATCTCGGCGGCTTCGTCGGAGGTGTCGCCGAGGGCGGTGACATGCCCCATCTTGCGTCGCACCCGGACCTCCTTCTTGTCGTAGAGATGCAGGTGCGCGCCATGCGTCGCGAGAACGGCCGCCAGATCGGGGCGGCTCGGCCCCGTGCGCGTGCCGAGAATGTTGACCATCACGGCCGCCGTGCGTCGCATCACCGTTGACCCCAGCGGCAGCCCGAGGACACCCCGGATGTGGTTCTCGAACTGCGACGTCTCGCAGGCCTCGATCGAGTAGTGACCCGAGTTGTGCGGCCGTGGCGCGAGTTCGTTGACGAGGATTGCCCCGTCACCCAACTGGAACATCTCGACCCCGGTCACGCCGAGCCCGTCCGCGGCGGCCGCGGCGGCGCGTGCGACCTCGTGGGCGCGCCCCCGCACGGTGGCGTCGATGTGGGCCGGGGCGATCACCTCGTGGCAGACGTGGTCGCTCTGGATGGTCTCGACGATGGGGTATACGGCCTCTTCGCCGGTGGTCGAACGGGCGACCATCGTGGCGAGCTCGCGTTCAAAGGCGACCACCTGCTCGACCAAAACCCCCTCACCCCGGTCGAGGCGAACATGGGCGTCCTGGGCTTCCTCAGGGGTCGCGCAGGTGGCGTTGCCGTAACCGTCGTATCCGAGCGTGCGTGATTTGAGCATCAGTGGCCAGCCGAGGTCGCGCCCGGCAGCCGCCAGCTCGGATGGTCGGTCGGCGACCACGTACTGAGCGACCGGAAGCCCCGCTCCTGCGAGACGTTCTTTCTGAAGGGCCTTATCTTGGATCACCGCGACCGCGGCGCTGCGCGGGCGTACGGGTGTTCCGAGCGCCTCGACGGATGCAAGGGCGGCGGCGGCCACGAACTCGTTCTCGAGTGTGAGGACCTCGCACTCGCGGCCGAGCGCGGCGACCGCTGATGCGTCGCGCCAGTCGCCGGCGACCACACCCGCTGCGACGAGGCTGGCGGGCTCATCGGGAAAACCGAGCACGGCAACACGGATCCCAAGCGGCCACGCGGCGAGGCAGGTCATGCGGGCGAGCTGGCCGGCACCCACGATGCCGAGATCGTATCGGGGTCGGTCGGCGGGGACGATCGTCGTCACGGTGGCGGACGCTAGCAGCCGGGGCTCGCCACGCTGTCGCTGCGCCGAATACATTGCGCGTTAACACGCGTGTTACATCGCAGGCGACCGCCGCGCGATCTCACAGATACCGGGGGCGGGCATGGGCAAGGGGATCGAGCGGTTCCGGCCAAGCGGCGCGATGGTGGTGGCGTGCATCGCACTCACTGTGGCACTTGGCGGGTCGGCCGTCGCGACAGGTTTCATCGATGGAAAGAACCTGAAGAACCATTCCGTGCTCGGCGCGAAACTGAAGAACAACGCCGTCGGGGAAGAACAGATTGGATGGGGAGCGGTGACCGCCCGCCAGATCGCCCAGGGGGCGGTCCGCTCGTCGGAGATCGCGCCGGGAGCGATCACCGCCTCGAAGCTCGCCACGGGCGTGCGTCTGCCGAGCCTGGCGGTGCGCGTACTCGACGCGGCCGTGCAGCCCGGCCCGACAGGCGTGGTCACGCACGTCTGCCAGGCCGGCGAGGTCGCGCTCTCGGGCGGGTATGCCGGCCTGCCTATCGCTGGCGTTCAGGTTCTCGCCGACCGGCCGTCACCGGCCTCGGGTGACGCGATCCCGAACGGCTGGACGCTCGCGGTCCAGAACTCCACGGTAAGCCCCGTGGTGGTCGAGATTTACGTCGTGTGCGCCAAGCCGGAGGAGTAGCGCGACCACCTGCGAGACGGCTGGTATGCTCCCGGCCTCGCGGGGCGTTTAGCTCAGTTGGGAGAGCACCAGCTCGACAAGCTGGGGGTCACTGGTTCGAGCCCAGTAACGCCCATACAGAAACCCCCAGAAAACGGGGGTTTCTTTGGTTCTGAGGTCAGGAACCCTGAACGCCGGAAAACGTCTGGATACGTCTCTGGACGCGCTGTGTGCTGATGGGACATGTGGGGAAACATGTAGGGAGTTTCCCGTCGGGGGCCGTCAGCCCGCACCGCGGTGGCCGACGAGAGGTTCCCCTCTGTGGGCGTGGCGCAGCAGCTGGACTGGGGTCCGGCGGTGGCGGTTAGGGCGTCCGGGTCGCGGTGAAACTGGAGCCGGAGTTGACCGGGGCGGTTCCGGGCCTATTGCGACTCAGCCCTCGCCCGTGCGACGGCCCTGCCGGTTATCGATAAGCCTCGCCTTGATCGTGACGCCGCAGATCCGGCACGTTCGTCGACGCCTCCCGCTGTCGGCCTCGTGATTGCGGACGTGCGAACGGGCGTCGGACGGCGAGTCCGCCACCATCGCGTACCAACGCCGGGCGGGTGGCATGCCCGGCGAAAGGAGATCGTCCGGTCCCCTGGGCGCATCCAACTCGTCTTCGCACGAGCGGATGAAGAACAGCCGCCCGCCCGGTGTGTTGTGCCCCCAGAGCCGGTTGATTACCTCCGCGACGTCGCCGATGGTGCAGGCCGCGTCGGGAGCCGACAGCACCTCCCGGCGGTTTGATCGTCGGGAACTGCAGCGCGCCGGCTGCAGTGAGACGATGACGCGGCACGCTCATCCCACCACTCGCGAGGAGCAGCCGTGACTCAACGATTCGACGCGATCATCATCGGTGCCGGTCAGGCGGGGCCGGCTCTGGCGGGGCGGCTGACCTCTGCGGGGCAGACCGTTGGGCTGATCGAGCGTAAGCACCTCGGCGGAACGTGTGTCAACGACGGCTGCATCCCCACCAAGGCCCTGGTCGCGAGCGCGAGTGCCGCCTTTGTGGCCCGCCGTCACGCCGATTTCGGCGTGACCATCGAGGGCGCAATCGGTGTCGACATGAAGGCCGTGAAGGCTCGCAAGGACGCCATCGTCAGGGCGTCGGTTGACGGAATGACGAAATGGGTGAACGGAATGCCCGGGATGACGCTCGTCTGGGGCCACGCCCGCTTCAGCAGCCCGACCAGTGTCGTGGTGAACGACGAGACGCTGGAGGCCGAGAAGATCTTCATCAACGTCGGCGGTCGGGCGGTCGTCCCTGATTGGCCCGGTCTATCGGATATCCCGTACCTCACCAACACGACCATGATGGGCGTCGACTTCGTTCCTGAGCACCTGGTGATCATCGGAGGCTCCTATATCGGGCTGGAATTCGCTCAGATGTACCGCCGCTTCGGCAGCGAGGTCACCATCGTCGAGATGGGTCCACGGCTGATTGGCCGGGAGGACGCCGATGTTTCAGAAGCGGTGAAGGATATCCTCGAGCGCGAGGGCATCGAGGTGCGCCTGAATGCCACGTGCATTGAGGTTCAAAAGACCTCAGGCGGAGTGGTCGTCTCGGCCGACTGCGCCGATGGTGTTCCGGAGATCGACGGGAGCCACCTCCTGCTGGCCATCGGTCGGCGTCCGAACACCGACGACCTCGGGCTCGATGCGGCCGGCATTGCGACCGACGAACGCGGCTACATCACGGTCGACGACCAGCTGCGCACCAGCGCCCCCGGCGTCTGGGCGATGGGCGACGTCAACGGCCGCGGCGCATTCACCCACACCTCGTGGAACGACTACGAGATCGTGGCCGCCAATCTGCTCGACGACGACCCACGTCGAGTCAGCGACCGCATCACCGCATACGGCCTGTTCGTCGATCCACCGCTTGGGCGCGTCGGGCTCACAGAACGCCAGGTGCGTGAATCCGGCCGCTCGGCGCTGATCGGTGTCATGCCGATGGCCCGGGTAGGGCGCGCGAAGGAGCGCGGCGAGACGCTCGGGTTCATGAAGGTGATCGTTGACGCCGAGACCGAGCGGATCCTCGGTGCGGCCCTCCTTGGTCTGAGCGGCGACGAGGTCGTGCATTCGCTGCTCGACGTGATGTACGCCGATGCTCCGTACACGGTGATCCAGCGCGCGATGCACATCCACCCGACGGTGAGTGAGCTGATCCCGACTCTGCTGGGGGGCTTGAAACCCCTCGAGTGATATCAGCATCGCATGCCGGGCATCCGAAGTTGACATCACTGCCCGTTAAAGACCGGAGACCTCTCAGCGCAAGCGCTCCGACGCGGGGTATCTGACGCTTCTCGTGCGTCCTCTCCGGACGATGAAATCGGCATCGAGCAGGCGTCGGATATCGGATGTCGCCGACGCCGCTGAGACATCGGCCTCCTTGGCGTAGTCGGCACGCTCGATGCCTCCCCGCAGTGCCCGCTCGAGGGCAACGACGAGTCGGTCGGGCCAGCCGCGCTGTTCTACGATCGTCTTCAGAGCATTCCAGCGACGCGCGGCCTCGGCCATCTGGTCGAGGCGCAGCGTGGCCTGCTCGATGTGGGCGGTCACGCAGAATCGAATCCAGGGGGTGGCGTCACGCGCGGGGCGATAGCTGCCGCCCTGAACCTTCCGCAGCACCTGGTAGAACGCGGTGGTGTCACGCCCGAGGTGATCTTCGATGGAGTTGAACTCGGGGGCCAGTAGCCCTTCGCGTGCCAGCACCAGCGACTGAATGATCCGCGAGACCCTCCCATTTCCGTCGCGAAAGGGATGAATGGAAACCAGGTTGAGGTGCGCCATCGACGCTCGGACGGCGGTGTGGACATCCACCCCGCTGGTCTCGAGCCCGTGGACGACCTCACCAACCAGCCCGGGAACGTCGTCCGCGTCGGGCCCCGTGAAGGCGAGCCCAGTACCGCGCGGGTCGGTTACCGAGATCGGTGTTGTCCGCCACAGGCCCGGCGAATGATCGCGTTGGGAAAAGCACGCGTCGAAATGCAGGTCCAGGACCACCCGATCGCACCAGCGAAAGTGCGGGTCGATCGCCATCGTTGCCACGTGGTCCATTGCTCGGGCGTAGCAGGCAACGGCCGCCGGATCTGTCGCCTCTGGGTCGGGGGCGCTCCTCGTGGCAATGATCTTTGCGGCTGCGGCGATCGGCATGGTGAAGCCTTCGATCGAAACCGAACTCGAGATCGTGCTGGTACGTGCATCCCTGCGAGCTTGCCGAGCTACGGGCCCGCGATGCGCGCAGCGTCGCCGAGTCGAGCGAGCAGGCGATCGAGTTCGTCCAGGTCGCGTTGCAGAGTGCGTGACACTGAGGGAGTCGCAAAGATCACGTCCCGTAATTTAGCTGATTAGTCGACTATTTAGCTCAGCAAATAGAGCGGGAAGCGGGCAGGTATTCTGAGAAGATTGCTGGTGCGCTTGCGCCGGCTTTTCGGTGCGGGCATGCTCAGTCGCCTAAGAGCGGGGAATTCGCGTGACCGAGACGTATTCAGGAATGCGCGTGCGCGTCGCGGGCGACCGTGTCGATGTCGAGCGCATCACCCGTGAGGCCGAGATCCGGGTGGCGATCGACTTCGGGGCGCCGCGCGAGCCGGGTCTGTCGACCTCGATCGCGTTCTTCGATCACATGCTGGAGATGCTCGGCTGGTATGGCGACGTCGCGGTCGACGCCACCTATGCTCACAAGACTTTTCGCCTGACGCACGTGGTGTGTGAAGACATCGGGCTTGCTCTGGGGGCGGCGGCCGCGGCGATGGTCCGGGAGCGGATCGCCGGCGGAGTCGAGAGCACGGGCTTCGCGCTCGGGATCATGGACGAGGCCCGCGCCCTTTCCCACGTCAGCTTCGAGGGGCGCTCGAATCACTCGGTGGTGCGCGACGCCCAAGGCTCCCGCGACTCGCACGTCGAGGACATGCTCTCGGCCGATCTGGTCGCGTTCTTCGAGGGATTCGCCCAGGGCGGGCGATGCACCGTCCACCTGAGGCTGGAGCAGGGCGTTGATCCACATCACACCTGGGAAGCGGCGTTTCGCGCGTTCGGCCGGGCTCTGCGGGAGTGCTGGCGCGAGAACCCGCGGCGTGCCGGACGAACCGCGGGCGTGAAGGGAACGCTTGATTGAGCAGGCGCCACGAGGGTCGCGGTGTCGTGATCTCCGGCGGCACGAGCGGGCTCGGTCTGGCGGCGGCGCAGCGGTTCGTCGCTGAAGGGGCGCGTGTGTGGATCATGGGGAGCCGCGAGGAGACACTCGCGCTCGCTCAGGCTCAGGTTGAGGTTGCGGGTGGGTGCGTGGGCGACATCGCCGACGCGCAGTACGTCACCTCAGCCATTGCACGCGCCACGGCCGCCGTGGGGCGGATCGATGTGGCCTTTGCCAGCGCCGGTATCGACGGAGAGGCAAAAGACGCGCTGGATCTGTCGCCGGACCACTTTCGGCGTGTCATGGACGTCAACGTCCTCGGAGCATTCCTGCTCGCCCAAGCCTGCGCGCGTGAGATGGCCGGCGGGGGAGCGATCGTTATCAACGCATCAGTCAACGGCCTGCGTGCGGAGCGGAATTTCTGCGACTACAACGCATCGAAGGCCGCGGCCGTGATGCTCGCAAAGACGCTCGCGCTTGACCTCGCCAACCGGCAGATCGCCGTGACCGCGATCTGCGCGGGGTACGTACCGACCCGGATGACCCGGGGCCACCTCGAAGATCCGTCCGTCGCCGAAGAGATTCGCGCGCAGATTCCGCTCGGACGGTTCGGAACACCCGAGGAGATCGCCAGTTTGGTCAGCTTTCTCGCCCATCCCGAAGCCGCCTACATGACCGGTGGCGCCGTGACGATCGACGGAGGGCGCAGTGCCTGAGCCCCAGCCCCGATCATGGGCCGCCGCGCGTTGTGGGCTGGTTCCCTAGCTCCCGCCCCAACCAACCAGCCGGCTGACCTCGGCGCTGTGTTGCGAGAGCAGTTTGCGGATGTGGATGAGGCGTGAACCGCCCATCCGGGTGGTTGGCCCCACCACGCTCACGGCGGCGACAACGCGATCTGTGGGTCCGCGTACCGGAGCCGAGGCGGCGGTCACGTCGGGCTCGACGGCATCACCGCGTACCGCAACGCCGTCTGGGTCGGTGCGACCGGCCAATGCTGAGCCAACGGCCGTGCCCCGGCGGGGAACTCGCTGACCCAGCCAGCTGACGTGGCGGATTGCGTGGGTACCGGAGCTCGCGGCGACATACACGGCGGTCGATGCATCCGCGACCTCCGCCAGATACGCCGACTCACCGGTCAGGCGCGAGAGCTCGTCGAGCGTGGCCTGGGCGAGGCGGGGAAGCGTGGCAGTTGCCGAAAGCGATCGTGCGATACGAAGCAGTTCGGCGCCCGGGACCCACTGCCCGTCGGGCTGATGAGCCGCAAAGCCCGAAATCTGCAGCGCCCGGAGTTGGCGCAGCGTGGTGCTGGCACTGAGGTCGACGAGCCGGGCCAACTGAGCGAGCGCAAGTCCCTCGGGGTGGTCGGCGACCGCCGTTACCAGCCGCAGCCCGCGGTCGGTCGCCCTCGTCGGCGTCGTAGACTCTTGCGGCATCAGTCGCAGAATGGCAGGCTCTGCCGCCTAGTGGAAACTCTGGCTTCGATCGAAAAGCGCGCCCGCCTGCCCCAAAGCGGGATCCCAACGAGCGCGGTCACGAGCGACGATGTCGACCGTGGCTGAGCCCGTGATGCGCGTGCAACGGTGGTCGCAGATGGACTTCGACGTGCGGGAAGCGTGGCTCGCGCGCGGTACCCAGGCGATCTTCGACCCGACCCTGGCCGCGGGAATACGCAAAATCGTTGACGACGTTCGCGCCAACGGCGACGATGCGGTGTGCCGAGCCCTGGCCCGCTTCGACCACTGCGAGGTCGCGCCCGACCGTCTGCTTTTGACCGACGACGAGATCGACGCCGCCGCCGACACGGTTGCGCCCGAGATCCTCGCGGCGATCCGCGCCGGAATCGCGAACGTGCGGGCCTACAACGAGCGCGTTCTCGCCGACGCCGACTGGCGGATCGAGCTTTCGCCGGGTCTTATGGTCGGCGAGCAGACCCGACCGATCGCGAGTGTCGGAATCTTCGTCCCAAGCGGCAAGGGGTCGTTCCCGTCGGTGCTCGTCCAGATCGGGACGCCCGCCGTCGTCGCAAAGGTCCCCGAGATCACCGTCGTGGTACCGCCCGCCCCGGGTGGCGACGGCCGAGTGGATGCCGCCGTCCTGGCCGTTGCGCGCGAGCTGGGACTGCGAACGATACTGCGCGCCAACGGGCCGGCGGGGATCGCGGCCGTCGCGTTCGGCACCGACAGGACCCACCGGGTCGACAAGGTTCTCGGCCCGGGCAGCCCAGCGGTGCAGGCGGCGATGCTGGAGGTCCAGCGCTACGGGTGTGTCACGCAGATGGTGCTGGGGCCGTCCGAGAGCCTGATCCTCGCCGACGATTCGGCCGATCCGCGGCTGCTCGCGGCCGATCTGCTCAACGAGGCTGAACACGGCGGTGATTCCGCGTCGGTACTCGTCACCGACTCGGCCGCCCTCATCGACGCGACTGAGGCGTACCTCGTCGAGCAGATCGCTCTGTTACCCGAACCGCGACAGGGCTACGCTCGCGCGTCGATTGGGCCGAACGGGGGCGCGGTCCTCGTTGCCGACATGGGCGAGGGGGTGGAGGTTGCGAACCTCTGGGCGCCCGAGCACATGCAGATTGTCGCGCGCGACGACGAGGCCCTTCTCGGACGAATCGACCATGCCGGGGAGGTCCTGCTCGGCCAGTCGACGCCGGTCTCGGCCGCCAACTACGTCATCGGCGTACCCGCGGCGCTTCCGACCGGTAGGTTCGCGCGAGTGTCTTCTGGCGTCACATCGCGCACGTTTACCAAGACAAGCTCGGTCGCCCGGACGTCCGACGCCGCCCTCGGCCAGATGGCCGGGTCTATCTGTGCCCTTGCCGACCACGAGGGCTTTCCCGCCCACGCGGCCGCGATCCGAATCCGCATGTCCTCTTCATCTAAGGAGCCCTGATTGATGCGTAAATCGCGTGCGGCCACCCTGCTCGCGGCGCTCGTCGCGATCGGCCTGGTCCTCGGCCTGTCCGCCTGTGGCAGCGACGGCAAGTCCACCGCCGGCAGCGACACCACCCCCGCGAAGATCGCCGGTCCTGAACCGGGCACGATTCGCATGGCGACCGAGCCGTGGCTCGGTTACGGTCCCTGGTACGTCGCCCACGACAACATGCTCTTCGAAGCCCAGGGCATCGAGAAGGTCGACATCAAGCTCTTTGACTCGGACGCTCCGCTGAACGCGGCCCTGATCGCCGGCAAGGTGGACGTCGCCAACATCGCCACGCACACCGCACTGCGGTTCGCGGCCGCGGGGGCGCCGATCACCATCGTCATGCAGCTCGACAACAGCCTGCAGGCCGATGCGATCATCTCCGAGAACGGGATCGCCAGCGTCGCCGACCTCAAAGGCAAGACCGTCGCCTATGAAGAGGGCACCACCAGCGACCTGCTGCTGCACTATGCGCTCGCCCAAGAGGGCCTGGGTGACGGGGACATCACCAAGTCGCTCGGCAAGGCCGCCGAGGTCGGAACCTCTTTGCTTGCCGGCCGCGTTCCGGTGGCCGTGACGTACGAGCCCTACATTTCCGAGACCCTGAAGAAGAAGGACGGATTCAAGGTTCTCGCCGCAGCCGACATCAAGCCGGGCCTCGTCAGCGACGTGCTGGTCGTGCGTAACGACTACCTGAACGAGCATCCTGGCCAGATCGCCGCGTTGATCCGCACCTGGCAGGCGGCGGTCACGGAGTACACGACAAACACCGCCAGCGCCCAGAAGAGCATCAACAAGGGCATTGGCTACGACCCGGGCGCGGAGTCGTACAAGGGCGTCGAGTTCATCGACGCGAAGTCGAATGACCTCACGGGCAACTTCGCGACGGTCGTCGCTGACGTCCTGAAGGCCGCGACCGACGCCAAGATCATCACCGACCCGATCGACCCGGCCACGATCATCGACGGCCAGTACCTGGCCGCGGCGAACGCCGGCTGAGCCCGAACCACCAAGGCTCGAACGACGCGGTGGCGACCGACATGGTCGCCACCGCGCCCGCGCGCCATGCGCAGGGGCTGTTTCGGATCGGTGCCGGGATCCCACGGGCCCTGTCGTTTGCGATCTCGGTCGGCGCATTCGCCCTCTTGCTGGTGCTGTGGGTGGTCGCGACCGAGCTGAAATTGACGAGCAGCTTCGCGCTGCCGCGTCCGATCGATGTCTGGGAACGCTTCGTCGACGTCGCCGAGGGCGGCGAGTTGTGGGACGACGCGAAGGTCAGCGTCTACCGCATCCTCGTCGGCTTCCTGATCGCGGCGGCTGTTGCGATTCCCGTGGGGGTGCTCACCGGCGCGTTCCGGATCTGGCATGCGGTGCTCACCCCGCTCGTCGAGTTCTTGCGCTACCCGCCCGTCGTCGCGTTCATTCCGTTGAGCATCTTTTGGGTCGGGATCGACGACGGGCAGAAGTTCCTGATCGTCTTCCTCGGGACGGTCTTCCAACTTGCGTTGCTGGTTGCCGACGACGTCCGCCGGGTTCCGATGGATCACGTCGAGGTGGGGCGGACCCTCGGGATGCGTGAGTCGGCGATCCTCGGTCGGATCGTCGTGCCCTCGGCGATGCCCGCCATCTGGGACTCACTTCGCATCACCCTCGGCTGGGCGTGGACCTGGGTGACGCTGGCCGAGATCGTCAACGTTACCTCCGGCTTTGGATACCGGATCAACCGGGCTCAGACGGCGCTCGACAACCGACTGGTGTTCGCCTACATCGTCATCCTCGGCATCCTCGGCCTGGTCACCGATCAAGGCATGCGCCTGCTCGGGCGGGTTCTCTTCCGCTGGGCGGAGGCACGCCGATGAAAATCCAGGTCCGTGATCTGGCGAAGACGTTTACGTCCCGTAGCGGTGACGTTCACGCGGTCGATGGGGCGAGCTTCGATATCGCAGAGAACGAGTTCGTCACGCTCGTCGGCACGTCAGGGTGCGGCAAGAGCACGGTGCTCGGCATCCTCGCCGGGCTCCAGGAGGCGAGTTCCGGTTCGGCGCTCGTCGACGGGACACCGGTCATCGGCCCCGGCCGTGACCGTGGGGTCGTCTTTCAGACCTACACGCTGTTTCCCTGGATGTCGGCGGTCAAGAACATCGAGTTCGCCCTACGGGCCGAGCCGATCTCCGCCGCCGAGCGCCGGGCGCGGGCGCGCGACTACCTCGGCCTGGTGGGTCTCTCGGAGTTCGCCGACGCCTACCCGACGCAGCTCTCAGGTGGGATGCGCCAGCGCGTCGCGATCGCGCGATCGCTGTCGTACCAACCGAGCATCCTTCTCATGGACGAGCCGTTCGGCGCTCTGGACGCCCTGACACGGCAGAGCATGCAGGAGCTTCTCACCGAGGTCTGGGAGCAGCACCGGCTCACCGTTCTGTTCGTCACCCACGACGTCGAGGAAGCCGTCTTCATCTCCGACCGGGTGCTCGTGATGACCATCCGCCCGGGCCGGATCAAGCAGGAGCTGCCGGTTCCGCTCGAGCGGCCCCGTCGGCACGAGCAGCTGAGCACTCCGGAGTTCCTCGCCACGAAGACCCGCGTGCTCGAAAGCCTTCGCGAGGAGGCGGGCCGCAGCTCGCCATGACCACCCCCGCGAACCTCGCCGAGTGGGAGCGCCATGCCGAGGCCGTCATGGATCCCGGCGCGTGGGGCTATGTCACCGGCGGTGCCGGCGACGAGGTGACGGTGGCCGAGAATCGGGCGGCGTTCGCCGCGCTTCGCCTGCGTCCGCGGATGCTGCGCGGGGCCGGAGCGGCCTCGACCACAACGACCGTGCTCGGGACCGAAATCGCAGCACCCGTCCTGGTTGCGCCCATGGCCTATCAGGGCTGCATCCACCCCGACGGAGACCTCAACACCGCCGCCGCCGCCGCCACTGCAGGTCTCGGGATGTGCCTGTCGTCTTTGTCGAACCATGATCTGGCCGACGTCGCGATTGCCGGGAAGGACGGCGTTCGCTGGTACCAGCTCTACCCGTACCGCGACACAGGGATGACCGGGGAGGTCATCGCTCGGGCCCATGAGCATGGTTACCGAGCCCTGATCGTCACCGTCGACGTTCCCGCCTATGGGTTTCGCGAGCGCGACCTGGTCAACGGCTTTGCGATCCCTCCTCATCTGCGGCTTCCGAGCGTCCCCGTTCCTGACGGATCGGCGGCGATCACCCCCGGTGAGGTCACGGCGCTGATGAAACTCGACCTCGGTTGGGACGACATCGAGCGTTTCGTCGCGACGGCCGGGCTGCCGGTGGTGGTCAAGGGTTTGCTTCATCCCGACGACGCAGTCAGGGCCATCGAGGCGGGCGTCAGTGGGGTGATCGTCTCGAACCACGGCGGCCGTCAACTCGATACCGCCCTGCCAACGATCGAGGCCCTTCCGGAGATCGCCGCGCGCGTTGCCGGCCGCTGCGAGATCTACCTCGACAGTGGCGTGCGCCGGGGAACCGACGTCATCAAGGCCGTTGCTCTCGGAGCTCAGGCCGTGTTGATCGGCCGACCGATCGCCTGGGCCAACGGCGCCGCCGGCCGCGAAGGCATCGCGGCCGCCCTCGCCCAGATCCTCGCCGAGATCGAGAACGCGATGATCCTCGCCGGCTGCGCCAACATCGGCGAGATCGGCCCCGACCTCGTCCGCGCGGCATATCGTGCATAGATCGGTGCCAGGCACCGATCTCTGCATGGGGTCCTCGACTCGATGAGGACGGTCAGCCTCAGGGGCCGTGGGCTATCGGTCGACGATGTGGTCGCCGTCGCACGGGAGGGGTCGACGGTCGGTCTTTCTTCCGCCGCCCGCGCGGCCATGGAGCGATCGGCGGGCCTCATCGATGGGTTCATCGCGGCCGTCGAACCGGTGTACGGCGTAACGACCGGCTTTGGCTCTCTGGCCGAGGTCGTGATCCCGCCGGAGCGCACCGCCGAGCTGCAGATAGCGCTCGTGCGGTCGCACGCCACCGGCATGGGCGCGACGATTGAGGACGAGGCCGTTCGGGCGATGCTCCTACTTCGTGCCCGCAGTTTGGCGATGGGCTATAGCGGCGCCCGGCCGGAGGTCGTGGATCTACAACTCGCGCTTCTGAATGCCCACCTCACGCCGGTCGTCTACGAGCACGGATCGCTCGGTGCCAGTGGCGATCTCGCCCCGCTGGCTCACTGCGCCCTGGTGCTGATCGGGGAGGGGGAGGCGCGGGATGCATCGGGCGGGGTGATCTCCGGCGCTGTGGCGCTCGCCTCGGCGCGCCGCGCGCCCCTGAAGCTGCGCGCCAAGGAAGGGCTCGCGCTCATCAACGGCACCGACGGCATCCTCGGGATGCTCTGCCTCGCCCTGCATGACCTGGCGGCGTTGTCGCGGGCCGCGGATGTCGCGGCGGCGATGACCGTCGAAGGTCTGCTCGGCACCGATCGAGCCTTTGCCGCCGACCTTCAGGCCCTGCGCCCCCAGGTCGGCCAAGCCGCGAGTGCCGCCAACCTACGCCGGCTCCTGCAGGGTTCGGAGATCGTCGCCTCCCACCGCGAGGGCGACCCACGGGTGCAAGACGCGTACTCGCTGCGGTGCACTCCGCAGGTTCACGGTGCGGCGCTCGACACGCTCGCCCATGCGCGGCGGGTGGCCGAGGCCGAGCTCGATGCGGCGATCGACAACCCGATGGTCCTCCCCGACGGACGCGTCGAGAGCTGCGGCAACTTCCATGGCGCGCCACTTGCTCTGATCTGCGACTTCCTCGCGATCGCGATCTCCGAGCTGTCGGCGATCGCCGAGCGCCGCACCGACCGCATGCTCGACGTCGGGCGCTCGTATGGCCTGCCCCCGTTTCTCACGCCGGACCCCGGTGTCAACAGCGGCCTGATGATCGCCCACTACACCCAGGCAGCGATGGCCCTCGACAATCAACGCCTCGCGTCGCCCGCCTCGGTGCAGTCACTTCCGACGAGCGCGATGCAAGAAGACCACGTCTCCAACGGCTGGGCCGCTGCCCGCAAACTGCGCCGCTCGGTCGACAACCTGCGGCGGATCCTGGCGGTGGAGATCACCTGCGCCGCGACCGCCCTCGAGTTTCGGGCGCCGCTCGCACCGGCGGCGGGCACGGGCGCCGCGCTCGGCGCCGTGCGCGAACGGGTGGGTGGCTCCGGCCCCGACCGGTGGTGGTCGTCGGAGCTGCGTGCCGTGGAGGATGCTCTTGGGGACGGATCAATACTCGCGGCCGTGGCGGCCGCCGTCGGAGAGCTGGAGTCGATGTGAGCGGTCCACGTCCGGTTCGGGCACGTCGCGGGAGGGATCTGATCTGCCGGGGTTGGCCGCAGGAGGCCGCCCACCGGATGCTGCACAACAACCTTGACCCCGAGGTCGCCGAACGCCCCGACGACTTGGTCGTCTACGGTGGAACCGGCCGGGCCGCCCGGAGCTGGGACGCCTTCGATGCCATGGCCCGCACGCTCACCACGCTGGCCGACGACGAGACGATGCTCGTCCAAAGCGGCAAGCCGGTCGGAGTGTTTCGCACTCACGAATGGGCGCCGCGGGTGCTGCTCGCCAACAGCAACCTGGTTCCCGAATGGGCCGACTGGGACGAGTTCCGTCGCCTGGAGGCGATGGGCCTCACGATGTACGGCCAGATGACCGCCGGGTCGTGGATCTACATCGGTACCCAGGGAATCCTCCAGGGCACCTACGAATGCTTCGCCGAGATCGCCCGCCGCACGTTCGGCGGCACACTCGCGCGCACGATCACCGTCACCGCCGGTCTCGGGGGAATGGGTGGCGCCCAACCGCTTTCGGTGACGATGAACGGCGGGGTGGCTCTGTGTATCGACGTCGACCCCAGCCGTATCGCCCGGCGCATCGAAACCCGCTACCTCGACGAGGAGGCGCATAACCTCGATGAGGCGATCCGCAGTTGCCTGCACTGGCAAAAACTCGGGCAACCGCGATCGATCGGCCTTGTGGGAAACGCCGCCACCATCGTGGCTGAGCTGCTGGAGGTCGGATTTCCCGCCGACATCGTCACCGACCAGACCAGCGCCCACGACCCCTTGAGCTACGTGCCCGAGGGGTACACCGTCGATGAGGCCGCATCTCTTGCGGTCGAAGACTCCGACGAACTCGTGCGTCTAGCCCGGGCGAGCATGGCCAAGCACTGCGCGGCAATGGTCGGCTTCCGCGATCAGGGCAGCGTTGTCTTCGACTACGGCAACAGCCTGCGCACCGAGGCGCGCCTGGGCGGGTTCGAGCGGGCATTCGAGTACCCGGGATTCATCCCCGAGTACATCCGGCCGCTGTTCTGCGAAGGAAAGGGGCCGTTTCGCTGGGTGGCATTGAGCGGCGACCCCGCCGACATCGCCGCCACCGACCGGGCGGTACTCGAGGAGTTCCCCGACGACGAGCACCTCGCCCGCTGGATCCGTATGGCTGGAGAACAGGTCGCGTTCCAGGGACTCCCCGCGCGTATCTGCTGGCTCGGCTACGGCGAGCGCCACCGCCTGGGGTTGCGGTTCAACGAGATGGTCCGTCGCGGTGAGTTGAAGGCCCCGATCGTAATCGGCCGGGATCACCTCGACTCGGGATCGGTGGCCTCCCCATACCGTGAAACCGAATCTATGAAGGACGGGAGCGACGCCATCGCCGACTGGCCGCTTCTGAGCGCTCTGGTCAACACGTCAAGCGGTGCGACATGGGTGAGCATCCACCACGGTGGGGGAGTCGGGATGGGGCGCTCGATTCACGCAGGGATGGTGTGCCTTGCCGACGGCACCGACCTCGCGGTCCAGAAACTGGAACGGGTGCTGACGAACGATCCCGGGATGGGAGTAATCCGTCACGCCGACGCCGGCTACGAACGAGCCACCGATGTGGCCGCCGAGCGCGGCGTGCGGATACCGATGACCGAAGGCCCGGCGTGATCCTCCCGATCGTGAGCGTCGGCCACCCGGCCCTCCGCAAACGCGCCCGCGAGCTGCGGCCCGACGAGCTGGCGAGCGCGGAAGCCCAGACGTTCATCGACGACCTCATCGACACGATGCGTCACGCCAACGGGGCGGGTCTGGCGGCCAACCAGGTCGGCGAGCCCGTACGCATCGCGGTGATCGAAGTGCGGCCGCACAACCCACGCTACCCGTACAAGCCGCCGATTCCCCTCACGGTGATCGTGAACCCGACCCTGGAGTTCGCTGACGACGAGCGGGTCGATATCAACGAGGGCTGCCTGTCGGTGCCCGACCTGCGTGGCACGGTCAGTCGGGCAGTGAGCATCCGTGTGAGCTATTCCGACCGCGACGGGAACCCTCACGAGGAGATCAAGCGTGGCCTCACCGCCGGGACCTTTCAGCACGAGTACGACCACCTCGAAGGCATCCTCTTCCTCGACCGCGTGACCGACCCGACCTCGTTCACGACCTGGGAGCAGTTCGAGAGGTACCACCGCGACGCGTTCGTCGAGCGGATCACCGCGTTCGCCCGCCGTATCGGGTCATGAGCGCCTACCACTGCGAACTTGCCTGGCTGGGAGGCGAGACCGCGGTGGCCGACGTGCTGATCGAGATCGAGGGTGATCGGATGATCGCGGTGACGCCCGGCGCCCCGGCGCCCAGCGGGGCTGAAAGGCTTGCCGGGCTGACGCTACCCGGCTTTGCCAACGCCCACAGCCCCGCGTTTCAGCGGGCGATCCGTGGACGCACCCAACGGAGCCGCGGCTCGTTTTGGACCTGGCGCGAGCAGATGTACGCGTGCGCGGAGCGGATCGACCCCGATCGCTACCACCGGCTCGCACGCGCCGTGTTCGGGGAGATGGCGCTCGCCGGGATCACCTGCGTCGGCGAGTTCCACTACCTCCATCACGGGCGCGGCGGCGAGCCGTACGCCGAACCGAACGCGATGGGGGAGGCCATCATTTCCGCCGCCGCCGAGGTGGGATCGCGGATCACCCTCATCGACACCTGCTACCTCCACGGCGGGATTGGCATCGAACCCGACGCCACGCAG